>JAJYFM010000007.1 GCA_021790895.1 bacterium
AATAATATCGCCTTCAGCAACGCGGTACTGTTTACCGCCGCTCTCGATAACTGCGTACATAACTCATGGGACTTTACTCCGAAGCCCGGGCCCTGTCAACGACCCAGAGAGGGGTTGACGCCCTGGGGGCAATCTTATATAACAGATTAGTCTGAAATACAAACTAGTCTGCAAACGGAGAAAACATGATCGGAGAGCGCGAGGCTCGCGAGCATCTGGCGATGCTCGACCGGATCGTCGAACGCAGATCGCAGCGCCTCCGGGTCGGGGCGGAGTATTGGGGGATCGCCGAAGCGATCCAGGGCATTGGAATCGCCGGCGTTGCGGGGTTGCTCGCGGTTGCTTTCTCGCTCTGGCTGGGGCGATGCGAGTGCAACGAGCGGCTGACGTTGTTGGAACGTGAATTATTCGCAGTTCTCAGAGTTGCAATGGGGGTGACGCTCTTCGTCTTTGTCATCTTTGTCATCGAAATTTTCGGTCCGAATCTTTTTTGCCACGAGTATTTCGGCTTCGGCGCCGTCGAACTGTTCGCTGCATCGCGTGATGCCACCTAATGGACGATCTCTTGCTTTCGAAGATTCGGCTGGCGATCGTCGCAGATCTCCTCGCTTCGGAGTGGGCGAGTTTTCGTGACTTGCAAAAATCGGTCGGCGCGACCAAAGGTAATCTCAGCGCGCATCTTGGAAAACTCGTTGAGAGCGGCTATGTTGACGAAGAAAAAAGTTTCGTCGACCGTCGCCCGCAGTCACGCTATCATCTCACCGCGCTCGGTCGCGAGCGCACGATCGCTCACGTCCATTCATTGCAAGCACTTTTAGAAAAGGCGGTGGAGTCATGAAACACCTCGTAGCGCTCATCATCACCGCTACCACCGGCGTGCTCGCTTGGTCCATCGCGTCGGCCGCTTCGCCGACGCCGGCGCCGGCGACGGCGACACCAGGCACAGCAAGTTGCCAAAACATTCAGCGTCCGTTTATCGGCACGATCTGCGCGCCGTCGAGCCCCGGTCGTCACCCGGCGGTGCTGCTCCTCGGCGGCTCCGAGGGTGGAAACTCCACGATGCCGCTGATCGCGCCGCTCTTCGCCGCGCACGGCTATGTCGCCGTCACCGTCGCATATTTCGGGTTGCCGGGGCTCCCAAAGTACTTAGTTGACGTTCCGGTGGAGACGATCGGTCGTGCGCAGCGCGCCGTAGCTTCGCGAAAAGACGTCAATCCGGCCGAGATCGGCATTTTCGGCGGATCGAAAGGTGGTGAACTCGCGCTGCTCGCGGCGTCCACCTATCCCGCCATTAAAGCCGTCGTCGCCGACGTTCCCTCGCCGGTTGCATTCGTGGGGCTCGGCGCGAACGATAGTCCCTCAGGTTGCTCGTGGAGCTATCGCGGCAAGCCGTTACCGTGCGTTCCCGTCTCGCAAGCGGCGGCCGCTGCGATCGGCACGGAGCTTCAACACGGAGGGCCGCTCGTTCTCCGCCGTCTCTACGATCTCTCGCTCGACGCCGATCCCGCGCAGGTGCGCAAATCGTTCTTTCATCTCGATCGCATCGATGGGCCGGTGCTCTGCCTTGCCGGCGCCGACGATCTCATGTGGAACTCACCGCGACAGTGCGCGATGGCGATGACCTATCTCAAGGCACACCACCACCACTATGCAGATCGGAGCATCGTGTATCCCGATGCCGGACATCTCTTTCTCTTCGCCATGCACGGGCCGCAAACGGCGGTCGTCTCGGCGCCGATCGGCGGAATGGTGATGGATTTCGGCGGAACCAAGGCCGGCGATGCCGCCGCCGCACAGCGTGCGTGGAAGACGATCTGGCGCTTTCTCGCGCACGCGTTACCGGCGACGGTGAGCGCGCGATGATTGCCGACGATGCAGTACGCTGCGGCGAGCGAAGCGTGGCCGCTCGCCGCATTTTGGTTGGTCGGATGTAGCCTGCTCTTCGTCGCGGTCGCGCTACGTGCGTACTACCGTGAGAGCGCAAGGAGGTTTTCGCGTGAGCCTGGTTTGCGGCGCTTCGGCTTTAGCCGCGCGCGAAGATGCTTCGATGCAGCTGCCGCAGATGCGGATTTTTCCAGGTAGCGCCGTTTTTGAAGGCGATGCGCAATGGTACGCACCTGGAGAAACTCGTGCCGAGCGGGAAGACGTTACGACTCAGTCCGAATTGGTGCCGGATCATCGCTCCGGGCGAAAAGGTGCCGAGATCGCGAACCTCCGCAACGAGCCTGCCTCTCGCGAGGAGACCGAACTCGATTTTTTTCATCGTGCGGTGCGTTTGATTCACGTAGGCGATGGAGAGAAGGGGAGAACTGCGAATCGGCGGCCGATAGAACATGCCTCCGAAAGCGTCGCTCCAGATATATGGATAGTTGGGAAAGAAACCATCGGAGTACGACCACATCGCACTTCCGACCGCTTGGGGTCGGCACTCGGCAATGCGGATTGGGTGCTTGATGGGGGTGGCCATCGCGGTCGTCGTTGCTGATGCGAGCAGGAGGGCGATTGCGAGGTGTGCTCGTGCGTTCTTCATGATATTACCTCATATTTCAAGAACGAATTTCGCGCAGTCGACGTTGCTCTCGTTCGCGAATCTTGCTTCCTTGCTCTGCCGGTCGATGCGGTTGCGCGCTGCTTGCTTGCGCATCGGTATTGTACGCGAGTTGGTTGCGTTGTGCCGCTACATGATTGTCGCTAGGGCGCGAGCGTGAGTGTGAATCGCGTCGCGGCGCGCACCGCCGCGCGGCTCCACGGCATGGGAAGCAATTTCCCGGCAACCCAAGCGCCGGACTCGTCGGTGTACCACGGGCTGCCGGGCTCGCCCGACTCGCCTTGCGGAATCGTGATCCCGCCGCGATTCCAATCGCCGGGTTCCCAGATCGCGCGAAAGCTCTGCGAGAAGCCTTGCCGCTGTACGTGAATGACGAAGCCGTCACCGTCGCCGGCGAAGCGCGAGCCGTCGAGAAAACGCGCGCCGAGTGCAGCGAGCGGATGACGGACGGTCACCGCTCCGGCGACGCTCCAGGGAACGAGCTTCCCTCGTTCGCGTGCAGCGAGGTGCAGCGCGTTGCCGAGCTCGGGTGTCGCGCCCAAACGTTCGCTCATCGCCTCGGTCATAAACGGCTGCCCCGTCAATTGCACGAGCGCGCGCCGTAACGTGACCGCCGCGGTGGCACCGCGCGAATCCGGCGCAACCTCGCCGTTCCAACTGCGGAGTGCGGCGAGCAGGCGCGCCTCCGCGCCGACGTTCCGCCGCCACGCGTGGTGTGCGGCAATACGCGCGAATGCGAGCTCTGCCGGTGAATAGACATCCATCTCCATGCGCGCGAAATAGGCGATGCTGAATTTCTTGCCGGCGCGCAAGCGCGCGCGCAATAACGTTGCGATGCGATAGGCGCGATAGGGCGGCGCGAACTGGGCGCTCAAACGCAGCGGATATCCGGGAGCGTACATCTTGTTGTTCGCAGTCCAGAGGACGGCGGTGCGCGATGGTGCGACGTGCGGCAGCATCGCGAACGGTACGAGCCCGTAATGTTTTTCCAACGCCGCGCCGGAATGGAAACGCCGCCCCCAGAGCGGATCGGCGGGGATAACGCCGGCGAGTTGGTAGGCCGCGTTTCCGTGCGTATCGGCGAGAACGAAGTTCTGCGTCGGGCCGGGATACTTGCGCAACGCTTGCAAGGCGGCGGCGATCGACGGCGCGCGGTCGAGCGCGTCGAAGGCCGGGAGTGGTGAGGCCGGGCGATCGTAGGCGGGCCAACGCACCAGGATAAGATTGCCTGCGGGCATCTGCACGCCGAACTCACGCGCGCCGCGCCAATAGCGCACCGTGGCGCTCTTCCCGAAACGGACGCGAATGCGTTCGGGCACCCAGTGACCAGGCGGCAACGTCGCAGGAGCGTCGAACACCTCGAGCCCGGCGGTGGTGCCGTTGGTCGCGCCCCACGCAATCGCGGCATTATGGCCGAGAATAACCCCCGGCGTTCCGGCGAGCGTCGCGCCCGCGGCGTGAAAGCCGGGAGCGCGCAAATCGACGAGATACCAAACGCCGGGGATGCCGAGCCGCAGATGCGGATCGTTCTCAAGCAATGCGCGCCCGGAGCGCGTCTCTGCAGCGCCCGCCGCCCATTCGTTGCTGCCGAGCGCGGCTTTCGGATCACGGAATTCGGCGATCAACGTCTTGCGCAATGCGACCGCCGTGCAGCGGTGCGGGTCGGCGATTCCCGCGAGCCCGGCGGTGACCGGCGCGTCGTAACAGGGATCGCTTAGCGGTGCGTGGGGGGCGCGCGCGGCGATATCGTTCCAGGTGTCGGTGAGTTCGATCACCGTCGCCATGCCGACCGCGAGCGAATCTTGCGGCGTCCACTTCGGCGGCGCCGTCATGAGGAGGCGAAATTCCACCGGCAGCGGCGTGCGCGCCGTGGCGGCGTTGACGCCGTCGGCAAAGCGCTGCAACAGCAATCGTTCGCGCGGTGAAAGCGCGCGCCACTGTCGCGCGACGATCGCGGCGACGGGAATTGCGCGCGAGCGCTCGTCGACGGGAAGCAGGCTCGGCCCGAGAACGGCGGCGAGCTTCCCGAGCACGAAGCGACGAATGAGATCGAGTTGAAAGCGTCGATCCTCGCCTTCGACGTAGCCCTGCGCGAAGAAGAGATCGCTCTGATGCGCGGCGACGATATGCGGTACGCCGCGCGCATCGCGCATGATGCGGACCGGCGCTTTCAGAGCGAGCCCGGTGACCTCACCGGTGTAGCGCGCGTGTGCGTGCATGCCGAGAAGTATATTCCCGGCGTAGAGCGCGACGGTGAGAAGCAGTATGCCGAGCAAAGCGGCGAGCGTGAAAGCGGTTCGTCGTAGCAGCAGCATGGCGCGCCCCTTCGACGTGCGGGCGCCGCGGCTCTCTCGTGACCGCGGTCGAGTTTAGACCTCGACGATGAGCTCGTCGCCCTCGCGGCGGACCGGAAAGCTCGGCACCGGCATCACCGCCGGAAGCGTGAGCGCCTCGCCGGTGGTGACGTCGAAGGTTGCGCCGTGGCGCGGGCAGACGATGCAGCGCCCTTCGAGCGTTCCGGCATCGAGCGGGGCGCCGTCGTGCGTGCAGTAATCTTCGATCGCGTAGAACTCGCCGCCGACGTTGCAGAGCAAGATCTCGACGCCGTCGAGACGATACGGTCGCGTGGTGCCGGGGGAGATCGAAGCGAAATCGGCGATGCGTTGGTCGGCCATTACCCGACCGCACCCTCCATCTCCATTTTGACGAGTCGGTTGAGCTCGACGGCGTACTCCATCGGCAATTCTTTGATGAAGAAATCGAAGAAGCCGTTGACGATCATCGCCGTCGCATCGGCTTCGGCGAGCCCGCGGCTCATCGCGTAGAAGAGTTGATCTTCGCCGATCTTGCTGACGCTCGCCTCGTGCTCGACGGTGGCGAACTGTTCGTCGATCTTCATCGTTGGTTTCGTGTCGCTGCTCGAAAGATCGTCCATCAACAGTGCATCGCACTTCACGCGGGTCTTCGAGCCATGGGCGTTCGGAAGCACTTCGACGAGCCCGCGGTAGGTCGTCTTGCCGCCATGCGCGGTGACCGATTTATTGGTCACCACCGAGGTCGTGTTCGGGGCGCCGTGAATGATTTTCGAACCGGCGTCCTGATGCTGCCCTTCGCCGGCGAACGCCATCGAGAGAATCTCGCCGCGCGCGCCCTCACCCATCAGATAGATCGCCGGATACTTCATCGTCAGGCGGGAACCGATGTTCCCGTCGACCCATTCGACGGTCGCATTCTTGCGCGCGATCGCGCGCTTCGTGACGAGATTGAAGATATTGCGATACCAGTTCTGAATCGTGGTGTAGCGGATCGACGCGCCGTCGAGCGCGATCAGTTCGACGACCGCTGAATGCAGCGAACTCGTTGAAAATTTCGGCGCGGTGCAACCCTCGATATAATGCACCTTCGCGCCTTCGTCGGCGATAATCAGCGTGCGCTCGAACTGCCCCATGTTCTCGGTGTTGATGCGGAAGTAGGCTTGCAGCGGCATCGCCACCGTGACGCCCTTGGGAACGTAGACGAACGAACCGCCCGACCAGACCGCGGAGTTGAGCGCGGCAAATTTATTGTCGCTGATCGGAATGACCGTGGAGAGATATTTTTGCACGATCTCGGGGTAGAGTTTGACCGCCGAGTCCATATCGCAGAAGAGCACGCCGTCGCGTTCGAGCTCCTCTTTTACCGAATGATAGACGACCTCGGATTCATATTGCGCGCTGACGCCGGAGAGAAACTTGCGCTCGGCCTCGGGAATCCCGAGTCGATCGAAGGTGCGCTTGATGTCGTCGGGGACATCCTCCCACGACTGCTCAGCGCGATCGGTCGAGCGCACGAAATAATGAATGTTGGCGAAGTCGATCTCGGAGAGCAGCGCGGTATCGCCCCACGTCGGCATCGGTTTGCTTTCGAAGACCTCGAAGGCGCGCAGACGGAACGCGCGCATCCACTCCGGTTCGTCCTTCATCGCGCTGATGCGCTCGACCATCTCGCGCGTCAGCCCCTTGCCGGACTTAAAAACGTAGTGCTCTTCGGAGTCGTGAAAGCCGTGCCGATACTCCTCCAGGAGCCCCTGGGGGGAGTTCTCGGGCCTCAGTTCGGTCGCCATTCCTTCAAGATAGAGTCGCGCCCCCGGTAAGTCAAGATAGTGAAGTCTGAACTTCATAATCTTCGGGCGCCACTCCAGCCTCTTTACAGGGGGTGCTGCAGGGGGTATCATGCTGGCCGACCCCTCGATGCCGCGGGGTCACGGTTGAGGGTGGGCGCGCCCTAACGCGCCATCGCGACGAGACGCCCGTGCACCGCATAACAGCGCCGGCAAGAGCTCGTCGAAAGGTCGGGGACGTGACTGCATTCTACAGACGCCAGCCGACGAAGTCCGGAGGTGGGATTCCCCCAGAGAAATCGTAGGAGACGCGCAGAAATTGAAGGCACTTGGGACGCACATCGTGTGCGAACTATCTGGGTGTGATTTCGGTATATTAACCGATGTCGACGCCGTCCGCGAGATGATGATCGGTGCGGCGAATGCTTCACGAGCGACCGTCATGGAGGTCGCCTTTCATAGATTTCAGCCTCAGGGGGTCTCGGGAGTCGTCGTACTCGCCGAGTCGCACATTTCGATTCACACGTGGCCCGAACTCGGTTATGCCGCGATGGATTTTTACACGTGCGGCGACCATACCGATCCCTGGCTCGCCTGCGAGCATGCCGCCCGCGTCCTCGGTGCCGGCTCGATGCTGACGACCGAGGTGAAGCGGGGCATCCTTCAATCCGGCGCCGCGCAGTTCACGCATGTCGTTACCCGCGATCACGAGGCGGTCTCGCTCTCGGCGTAGGTAACCCACGAGCAAGGCAGCTCGTCCGAACGCTTTCGTTGACCCTCGCCTCGCGGCGAGGGTCTTTCTTTTCCTCCGAGGGGTGGGGGCGCGCGAAGCGAACCCGCGCCGCTATGCCCAAGACCGATCGTTGGAACTGGTACGTCGAGGAATTTGCACCGACCGAACTGCACCAACATGCCGTTTCAAAACTGTTCTATTCCGGGGAATCGGCGTTTCAGCAGATCGCCGTACTCGAAACGCCGGTCTTCGGCAAAATGTTGGTGCTCGACGGCGACACGCAGAGTTCGCAGGGCGACGAGAAAATCTATCACGAGGCGCTGGTGCACCCGGCACTCGCCGCGGCGAACGATCGCCGCGAGGTGCTCATTCTCGGCGGCGGTGAAGGCGCAACGTTGCGCGAGGTCTTACGCTGCCCCGACGTCGAGCGCGTCACGATGGTCGATATCGACGGTCTCGTCGTCGAGCTCTCGAAAAAATATTTACCGGAGTGGGCCGATGGAGCGTTCGACAATCCTCGTTCGCGCGTGATCGTCGGCGACGCGCTCGCCTTCATGCAGGAGAGCAAAGAACGCTTCGGTGTCATCATCTCCGATCTCACCGAGCCGCTCGAGGATAGCCCAAGCAACATCCTCTTTAACGAGAAAGTCTTCGCATCGATCAAGGCTCGCTTGCTCGAGGGCGGGATCTACGTGCTGCAGGCGAGCACGAGCGCCTTTCATAATGCGTCGTTGCACGCGAAGATGGCGCGAACGCTCCGCCGCCACTACCGACACGTCACGAGTTTTTCGCACCACGTGCCGGCCTTCGATACCGAGTGGGCGTTTTTGGCGTGCAGCGATCGCGTCGATCTCGCCGCGCTCGACGCGCAGCAGATCGCCGCATATTGCGCGCAATTGAGCGGCGAGAGCTTTTTCTACGATGAACAGACGCACCGTCGCCTATTCTCGCTTCCACTCTATCTGCGGCGCATGCTCGCCGCGCAAGGAGAGACGTTTTCATGAGTCGGCTTCGTTATGAAGGCAAAGTTGCGGTCATTACCGGGGGCGGCAGCGGCCTCGGGCGCGATATGGCCGAATCGTTTGCGCGCGAAGGCGCGCATGTCTGCGTTATCGGGCGTCGCCAAGAAAAACTCGATGACGTTGTGAAGTCGATCGAGGCAGCCGGCGGCCGCGCCTTCGGGCTCGCTGCCGACGTGCGCGATGTCGCGCGCATCGAAGCAGTGATGAAGGAGATCGCCGAACGCGCCGGTCGGATCGATGTGCTGGTGAACAATGCGGCTGGGAATTTTATCGCACCGGCCGAGCAACTCTCGCCGAACGGTTTTAAATCGGTCGTCGATATCGTGCTGCTCGGAACGTTCAATTGCACGCGTCTCGCTTTCGACATGCTCAAGGCCTCGAAGGGAAGCATTCTCAATATCATTGCGGCGTATGCATGGAGCGGAGAGCCAGGTGCGATTCATTCCGCGAGTGCGAAGGCCGGTGTTCTGGCGATGACGCGGACGCTCGCCTCGGAGTGGGGGCGTTACGGCATCCGCGCCAACTGCATCGCGCCGGGACCGATTCACACCGAGGGAACCGACAAGAACCTGTGGAGCGTCGCCGACATCGAAGAGCGTGCCCGCAAGGCGGTGCCTCTCGGGCGCCTCGGAGAGCCCGCGGATATCTCGCGCGCCGCGCTCTGGCTCTGCGGCGATGAAGCGCAGTGGATTAGCGGTGCAACGCTCGCCGTAGACGGCGCGCAGTGGCTGCATGGAGGCGCGTTTAACTTCCGCGGCGCCTATGAAGAGGCGATGGCAGCGTTGGGTGGGGCACAAAAGCCGTAGCGGAGGAGCCGCGCTGGGAGTACACTGCGCCCGTGTCCAGTGAGTCGTCGCGCTACCACTTCCATTCGTGGGAGAAGGAAAAGTCGCGCTTCGTCGCGGTTCTCGGTCTCAAGCTCGACTCGGTCGAGCGTGGGCGAGCGGTGCTGCGCATGCCGTTTCGCGAAGAGGTGACCAACGGCACCGGTGCGGTGCACGGCGGTGCGATCGTCTCGCTCTGTGACACCGCATTTTACGTCGCGCTCGCTTCGATCTACGGACGCGAGCAGAACACGACGACGGTTTCGCTACAGTGTAATTTTCTCGCTCCGGCGCTCGCCCCGCACGATCTCATCGCCGAGGCGAGCGTGATTCGCGCTGGTCGGCGAATCTGTTACGGCGAGGTTTTCGTTCGGAGCGGCGAATCGGTCGTCGCCCATGCGACACTCAATTTCCTCAACACCGATCCCAAGGAGAAACAAAAGGCATGACTTCGGAACGGCGGACCGCGCTCTATGAAGAGCACGTGGCTCTGCATGCACGCATGGTTCCATTCGGCGGTTTCAGCATGCCGGTTCAGTACTCGGGCATTCTCAAAGAGCACGACGCCGTTCGACATCGCGCCGGACTCTTCGATCTCTCGCATATGGGGCAATTCATCCTCGAGGGGAATGATGTTGCGGCGTGGGCCGATGGGTTGACCATCAACGAAGTTGCGACGATGAAGCCGTTCCAAGCGCGTTATAATATTTTCTGCAACCCAAACGGAGGCGCGCACGACGATGTGATTTTCTATCGTCTCCCCGACCGCTGGTTGCTCGTCGTCAATGCGGGTAACGCCGACAAAATGTGGGCGCATCTCAACGCGCACCGAAGCGGCGACGTGCGGTTGCGCAGCCTTCACGGCGACGCCGCCCTCATCGCTATTCAGGGCCCGTCGGCGGTCGGCATGTTACAAAAACACGTCGACATCGATCTCGCGACGATCAAATATTATTTCTGCGCCGAGGCGAAGGTCGACGGCGTGCCGGTGACGCTCGCGCGCACCGGATATACCGGTGAGGACGGATTCGAACTCTTCCTTCCCGGAGATCGAGCGCCGGCGATTTGGCGCTCCCTGCTCGCCGCGCATGAAGGCGAGGGCCTTATCCCGTGCGGTCTCGGAGCGCGCGATGTGCTGCGACTCGAAGCCGGTATGCCGCTCTACGGGCACGAAATGACCGAAGAGATTACCCCCGTTCAGGCCGGTCTTACCTGGGCGTTGAAACTCCCCAAGCCGGAATTTACGGGTAAGGGGGCGCTCGTGCAACAACTCGAAGGGGATCGCTTCCCGCGTATCGTCGGGTTGAAGATGGCCGGACGCGTCGGTGCGCGCGAAGGCTATCCGGTCTTTTCCGGAGATGCGCGCGTCGGAGAGATTCGCAGCGGCTCGATCGCTCCTGCCGTCGGGAATGCCAACATCGCGACCGCACTTGTCGAAAAAGACGTCACAACCATCGGCACGAACCTCCAGGTCGAAGTGCGCGGCGAGCGCCACGATGCCACGGTGGTATCGATGCCGTTTTATAAACGCCAAAAAACCGAACGAAAGGGAGACCGGTGAATATTCCAAGCGACCTGCTCTATAGCAAAGAACACGAATGGGCAAAAGTGAACGGTGAGATCGCGACGATCGGCATTACCGATTTCGCGCAGGGCTCGCTCGGCGATATCACCTTCGTCGAACTTCCGAAAGTCGGAGCCGTGGTCGAACAATTTTCGAACGTCGGCGTCATCGAATCGGTGAAGACGGTCTCCGATCTCTACACGCCGCTCGGCGGAGAGATCGTCGAGGTGAATACTGCCGTCGACGGCGATCCGGCTGCGCTCAATAACGATCCCTACGGCTCGGGCTGGCTTATAAAAATCAAACTCAGCGACAAGGCACAGACACAGCAGTTGCTCGACGCCGCCGCCTACGCCGATATCGCGCACGACTGATGGGCGCCTATACCCCGCATACGCCGCAAGAGATCTCGCAGATGCTCGAACGCATCGGCGTCGGATCGCTCGAAGAGTTGCTGGCGGTTTCCCCGGAGATCGCTCCGAAGGCTCCGCTTGACGTTGTTCCGGCGATGCCCGAATATCAGATCCAACGGCGCATGAAGGCCTTGGCCGCGCGCAATCGGGCCGACGATTATGCTTCGTTCCTCGGTGCGGGAGCCTACCGGCACTACGCACCTCCGGCGATTGCGGCGCTGGCGATGCGCGGCGAGTTTCTCACCGCCTACACGCCGTACCAGGCCGAGGTTTCGCAAGGGTACCTTCAGGCGATCTATGAGTGGCAGAGTTATATCTGCCTGCTCACCGGTATGGAGATTGCGAACGCATCGGTCTACGACGGCGCGACCGCGCTTGCCGAAGGTTCGATTATGGCGATCAATGCGACGGGTCGGAAGCGGCTCTTGGTTTCGCGTGCAGTCGACCCGCGCTATCGCGCCGTGCTCCACACCTACTGCGGCGGCCTCGATGTCGAGGTCGACGAGATTGCCGTCGGCGCCGATGGACGCACCGACGGTGCCTCCGTTCGCGCGGCAATCGAGGCGAAAACCTATGCGGCAGTCGTGCTACAGAGCCCGAATTTCTTCGGCGTCATCGACGAGATCGATCCGCAACTGCGCGCTTCAATCGAATCGAGCGGCACCGTCCCGATCGCGGTGATCTCCGAGGCGATCTCGCTGGGAGCGTTGCGCTCGCCGGCGCAATGGGGTGCCCAGATCGTCGTCGGGGAGGCGCAGTCGTTCGGCGTTGCGCTCGCATACGGCGGTCCGTACGTCGGCTTTATCGCGTCAACGGGCGAACACATGCGGCGCATTCCCGGTCGACTCGTCGGCCGGAGTCTCGACAATCGCGGACAAGAGGCGTACACCTTAACGCTGCAGGCGCGCGAGCAACATATTCGGCGCGAAAAAGCGACCTCGAATATTTGCACGAATCAAGCGCACTGCGCGCTGATCGCGACGATCTACCTCGCGCTCATGGGCGCAAGCGGCCTGCGCGATGTTGCGGGATTGAACCTCGAACGTTCGCGCGAGCTGGCGACCGCCGTCAGCAGCGTGCCGGGAGTGAGCCTGCGCTTCGACGTTCCGTTCTTCAACGAAATCGTCGTTCGAGTCGGGAATGGCGCTGAAGTGCTTGCCGCGTTGCAAAAACACGGCGTGCTCGGGGGCGTCGATCTCGGTCGCTTCTACCCCGAATATGCAGATTCAATTCTTATGACCGCCACCGAACTCACTTCCACTGGTGACATTGCAAAACTCACCGCCGCTCTTCGCGAGGTCGTTCATGTCGCAGCCGTCCGCTAATAGCTCCGCACCCACCCTCATCTTCGAGACCGGTGCGCCCGGCCGCGCGACGGAGTATGTCGAGCGCTCGCGCCCGCACACGGAGTATTTACCGCAGGAACTCTTGCGGACGGAACTTCCGCTTCCCGACAACAACGAACTCGATGTCGTACGGCACTTCACGCAGCTCTCGCAACGTACGTTCGGTATCGACTTGGGTTTCTACCCATTAGGTAGCTGTACGATGAAGTACAACCCGCGCGTGAACGATGCGATGGCGAGTCTTCCGGGATTTAGCGAACTCCATCCCTACACTCCCGACGATCTCGCACAGGGCTCGCTTGCGGTGATGTACGAACTCGAGCGGAGCTTGAGCTCTGTTTTCGGAATGGCCGCCTTCAGCCTCAACCCGTCGGCGGGCGCCCATGCGGAACTCGCCGCGCTTCTGGTCGCGAAGAAATACTTTAAAGATCGCGGCGAAAGCAAACGTACGAAAGTTATCGTCCCCGATACGGCGCACGGAACCAATCCGGCGTCAGCCGCGATGTGCGGTTTTAAGGTGATCTCGATTCCCTCCGACGCGCGTGGCCGCGTTAGCGTGGAAGAGATCGAAAAAGTTCTGGGCGACGATACCGCCGTCTGCATGATGACCAACCCGAATACGTTGGGGCTCTTCGAAGATCACATCGCCGAGATCGCCGCTGCGGTGCATCGAGTCGGCGGCCTGATGTACTACGACGGAGCGAACGCGAACGCGATCATGGGCAACGTCCGCCCCGGCGATATGGGCTTCGACCTCATGCATCTCAACACGCATAAGACCTTCACGATTCCGCACGGCGGCGGCGGTGCAGGGCACGGCCCGCTCGGAGTTGCCGCGCATCTCGTTGATTTTCTGCCGACCCCCGTCGTGCGTGCGATTCCCGACGGAAAATCCGGCCTACGTCGCGCGCCGTCGGACGGAATGCGCTTCGAACTCGACTTCGATCGTCCGAAATCGATCGGCCCGATGCGTTCGTTCTGGTCGAATTTTGCGCACGCCGTCCGCGCGTTGAGTTATCTCTACGCAAACGGCGCCGAAGGCTTGAAATCGGTCTCGCAGCTCGCGGTGCTCAACGCGAACTATCTCCGCGTCGGCGTATCGGAGTTTCTTTCGACGCCGTACCCGGAGATCTGCCGACACGAATTCGTCGCATCGGCGCAAGATCTCAAAAAAGAGACCGGCGTCCGCGCGCTCGATATCGCAAAAGCGCTTCTCGACCGTGGTTACATGGCCCCGACCGTCTACTTCCCACTCATCGTTCCCGAGTGTTTAATGATGGAACCGACGGAGACCGAATCGAAAGAGACGCTCGATATCTTCATCGAGGCCTTGCGCGAAATCGTCGAAACGGCAAAGAGCGACCCGCAGAGTATTATGGCTGCGCCCGTTCGCACGGTGGTCGGTCGGATTGACGAGACGCGAGCGGCTCGTCAACCCGATCTTCGTTGGCGTCAGTCCGGTTGATGTTTGGCGATTGAATACATCTTCGCATTCATGCGGATGAATCGCCAGATTTGGTAGGGCCAAAAGTTCCGTAAAAAGTGGTTCATGGTTCTATCACTCCGGTATCATCGCCCAACCGGGCTTCGCTTGTAGTTTCCACATAAAGGCTTCGTGGAGCATACGCTTGGTCCACGCACCGGAGAGGCCGACGTCGAGCTCGCAGAGGTCGAGGTCGCGCCCGTATTCGGGATATCGTTCGTAGTCCCGAGCGACCGGCATCATCACGATCGATGCCGCCGATCCGTTCCAAATCGAGTGTCCCATCGACGCGATACATGCCGCCGGCATCTCGCTCATGCTTTCGTGATGGATTGCGGGGTGCCCGGCGACCTGCTCGGCGATATTGAGCGCGACCGTGCGCCCCATAATACCCGAAGCCATGCCGGTACGCGGCGGCGTTGCGACGATCGTTGTTCCCGCCGCGGTTTTCAGGGTTTTGGAGAGCGGATGCGGCGGTGCAAAAGCGATCCCCGCGGCATAGAGATTGTCGTAGAGCGGAGAGCGGTAGATCGAGGGCCAATCGGCGGCGCTATAGGCGTCGTACGCTTTTGCCGTATAGTCGGCGTCGACGCGCATGAAGCCGCTCGGAACGGTCATCTTGTCGGTGATCTCGCTTCCGTCCGCGGCGATATATTTCATCGGGATGCCCCGGAATTGCGGAATGAGCATCGCGAAATCGTACTCCAAGGTCGCGGGTTCGAAGCCGACGCGATCGTAGGCGATCCCGTCGTTTCCGACGCCGGTTACTCCGGCAGCGAGAATCGGTGTGATCCCGCGTTCTTTGAAGAGCTCTTCGATGACGCTCGATCCGGTGACGACCTTGCCGCCGACGCGCGCCTCGATCCCGTCGATTCCGAAATCACCCGCGGCGGGTTCGTTCGAGAGCCAAATCAGATCGGCGCGGTCGCGAAGGCCGCGCCGACGTAGATCGGCGTCGACGTTCATGATGTATTCGAATGCGGCGCCTTGGCAGGTTGCTCCGGGGTGACCGACGCCGATCACAAAACGGCGGCGGCTGCCTTTTTTTAGCTGCGCGACATTTTCGAGATAGGCATCGCGTGCGCCGAGCGCATGTTCGACGGAGCAGACGCTCTGCGTGTTGCCTTCTTTCGGCCCAAGACCGGGCGTACCCTCAAAATTCAGGTACGGCCCAGTAGCGTTGATGAGAAAATCGTAGGCGAGTCGATCGGCGCTTCCGTCCGCGTGACGCACCTCGACGAAACGTTCGTCGGGATGGATACTCTCCGCGCGACCGTCGATATATTCAAAGCCGAGCTTTTCATAGACGGGGGCGAGTGGGAACCACACTTTCTCGGGGGACATCGTCCCCGTTCCGACCCAGATGAGGCTGGGAAACCACGTGAAGCGATTGCGCGGCGCTACGACGGTGACATGCGCTTCGGAACGAACCAATCGCGAGAGATGAAGTGCGGCAGTGTGGCCGGCGAATCCGGCACCGAGAATAACGATTCTTGGCAGCCCGCTACTCGGGGTGCTCGATGCGTTCATGGGGATACCTCCCTGCCTAACGGCGTGTCGCTATTATACTCCTACCCCTATGGGTATATCAAGACGAGCGAGCGATCTCTCCGGATGGGACTCGACCCCACCGAGGCCGAGTTTTCGGCAAAAGAGGGGTTGCCTCCCGGCAGGCGCTTCTTGGAGCCGGGGGCTATACTGAGAGGTGAAAGGGGCCGTTCCGCGGCTCCTCATGAGTCTCCCGAATCGTCAAAGAATGAGGGCAGCGATGCGCATCAAGTACGAGGTCTCCGCAGGTGGGGTTCTCCTTCGTCGTCGAGACGCGGGCTTTGATGCGATGCTCATCGGTCGCGGTTCACCGCGCGTCTGGACGCTGCCGAAAGGACATGTCGAACACCGCGAATCGAACGAACAGGCGGCGATTCGCGAAGTGCGCGAAGAGACCGGTTGCTGGGGTGAGATTCTCGGGCGGCTCAACGAAATTTCGTACTGGTTCTATGTCGGCAAAGCCAAACACAAAAAGAGCGTCACGTTTTTTTCCATGCGCTATCTTTCCGGCGACCCGCAGAATCACGACCATGAGGTCGATGAAGCGCGTTGGTTCGATGCCGCCGCGGCGCGGAAGATGCTCAAGTATGTCAACGAAAAACGTTTGATCGATCTCGCACTGGAATCGGCGCTGCAGCACATCGGCAGCTTCGAACTCGAACCGGCGCTCGCGTCGGCAATGGAGCAGCGTAGCTCTTGAGCCAGAGCCCGCTCGCAGAGCGTTCCGACCCATGCCTCGTGCGGCTCGACGTCTTCGACGGGCCGCTTGATTTGTTGCTCGGACTGATTAAAGAACAGCAACTCGATATCGCCACCGTATCGCTTTCCAGCGTCGCCGAACAGTACCTGGCGTACGTTCGCGTGATGGAATCACTCGATGTCGAGGTTGCAGCCGAGTACCTTGTCATTGCCGCGACGCTCGTGTTTTTAAAATCGCGCTCGCTGCTCCCGGCGATCCCGATCGAACTCGCAGAGGTAGGTGAAGAGTCGCCTGAAGAGGTTGAAGAACGGCTGCGTCGCCGTTTGATCGCCTACTCGAAGTACCGCGAGCTCGGAGATGCCTTGCGTCTGCGGCAGGGCGAAGCAAGCGCGGTTTTTTATCGCGAAGGCGGCGATGCAACCGGAGATTTCGAACAACGCTATCGCATCGATGCCGACCGCCTCGCGCGCGCATTTCTCGCGATGCTGCAAAACGCACGGCCGGAGAAACGCACGATCGCGCGCGAGAGAATATCGCTCCTGGCGCAGATGGACTACATCGTGCGAAGCCTGCGCGAACGTGGCGACACGACGTTCTCCGCTCTCTGCAATGAGCTCGGCATGACGCGCGAAATCGTCATCGCCACCTTTCTCGCCGTCCTCGAACTGTTGCGTCGCAATCGAATTCGAATCGAACAACCATCCGCCTTCGAAGATATCACCATCGCCCTCCATCACGGACAAACGACACCTGCATGAGTACCGATACCGTTATAGCCGAGGCACTTGCCGAGGCCGCCAGCGAACGCGAAGAGTTAAGCACCGTTGCCGAACGAATCGAACCGTTGGTCGAAGCGCTGCTCTTCGTCGCAGGCGAAGCGCTCGATCAACGCCGCATCGCAAAAATCGTCAACGCCGATGAAAAAGCCGTCGATATCGCTCTGGTGAAGATCGCCGACCGTTACGAAGGGCGCGGTATCGTTCTGCGCAACATCGCCGGAGGTTTCCGCTTCGGCACGGCGCCCTTTGCGCGTGAGGTCGTTGAGAAGTATTTGCTTCCTCCGAAGACGACGCTTTCGTCCCCTGCGCTCGAAACGTTGGCCATCGTCGCGCAGATGCAACCGGTGACGAAGGGTGAAATCGAATCGATTCGCGGCGTGAATTCCGATAGCGTCGTTAATACGTTGCTCGACCGCTCGTTGATCTGCGAAGCGGGACGAAAAGAAGTTGTCGGCCGACCGATGCAATATAAAACGACGCCGCTCTTCCTTGAGTCGTTCGGATTGAACTCGTTGGAGGATCTACCGGATTTAGAGGTGGAGATCGAACGACCGCGCGAACTTGCGCTGCCGCTCATCGCCGGAGATGCCGAGCCCACGTTAGAGCAAAGCGCCGCCGAATCCGTGGAGGAGAGCGAAGCGGAGCAATGACGGTCGAGAACGAGGCTCTCGCGCGGCCCTTATCCTATTCAACCTCGCTCTACGATGCGTTGGTCGAATTCGGTCTCGCGATTCGCGGCAAGATTCTCGATGCCGGCTGCGGTGAGGGCGACGCGAGCGCGCCGCTCATCGACAACGGCGCCGCAGTAACCGGAATCGATACGCAAGCCGAGGTGCTCGACCGTGCGCGCCAGTTGCATCCCACGGCAACGTGGCGTCTCGGCGACGTCATCGCATTGCCGGTTGAGGCAGCGAGCTTCGACGCTTATCTTTGCGGTCAAGGCTTCCACCTTTTCGATCGCACGAAAGCGCTCGCCGAGGCCTTTCGCGTCCTCAAGCCGGGTGGGAGCATTGCGATTTGGTGGAAGCACGCGTTGTCGGGCTCGCCGGTGCGCCCGCTCTGCGATGAAGCGGCGCGGGAGATCGATATTCATCCGCTTGCGGGGACGCTCGTCGGTGGATTTCGCGAATTCTATGCATCTCCGTTCGTTGACCAGACGTTGCGCGTGCTCCAATGGCGACTCGTAACGACGCGCGCCGCCTTTGTCGCCGAAGAACGTGCTCGCCTGGAGCATGCCGGCGTCGCTGAAGAGCAGGTTCGTCGCTACGTCGCGACGTTGGAACGTCTATTCAAGGAGCAGTTCGGCCCCGATATCGGCAGCTTTCAGCACGCCTACATGCAATATCTCTATCTCGCGCGCAAAAAGAAATAGCATGCGATTCGGTCTGCACATGCGACTTGCCGACGGATATGAAGCTGCCGTCAACCGCTCCGTTGCGCTGGGCTGCACGACGATGCAGGTATTTACGAGCAATCCCCGCGCCTACCGACAGGCCACTCCGAAGATCGAAGCGCTCGCAACCTTTGCGGCGCTGCGGGCGCGCGGCAACCTCGACCCCGCGGTAACGCACACGCCCTACCTCATCAATCTCGCAAGCGAAGACCCGAGAATTTTTAGCGGTTCGTTAAATCTCCTCAAGCACGATCTGCATGTCGCCGCGCTGGCGGGCATTGCGTTGGTCAATACCCACCTCGGCTCGTATGGGAAGCGCGATCGCGAGGCGGGATTTGCCGGAATCGTTGCAGCGCTCAAAGAGGCGCTTTCCGAAATTCCACCTTCGGTGACTCTGGTGCTCGAAAATTCTGCGGGCGCCGGTGCGCTTGCCGGGGGAACGCTCGACGAACTCGGCGCGTTCTTGCGCGCGGTCGATCACCCGCAGTTGGGTATTTGCATCGATACCGCACATGCGTGGGCGGCCGGATATAAAATAGATACGAAGGATGATGTTGCGCGCTTCGTCGAGACAATCGATCGGACGATCGGTTTCGACCGGCTGCGCATGTTTCATCTCAACGACACGCAGATTCCGCTGGGAGGTAATCGCGACCGCCATTGGCACATCGGCGAGGGCGCAATCGGCGAGAGCGGATTTCGAGCGCTTTTCGGCGTCGCCGAGTTGCGAGAGAAGATTGCCATTCTCGAAACACCGGGCGAAGATGCCGACGATGCCCGCAACATGGCGACGATCCTGCGCTTGTACGGAGAGGCCGCCTAAGGCCCCGTGCCGATCGCGCATCTCGACGTCGATGCCTTCTACGCAAGCGTCGCCGTCCGGGATCGCCCGGAATTGCGCGGGCGCCCACTCGTCGTTGCCGGCGCGCATCGACGCTCGGTGGTGCTGACGGCCTCGTATGAGGCGCGACCCTTCGGTATTCGCTCGGCGATGCCGCTCCACCAAGCACTCGAACGTTGCGCCGAACTCGTCGTCGTACCGCCGACGATGGAGCGCTATCGCGCCGAATCAAAAGAGATCTTCGCGATCCTTCGTTCCCGCGGCCACGTTCTCGAGCCGCTTTCGCACGATGAGGCCTTTCTCGATCTTGGTGATATCCCGTTCGAGGATGCGAAACGGCTCGTAGCACAATTTCGCACCGAGGTCGTCCGCGAACGCGGGCTGACGATGAGCGCGGGGCTTGCAAGCGGGAAAATGATCGCAAAGATCGCTTCGGATCTCGCGAAACCCGACGGCCTTCTCGCCGTCGAACCCGGCGAGGAACGAACCTTCCTTGCGCCGCTCTCGGTCGGTCGGCTTTGGGGCGTTGGGCCAAAGACACAGGCGCGCTTAAACGAGCGCGGCATCCTCACGATCGCCGATATTCTCACCCTCGAGGAATCGACGCTGATCGAACTCTTCGGCTCGTCGTGGGAGCGCATGCGCGACTTTGCGATGGGCATAGACCGGCGGAGCGTCAGCGACGCGAGCGAAACGAAATCGATCTCCACCGAGGAGACCTTCGAGTACGACGTCAGCGACGGAAGTCGATTGCGTGACCTTCTGTTGCTTCAGGCGCGCGAACTCGCCGAAGACCTTCAGCGAGAGCATTTGTGGGCGCGCACCGTCGGTATCAAAGTAAAGTTCGCCGATTTTTCGCTACGCGTGCGCCAGACGAGCCTTCGTGAGCCGACGCAGTCCGCGAAAGCGATTTTTCACGCCGCGCGAAGTTGTCTGGAGCGCGCGCGAATCGAAGGAGCACCGATACGTCTGCTGGGAACGCGCGTCGCGGCCCTGGGCGAGAGCCCGTCGATGCAACTTTCGCTCTGGAATCGCTAAATGTGGTCGGTGCTCCAGACCGCGTCGCCGCTGCCTGCGCCGCTCGCCGAGCGTACCCACGCGTGCGCCGCTCGCGTAAGCGGCGCGACCATGAAAATCGCATCTTTTCGGCGACGAATAGTTCCGCGCGGAAGCATCCGTCGGATCGGTTCGGGAGGGAGCCAGCCGACGATTCGGCGCAAGTCGCCCGCCGCCGAGCGCAAGAACGGAGCGATGAGATCGCGCTCGCGTTCGTCACGAATGCCGATCTCGTCGACGATGAATGAATCGTGCGCCGCGCTGCGGACTCCCGTCACGAAAGCGTCGACACGGCTGCCTTCGCGAAGGACGAACGTGAGCGCATCGTCACCGGGATGCTCCGATCCGTGTCGCGTCCGCAGGTAGATCCACTCCCAATAAAGCGGCGTCCGTTTGAGACTCCACGGACGCGAGCGTTCGTGCCGCGAAAATAACCGGCGAATTGCGGCACGATCCTCCGGAGTCGCCTGTTTGATGCTCATTCGGGCGTGCGGTAGGTCATCCGAGCGAAACGAAAAGACGCGCGATGGAAACGCGACGAAGCCCAATGCTTCGTAAAAGGCCGGCGCAATATCGCTGAAGAGATAGAGCGCATCGCTCCCCACCGCATGCTCTCTGTCCATGAGCGCTGCCAGCATCGCGCTTGCGTATCCACGACCCCGTAATTCATCGGGAGTAAAGACCGCACCGATTCCGATCGCCTTCAACGTTCGGTCGCCGAGGCGGATCTCTCGCTCGTAGCACTTGCAACTTGCACAGAGGAGCGCGCCGTCGTAGAGGCCGATTGTCGAATAGTGGGTTCGTCCATAGCCGCTTCGAGCTAATTCGAGCGTCTGTCGCGTGTAGCTCTCGAAGTCGCGACCGGCGGCCCATAACGGGGCCGTCAAGGGAAGCACGATGCGCGCATAACTCTCCGCGTCGATCGATCGGAGTGCGAGCGTCAACGTCGGAATTCCTCGAGAAACTCCGGCGTGTTGACTCCGCGCGTCGGGCGCCCTGAAGCCGTGAGCAGAAGCGCAGCGTTCGCGCGCGAGCGGGCGAACGCAAAGAGCCGGCGTTCTTCCTCGATATGACGTTCGCGGAGTTTATAGCGGTAGGTCATGTAGGCGTGCTTCGCCGCGCGCGTGCTCTTTTCGCCGCCCGCATTTTCGCGCGCCGCGAGCCCGTAGCTCGGCGTGAAGAGAAAGGCGGGCGGCACGTAGTAGGCTGGAAATGCGCCCGCTTGCAACCCAGGTACGGCGACGGAGTCAAACGATATTCCGACCGCTGCCTCGATCGTGGCGATCGTCACCACCCCTTCACGGCGGCGATAGACGACCTCGGTTCGCTCGCGTTCGGCGACCGCGTGCAAATGTTCGCAGAGCGAGAAAAGCGCTGCGGCACCATCTCCCGCTTCGCAATCTACAATGCGCGAACGGAGAGCCTCGAGATGGATCCTTCGCGAACGCTCGCTCGCCGCGCTCTCCGGGCCGGAGGGCGCGAGCCCCTCAGCCCAGATTCGGTCGACGGCATCGATGAGCTGCGCGTGCGAAACGCATTCGCGGCTACGGGCGTGGAACGCGCGCAACCAGGCGACGCGTTCGCGAGCAATCTCACTGAGTAGCGGATCCACGGCGCCCGATAACACATTATCGCCGAGGCGCAGCGCTTTCGGGCGAGGGTCGTCGTTCGCGCGCTCCGCATCGCTAAAAAGCGAACGCTGATCGCTCGCTGCTTTGCCGCAGAGTAACGCGATGCTCGCGTCGGCGAGCGCGATGCGGGGACTCTCGAGAATGCGCAGGAGGGCGTCGTTTGCGTACGGGTCGGCTACCCAACAGAGAAGAGCGAAAGCGTCGAGAATCTCCGGCACACGGAAGAGGTCGCATCGTCCAGCGCGTGCCGTGGCGATATCCCGCTCGCGCAATGCCTGCTCGAAACGCGCGCCGTCGTCGAGATCGCGCAAGAGAATCGCGCTCTCCTCGGGGGGCGTTCCCGCTGCGATGCGTTCATCGATCCACGCGGCGACGCGCTGTGCCTCGCGTTCGCGATCCGAGCAGCGCTCGACCGTCGGGCGCACGTCGCTGCGAAGAATCTCGGTGAGGCGCTCGCTCTCCGCCTCGGCGAGGCGTTCGATGCGGGCCCCCTGCATGGGACGGTGAGTGCCGTCGTCATCGCAGGTAAGAATCAGACGGGTGGCAGCATCGATGGTAAGGGCGGCGAGGAAATCATGCATCCGTTCGTCGCAGTGCTCGGCATCGTCGACGAAGACCGCATCGAAAGCGAACTCGGCGCGCCGCTCCGGCGTCGGATTGCTCCGCAACCAATCGGTCGCAAGCGAGAGCGCCGCACAACGGTCGGCGAGATGTTCGTTTTCGAGCGAGGCTTCAAAGCGTGCGTAGAGTTCGGCAACGATCTTTGCAAGATCGATTTCGCGCCGATGCTGTCGGAGCAGCTCCTCGGTGTCGACTTCCAACGAACTGCGCGCCGTATCGTTGAGATAGGCGAGCAGCGACGGAGAACTCAGATTCGGCGGATGTGCGTAGAACGCGGCGGCACCTTTTGCCGCGCGTTCGAGCACCTCGCGGGGGGCGACGGCGGCGCGTCGCAGGCGTTCGATAAGGTGTTGCGCGTGCTCGAGAAAGCGCTCCGGCGAACGAAGCTCCGCGACCTCGACATCGATACGCGAGTCGGCGGGCGGCCAGGTCCCCGCGAAGAGATCTTCGGCGGCGCGTTCGTAGAGCCGGTACGCCGAGGTTTCGTCGATGCAGCGCAGTGCGGGATCGGCAAAGCGCGCAATCTCGCCGGCGAACTCGCCGATCTCGGCGACCATCACGGTTGCCGTCGCGTCGGCGGAGAGACGCGCACGTAAATTCGCAGTGCTGTTGCTACCGATTCCGAGCAAGAGCACCCGCGCGTGCTCGGCGCTCTCGAGTGCATGCGCAACGAGTCGCGTGGTCTTACCGCTCCGCGCCCCCGCGCGTACGACGAACATCTCGCTCATCGCGAAAAGCGCTCCGCTTCGGGTTGTGGGCGAGCCCGACAAGCGAGCGTATAGACGCAGTACCCACATGAATCGGGGTCGGTGCTGGCATCGAAGTGGGCGATGCGCGCGTCGCGAATCTCCGCGCCGAGCGCGACCATACGATCGCGCGCGCGCTCGAGATCGGCGATGGAGATCGTGCCGCGCGCGCCATTATCCCTCAGCGGAGCATCCGCGGCGACAACTTCAAGTTCGATCGGAGTGACCGGGATGGTGGAATCTTTCAACGGTACCAACGCAAGGCGTGAGACGCGCTCGCCGGTCAGTTGTTGCGACCAATAATAGAACGGTAACTGAAAGTCTTCAAATCGACGGACGCGCTCGCGATACTCTTTGGCGCTTTCGGCGATCGATCCGGTCTTGTAGTCGATAACCGCAAGGCTCCCATCGCCGTCGAAGCGGTCGATTCGGTCGATGAAACCGACAAACTGTCGCTCGCCGATCGTCGGCGAGACACGTCGCTCGACGCCGACGACTTCAAAAGGCATCTGCGCCGCGCGCTCGCAGAGCCAATCGATATAACGAGGTGCGGTGCGACGCGCCCGCTCTCGTTGCAACTCGACCTCCACGACGGTATCGAAGGTCGGCCGCGCACGTTCGAAAGCTTCGACGAGCAGCGTATCGAGTCGCGCTTGCATCTCGGAGCGCAGCGCCTCCGACGGGCGGGTGAATTCGGAGTGGAAGCTCTCGAGCGCGGCATGAAACGCCGTGCCGTAACTCGCAGCCGCAGCGTTCGGCTCGTCGATGGGGTCGCAAACATAGCGATAGAACCAGCGGCGACGGCAGTCGACGAACATATTGAGTGCCGAGGCGCTGAAGGGGCGGTTCGGCGTCGGAACGGGTTGGGGCGGCTCGGCGCTGCATGCGCTCGCCGGGGCGATCTCCTCGCGTATCAGCGCGTCGGCCGCAGGGGAGCTCGAAGGCGGCGACGCGAGAAGATCTTGCAGCGGGAGGGCTTCGCGGCTCGCTCGTGCCTCCCGTGCCGCCGCTTGCCAGAGGAGGAAGGAGTCGCGCTCGAGCGGTTCGCGCGGGATCGCGATCGCGGAGATATCGGCGAGCGAAGAACGGCTCGCCCGCGCCGCTGCAATCGCGGCGGCGGCGGAGATCGACGAGATCGCCGGATAGGCGAGAAGCAGTCGTTCGAGCGCGGCCCGGTCACCACGGTGCGACCACGCGAGCGCGTCCTGCGCGGTCGTCGGGCGGAGCATTGCAAACTTCACGTCGGGCTATGGTTTCAGGAAGAGGCTTCGTCCCCTTCCGCGAAGTCGCGTAAAAAAGTGAGGTCTTCTCTCATGAAACGAATCATCGTCGGCATCAGCGGCGCGAGCGGGAGCGCGTATGGGTATATGGCGTTACAGGCACTCCGCGCGATCGGCGGCGTTGAGACGCACCTCGTGCTGAGTTCAGCGGCTCGGCGAACGATCGAGCTGGAGACCGACCTCACCCCCGAAGATTTTCACGCGCTCGCCGACGTCGTCTATCGCGACGACGATCTTGCCGCAGCGATATCGAGCGGTTCGTTTCTCACCGACGGCATGATGGTCGTGCCCTGTTCGATGAAGAGTGCGAGCGCGATCGCCTACTCGCTCAACGATAATTTGCTTGCGCGCGCCGCCGACGTCTGCTTGAAAGAGCGTCGACGCGTCGTGCTCGTGGTTCGCGAGACGCCGTTGCATCTCGGGCACCTTCGCACGCTCGCGCAGCTCGCCGAGATTGGAGCGACGATTCTTCCGCCGATCCCAGCGCTCTACGCAAATCCGCGGAGCGTCGATGATATCGTCGCGCACACGGTCGGGAAGGTCCTCGACCAATTCGGCATCCCCAACGAACTCTTCAGGCGTTGGCGGAGCCCAGAAGTCGTTCCGCCAGCGCAACGTCGCTAAGGCGGTCGACGTTCACGGCGAACTCCGGAAACGGCGAGGGAATCGCGCGTACCGAAGCGCCGACGATCGTGCTCGCCCGCATCGCCGCTCGTTCGATGCTGAGTTGCCCGAGCGCGTATCGCGCGAGTAACCCCCAGCCGAAGAGCCCGGCGAGGCGCAGCGGCGATTTGCGAGCCGCACCGAGTTGTTCGATAAAGGCATCGAGGCGTGCGAGCGCGCGCGGTTTCATCGCAATCGCGCCGCCGCCGCAGTAGCGCCCCTCGCGCATCCGCGCCCACGTATGCGGAACCTCGGGAAAGCGCCGCACGTGCACGCCGTACTCGACGCATCCATAGCCGATATCGGCATCGGTCTCGATCGCGCGTGCGATAAAGTCGTCGACGGCGGCGGTCGAGAGCATCGGAAGGTCGCTCGTCCAGACGGCGACGATGTCGTCGGGCGGAAGCCCCGCGAGCCCGGAGCGCAACGAATCGCGAATTTTTGCGCCGTCGGGAACGATCTCGTCGGCGAGGGCGAGTGCGGCGTGTCCGTGCGCACTCTGCGGAGCGACGACGCGAATGGTCGTGACCGCCGCCGAGGCGCGCAACG
Organism: bacterium; assembly: GCA_021790895.1. GTDB lineage: Bacteria > Vulcanimicrobiota > Vulcanimicrobiia > Vulcanimicrobiales > Vulcanimicrobiaceae > JABEUX01. Next base: position 25,840 of record JAJYFM010000007.1, read on the forward strand.
GCGCGAGCGTGCGTTCCAACAGCGTGCGCCCGCCGACGAGCGCGAAGGCTTTATTCGGCGCGTTCGGTGTCGACGCGGCAATCGCGTCGTGCGGTCCGCCGGCGAGAACGACGCACCTCACGCCGGCACTCCCTGCCAGGCGCGGTCGGAACGAAATGCCGCAACGAAGCGGCGATACTCCGGCGGCAGCGCGATGCGGTCGGCCGCTGCGGCGGCATCCTCGAAGCGCTCGTAGAGCGCGAAGAGGCTCGAGCCCGAGCCGGAGAGGAGCGCTCGCGACGGGCCCGCCGCGTCGATCGCCGCCGCAGCGTCGGCGATCGACGGGTACTGGGCGAGCGCATCGTCGTGAAAATCATTCTGCAGCAGGTGCGTGAGTTCGTCGAACGCACCGCGTTGGAGTGCCGCGAGCGCCCGCAGCGTGAGGCTCTCGCTCCGCGGGCGTGGTGCGCGCGCTCGTTCGTCGAGGCGACGGAAAGCCTCGGCGGTGGAGATAGCGACCGGGGGCTTCACGATCAGCGTCGCCCACGCCGGAATCGCTCCCACCGGGGTCACGCGCTCGCCGGTTCCTTCGACCAGCGCCGCTCCCTCGGCGAGAAAAAAAGGGAGATCTGAGCCGAGGGAGCGCGCGGTTGCGAGATCCTCCCAGGCGGGGAGTGCGCCGAAGAGCCCCGCGCGCGCTGCGAGCAAGAGCGCGGCGGCGTCGCTGGAGCCGCCGCCGAGCCCCGCCTGCACCGGAATGCGCTTGCGCAGCGCGATGTGGAGATCGCGCAGACCGATCGCGCGCGCCGCGCGCAGAACGAGATTGTCGTCGGCGACGAGCGTCGGATCGTCGCACGTCAACTGCAATCCCTCCGCCGCTTCGATCTCGATCTCGTCGCAGAGGTCGACCGGCACCATCAGCGAGCGGAGCGCATGGTAGTCGTCAGGGCGCCGACCGAGCACCTCGAGGGTCAAATTGACTTTGGCCGGAGCCTGAAGAAGCGAGCGATTCATCGTCGGAGTTGACGATTGTCGAAAGAGCGCGGGCTTCCTGGGCGAATAGAGGCGCTATGCGCTCGAGTTATGATGCCCAGCGGAACGAGTTCTGCGCCTATGTCATGCACGAACGCGAGACTCCGTACGGTCTCTTGCTCGGCAACTTCAAGTCGTACGCTCAGTCGACTGCGAAAGCCGGTGTGCGCGGCCTTTGGGATGCCGACAGCGATCGCATTATCTTCGGCACGCATCAGATCGCCTATCGTTTGCGCGATGCCGGCGTTACGTATTTCCCGCATGAAATCGAGCGCACGTTTACGTTTCTTCCATACGCGCAGCTCTCGGAGTTCACCTTAGGCGAGCAAATTCACGTCACCGAAGCATTCTATGTTCCGCACGGGCCGAAGTTCGATCGCAGCGTCTCGTTCGTTGTCGATCTCACGCTCTATAATCCCGGCGACGTCGCCGTGGAGGTCGCCGTCTTTCCGTGGGCGCTGCTCGTCGGGCAGCGCTTCTACGGAGAGACCGAGGTCGACGTCGATGCGAGCGTGATCGATGGGAGCATTCATGCGGTGAATTCGACGCTCGGCGCGCAACGCTGGTGGGGAGGCTCGCGCGAGCCCTATGCGGCGACGGTCTCGGTTCGCGAACAGGCGCTGCTCGCGCAGATGCGTAGCGGGACGTTATTGGAAGAAGATGATGTCGTCGAGGCTTTCGTCGAGAGCGGCGATACGACGCGTACGTCGAGCGTTCGCGGACGCATCTTCGGCGCGATGGAATATCGTATGACCATCGACCCTGGTGCGCGCTCGCTCTTACGGCTGGCGGTCGTCTTTCATAAGGACGGCAGCCTCGATCTGCGCCCTCGTTTCGAAGATCTGCTCAAAGATTCAAAGGCGTTACACGACACGCAGCGTTATTTTGCGACGCGGCTTGCCGATGCGCGGTTCCTCACACCGTCGCAGAGGATATCGCGCGGCGTCGTTTGGGCAAAAGCGAACATGTTGCGTATCATCAAAGAGTATCCGATCGGTTGGGGCTCGACGAATTCTCCGCCTTCCGATATCCTGGTGTCGCGCGATACATCGTGGTTCGTCCACGGCTTCGATTATTTTCTTCCCGAATTCAGCCGCGATGCAATCGAAGTGTTCGATCGACATATCGAAGAGAGCGGATTGATGATCGAATACGTGCGCGGTGTCAACGCATATAAGACCGCGTACGATCTCAATATCAACGACGATACCCCGTTGCATTGCATCGCGATGTTGCATCATTACAACGCGACGCTCGACGAAGCGTGGGTGCGTTCGCGCTTGCCGACGGTTCGACAACTCGCCGACTATCTGCTCTCTCAGCGCGACGAAAGGGGGCTGCTCTTCGGGAAGGCGCAGGGTGTCGACATGTACGGCATCAGCTCGTGGCGCAATATCATTCCTTATTACAAACTCGACGGTGCGGTTACGGAAATCAACAGCGAAGGGGTGTTTGCGCTCGAAGCTGCGGCGATACTCTGCGCGGTCGCGGGCGACCAGGATGCGTGGCAACGCTACTCCGACGAAGCACAGTCGCTGCGCGAAGCGACGATGAGCTATCTCTTCGACGACGATACCGGCGCGTTCGTGCTCAATATCGACCAGAACGGCGATTTCCAAGATAGCTTTACCGCCGACGAGATCTTCCCGGTGCTCTTCAACGTCGCCGATGCCGGCGAGCGAAGCGTGATACTCAAGCGTCTTTCGGAGGGTGACTTTACGACCTCGGTCGGCCTGCGGACGATCTCGACCGCCGACCCCTGGTACTTCCCGTCGTTCGGCTTCGGATTGCTCGGCGGTGTCTGGCCCGACCTGACGCTCTGGTACGTCGTCGCATTGGCGCGCAACGGGGGCATCGACGAGGGGGTCGGTTACCTCGATCGGATTTACGAAGCGATGGAGGGCGGCAGTCCCCGCAATACCGTCCCCGGTGAGTTCGCCGAATGGTTCGACGGTGGTTCGCTGACCAATCGCGGGATGTATCTCTCGCCGTGGACCGGAGCGAAATATCTCTGGGCGGTCGCCGAGACCATCGGCGGCTTCGACGGCTACCGCACGAGCGGGCGCCCGCATCTGCATCCGTTGCGCCCGACGGGTTGGAACTGGGTCGCCGGGGTCAACGTCCGCTGGGGCGGGAAGCGCTGCACCTACGTCATCGATTTCGAGCGCGCGACGATATCGACCAATGCCCCCGATCTCTCCGCCGAGGAGCCCTATCGCATCGTCGATGCCGGGCGCGACGTGAGTGACGAGCTCACGGTCTCCCCGGTCGAGATCGGCGCGGTCGCCTTCGAGGCCCCCAACGGGAGCGTCACGATCTTCGTCCTCAACGACGACGAGCAGGATCGCGACGCGATCGTCGAGTTCCGCGGGAGCAGCCGGCGGGTCGAGCTCGCGAAGGGCGCCATCGAGAGCCTCGTCCTCGGCGGGAGGTAGGCACAGGCGCCACCTTGCCTTCCCGGCGGCTGTTGTCGCTGAAGGGTGTTGCGCCCCCTGATACGATAGGGGCCGACCCAAAACTTGCGATAGGAGCGACCCGGTGGAACAGAAAGGTACCCTCACAGTCAAGCGCGGCTTGGCCCAGATGCTCAAGGGCGGCGTCATTATGGATGTCGTGACCCCCGAGCAGGCGGTCATCGCCCAGGAAGCCGGAGCGGTCGCAGTTATGGCGCTCGAACGCATTCCCGCCGACATCCGCGCGATGGGCGGCGTGGCGCGCATGAGCAATCTCGAACTGATTCGTTCGATTATGGATGCGGTGACGATTCCGGTGATGGCGAAGGTGCGGATCGGTCACATCGCCGAGGCGCAAGTTCTGCAAGCATTGGGCGTCGATTTTATCGATGAGTCTGAAGTGCTCACCCCGGCCGACGATAAATTCCATCTCGCGAAGAACGATTATACGACGCCGTTCGTCTGCGGCGCGCGCGATCTCGGCGAGGCGTTGCGGCGCATCGCGGAAGGTGCGGCGATGATTCGCAGCAAGGGCGAGGCCGGCAGCGGAAATATCGTCGAAGCGGTGCGCCACATGCGCGCTATCGGCGACGGCATTCGCGAACTCACCGTCGCTCCGAAAGAGGAGCTCGTGTCGCGTGCGCGCGATCTCGGCGCGCCGCTCGATCTCGTTACGTATGTCGCTGAAAACGGCAAACTCCCAGTCGTGCTCTTCTGCGCCGGCGGCGTTTCGACGCCCGCCGATGCATCGTTGATGATGCAGCTTGGTGCCGAAGGCATCTTCGTCGGCAGCGGCATCTTTAAATCGAACGATCCAAAAGCGTTCTCGAAAGCGATCGTCGCCGCGACCACGCATTACGACGATCCTCAGGCCGTCGTCGAGGCCTCGCTCTCGCTCGGGCGCGAGGCGACCGCGATGGATGGCATCGATCTGCGGAAGGTTCCCGAGAGCGAGCTGCTCGCTTCGCGTGGGGTCTAAGCCGCAGGTCGGCGTTCTCGCGCTGCAAGGCGACGTCGACGAACATATCGCTGCGCTCGAACGCGCCGGAGCGAAGGCATGCGCCGTCAAGACGCGTGCTGCGCTCGATGTGTGTGCGGCGTTGGTCATCCCCGGCGGCGAATCGACGACGGTGATCAAACTGCTCGATCGTTTTGCGCTCGCCGATCCGCTGCGCGAGCGCGTCCGCGAGGGTATGCCGCTCTGGGGAACCTGCATGGGGATGATCGTGACGGCGCGCGCGGTCGTCGGCCTCGATCAGCCGACGCTCGGACTCCTCGACGTCTCCGTGCGTCGCAATGCCTTCGGACGACAGAACGACTCCGCTGAGGTCGACCTGCCGATCCCGGTGCTTGGAGCGGAGCCCTTCCCGGCGATCTTCATCCGCGCGCCCTGGATCGAGAGTGCCGGAGCCGAGGTCGAGGTGCTCGCCTCGTACGGGGGGCATGGCGTGATGGTGCGGCAAGGGCGGGTGCTCGGTACGAGCTTCCACCCCGAACTCACCGCCGACCCGCGGTTGCATCGCTATTTCTTGGGGATGCTCGCTTCCTAAAGCCGTACCCGTAGGGGGGCTCTCGCACGGCCGCGAAAGAGGGCCCTATCGTGTCGCAGCAAGAGGCGCCCAGTCGCGAACTGGATGACTCGGCGGACCGGGCAGAGATGCCGACGGTCGACCGCCTGCTGCTCGAAAGCATCACCACGCTCCTCCTCTCCGCACACGCCTTTCTCACCGAGACCGCCGAACGCGCCGCCGATCCGCCCTCGGCGGAGATCGCGATCGACGTTGCGAGTTTTTCCTTCGAAAGGGTGAAGGAGAGGTTGAGTAGCGACGAACGTCTGGCGTTCGTACAGATGCTCACCGATATCCGGCTGCTGTACGTTCGAAAGCGAGATGCGTGACGTGTCTCGCTTTTTTGCTTTTTTGAGAGGTCGGCGATGAGCGAGGTACTCGTTCTGAACTTTACCTACGAAGCGATCAACGTCACCTCGTTCCAGCGAGCGGTGAAGATGATCTTTGCCGGAAAGGCCGAGATCGTTCACGACCGCGACCGGCGGATTAACTCGGCAAACTTCGCTATGCGGATGCCGTCGATCATTCGGTTGCTCTACTATATTCGCCGCCCGCGTCAACGTGTTGCCCTAACGAAGAAGAATGTGCTGATTCGCGACGATCACACCTGTCAGTATTGCGGAAAGCAAGGAGATCGCATGATGACGGTCGATCACGTCGTGCCGAAGTCGCGCGGCGGACCTTCGACATGGGAGAACCTCGTCTGCGCCTGCATGCGCTGTAATAATCGCAAGAACGATCGCACGCCGACCGAAGCAAACATGGATTTGCAGCGTAAACCGCGTCAGCCGAAGTATATTCCGTGGATTCAGGTGAAGCGCAACACGCTACCCGACGAATGGGGCAAGTTCTTGTTCCTCTACAACGTCTCGATCGAAGAGCGCATCGAATCGACGTAGGTGCGTTGCGGTGCAAAGAACTGGTGCCGCATTGCAAATTCCCTCGGCATCGATCGCTCGAGTGGGTATTCCGGGTCTCGCGCCTCACACGGCATGCTAAGGCTGCGTCGTGCCGCCGCGCTGGTTTGTGGCCTTTTTCTTGTGGGCATGGGTTCCCAGTCGTCGGGGCAAGGGATTGCCGTTAATTTCGTTCGATCTCCGATCGTGCTGTCGACGGTGTGGTCTACCATCGCCTTCAACTATGATTACGTAAATGGTAGCGACGAACAAATATCGTTCAATGATTGTCTCTACTATATCGTTCGCACGAAACGACGCATCAAGCGAATTGAGTTTGTGTTCGCGCTTTCCGGTCCCGACGGAAAACTCCATGGACCTGCGCTTCCCGTGGATGTTATCTATCGAAACGATGCGAAGAGCAACGAAGGCGATAAGCAATCATCGTGTAAAATATATGGTTACGAAAACGGGGCGAGGGGGCTGCCGCTCATCGCATGGGTCAACGCGGTGCACTTCGTCGATGGAACGGTATGGCATGCTCCGAGAGCGAATAACCTCCGCGTCATCATTTCCGGAGAACTGTCGAAACAGTAAGCACGTGTCATAACATGAAAAACAGTTTGTGGTGTTCTGTGGTTTTTGTTGCCGCGGCCCTGTATTTCTTGCGAAGTTCGTCGGCAAATGCCGCGATCGTTGTTCCCTCGATATCGGCTCGGAGCGCCAGGGAAGCGGTCCTTGAAGATTTGGCGTATAACGCGCCAACTATTACGATCGACCTAAACGATGCTGGGCGAAGTCCCGCGGTCTCCAATTTGGAGCGCGCACATATTCTCCGGGTTATTGCGAAAGTGCCCGCAGATCCCCACAAGGCGGACGAACGATTCATCCTAACGCTTACGAACCACGGTCAACGTGTCGCGGAAAGCGAAGGTTGGGTTGTGGAGTTCGGGTACCTGGAAATTGCGACCGGCCGACTGGCGTATGTTCCAAAATCGTTGAAGATTAACCGGCAAAGCGCCGACGGAGTAGAAATATCCTATGAATGGCAATACCGACCAAACTATAACGTGTCCTATCTCCTGAGGCTCGGCCCGCTCTCGAGTTGGCCCGCCTCAATGTATCCGACCTGCTTAACGTCGCGAGGCCGTGCTCGAGGGACGCATGTTTTGCGGATCATATCCACGATTGAATCTGAGAGCGACAATGCTCCAATTCGAGGGTGCTGACGAAAATGAAATATGTAGCCGTTGCGGTGCTTTTGCTTGGCAGCATCGTCGGGCTCGCACAAACATCGTCGGCGATGCAAACGCCGTTGATATCGACGCGGAGCGCGCGCAACATGGTGCAGGAGTATCTCTCCCATTTTTCACCGAACATCTCGATTGCGCTCGATGACGGCACGCGGGAAAGCGCTCAAATCGACGATTTGATACGCGCCGGTATTTTGGTAGTAAGAAGTCGCTGGAACACGAATTGTTATGGGACAAAGGTTGCTCTGCTCTTGACCGAAAAAGGTCAACGCATTGCGGCGGCCCGTGGGTGGCTGGTCAATGATGGTGTTCTTACGATTCCACTCGGTCGTTATACGTCGATAGATAATCTGTTTCGGATTCGACCAAAGCGCGGCAAGCCATACTCCATAACGTTTCGCTATCGATACGAAAACAATCGCAACGAACGTTATCTGTTATCACTTGGTCGCGCGGTCGACTGGGTGACGAGTGCTGGGAAAAGCCTTGCGGATATGCAAAAGACGTTTGAAAAGACGGCATATCTACGCTTCTCGCGTGGACGAGGATGGTGGCTCTATGCGGGGCCGCCCGCCCTGCGCCGTCTTATCGTATGTTAGAGCGCTAACGCAAGGTTCGATAGTGGAAGTCTACAGCTGATTATTTTTTCTGAGCGTGTAGCCGGCGCCAGGCGGGTAGCACCGTGAGCAGCGCATAGGCGGCGACGATAGCAGCGCCTTCGTCGCGGCCGATCGGTGCGATGTCGAGATGGAAGCCGGCGACCGCACGGTCGAGCACGAGGATGCCGACGGCGAAGACCGCGAGCTCTAACGCAAAGCGAAGGACACGTGGGAGCGGCGCCATCTCGGCTTTCATCGCGATATATGCCGTCGCGACGAGCGAAAGAACGATGACGAGCGCCGCCACGATGAAGATCGTCATCGCGCCGTCTCCGTTCCCGGCAACGGCGTTGCACAGCAGAACGCCCGCTTCCACATCCGATCGACGCGCTCGCGGGTCGGCTTCTCGATCACTGCGGCCACAAAACCATCGGGGCGAATGACGATCGCACTTGGATGTTTGAGGAGCCAACGTTTCGGCGGCTTCGCGAGTGCGAGCGAGGCAACGCCCTCGATCTGCGCTCCACCGCAGCAGAGCAACGCCGCGCGACCGCAGCGCTCTTCATTAATCCGCCGACCGTTATCGAGTGCGACGTCGCCGATTCTTCGCCCCGCGAGCGGGTGGGAGGTGTCGACATCGGGCGAACGCGTGTAGCGTCCGTCGAGCATGCCGAGTGTGCGACAGGCCTTGCGGCGCATGCCGCGCGCGCGCAGGCTCCTGCGCATCCATGCAAAGGCGAGCCGCTTCAATGCCGGCGGCGTGTAGACGGCGAGGCGCGTCGCGAGGTCGGTCGTCCGTTCGATGCTGTCGTGCTGCATTTCGCGGCGTTCGATATCGTATCCGACGAGCAACGCTTGCGCGCAATGTGAGGAACGTAAGGCGCACGAGAGTCGCCAGGCAAGGTTCGCGGTATCGTGAATGCCGGCGTTCATGCCCTGTCCACCCGCCGGGCTATTGAGATGGGCCGCATCTCCGGCGAGCGCAACGCGCCCGGAGATAAAGTTCGGCGCGTGGCGACGGTGAATGCGAAAGAGACTGCTCCAATAGACCTGCGCGGAGCGGGCCTGCTCGCCGAAGAGGTGGGCGATGCGCGCGGCGTGCGCCTCGGGTGCAAGCGCTGCGTCGTCTCCAGCGCTCGGCGCGACCGAGGCGATGGTGCGCCAGATACCGGGAGCGTATTCGATGCCGACCAAAAGCCCTGGTGCATCGAGTGCGATACGCGGTGATGGATAGGAACGAACGCGACTTTCAATCTCGACATCGGCGATTGCAACGCGCGTGGCGTAGGTCGCACCTTGTAATGCAAAGCCGAGGGCGTGCCGCACGAATCCGTTTGCGCCGTCGGCGCCGACGACGAAGGGCGCGGCGTGCGTACGACCGCCGTTGCTGCCGAGCGTGCGCACGCGTACTTCGCTATCGTCTTGTTCGAGTTCGACGGCCTCTTCGTCGTAACGGAGCTCGCAGAGCGGATTCGCTTCGACCCGTTCGCGCAGGATCCGCACCGTATCGTATTGCGGAATGAAGAGGACTCCCGGACTCTCGACGCTATCGGCGATATCGCTAAAATCGATCGAGAGGAGTGCTTCATCCCGCGTCGCGTCGTGCGGTGTAAAAACCGTCGTGAAGCGTCCGGCTGCGAGCAATGGCTCCCAAGCGCCCCAATCGCGCAGCAACTCCGCCGTGCGCGGCCAGATCACCAAGGCGCGCGATTCCCGAGCGATCTCTCGCGAGCGCTCGATGAGGAGCGATCGCACGCCATGGTGGGCGAGCCCCAGAGCGAGCGAGCAGCCGACGGGGCCGGCGCCGACAATGACGACCTCGGGTTTCATGCCCGTTGAGGGTACGCCTCCGGGGTGCGGCACTCATGCTCGCACAAGGGGTGCGGCGTTTCCGGCGGGTACAGGCGACGGTGATGCTCGGCACCGGTCACCATTGGCTCCCATTTACCCAGATGAACGCTCCGGAGGCGCACCTGCACCGCTTCGTGCGCGGTGAGGGGAGTTGGCTCTACGACGACGAGGGAGCCCGTCTCTTCGATGCGGTCAGTTCGATCTGGACGACGATCCACGGCCACTGCCACCCACGGATCGCCGAAGCGATTGCAAAACAGGCTCATCTGCTCGACCATTCAACGGCGCTTGGCGCGAGTAATCCGCTCGCCGAGTCGCTCGCCGCGCGGCTCTGCGCGCTCACCCGCATGGAGCATGCAATCTTCGCCTCCGACGGCGCAAGTGCGGTAGAGACCTCCATTAAAATTGCAATTCAATATTGGCAGAACGTCGGGCAGCCGCAACGCAACCGTATCGTCCGCCTGCGCGATGCGTACCACGGAGATACCGTCGGTGCCATGAGCTGCTCCAACATTGCGCTCTTCAACGAGCGCTTTTCGTCGATTACCTTTGAAACGCTGGAACTTGGAACCGCGGATCTTGCCGCCGACGATATCGCCGCCGTCATCATCGAACCGCTGGTGCAGGCCGCTGCAGGAATGCGCACCGTCTCACGACATCGTTACCAACCGCTTGAGGAGATGAAACCGCTTTTAATTTGCGACGAAATTGCGACCGGGTTCGGGCGCACCGGGACGATGTTCGCTTTCGAACAAGCGCCCTTACGCCCCGATCTCATCGTCCTCGGGAAAGGATTGACCGGCGGAGCGCTCGCGCTCTCTGCAACCTTGGCGACCGATCGTATCTACCAAGCATTCCTCGGCGATTATGGCGAGTTCAAACATCTTTTCCACGGGCATTCCTATGCGGGAAACCCAATTGCGTGCGCCGCAGCTCTCGCGAGCCTGGCGCTCTTCGACGAAGAACACACACTCGTCAATGCGCTTTCGTTGGCGGCCTGCATTCGCCGTCGGCTCGATTCGCTGCGCTTGCATGCGCTCGTTCGCGACGTGCGTGCGGTGGGCACAATGGTCGGGATCGAACTCCATGCCGATCGTATCGATGCGAGCGGATCGCTCTCTCCGGCGTGGCGCATCGCCGATGGTCTCTATCGAGCGGGGCATTTTACGCGTCCGATCGGCAACGTTATTCAGCTCGTTCCGCCGCTCTGTGCAGAGGAAGAGTACGTCGATGCATTTTTCGACGCATTGACGGCGGAGTTGGGGCCATGAGTTATCTCGAGCGCGCGCGCGCCCAACTTGCGCAGATTGACGGCATGCATCGTCGTCGCTCGATATCGATGGATCCGCCCGTCGACGCGATCGATTTTTCCGGAAACGATTATTTGGCGCTCTCGCACGAACCGCAGGTCGTTGAAGCGTTGCGTCGAGCGCGCAGCGTCGGCTCGGGAGGATCGCGCTTGCTCGGCGGTCGCCACCGCGAGTATGTGTTGTTGGAAGAAGAACTGGCAAAATGGTTGGGGCGCGAACGCGCGCTACTGTTTTCTTCTGGCTACCACGCTGCGATTGGAGTCGCGCCGACGATCGGCGATCTCGTCGACCGCCTCGATTCCGACGAACTCAATCACGCATGTTGGATCGACGGTATGCGCCTCTCGCGCACGCCGCGGGCGATCTACGCTCACGGCCACCCGCCGATCGGGGAGGGCCGTCCGCGCGCGATCGTTACGGAGAGTCTTTTTAGTATGGACGGCGACGCAATCGATGTCGCGCGCTATCGCTCGCTGCTCGCAGCACACGATGTATTGATTCTCGACGAAGCGCATGCGCTCGGCGTTCTCGGCCCGCGCGGGGCCGGGCTTGCCGCCGGTATCGACGACGAACGCATCCTCGTCATGGGAACGCTCTCGAAATCGTTCGGATGTTTCGGCGGCTTTGTTGCCGGGGCGAGCGAGGCGATCGAACTGCTCGTCAATCGCGCTCGCAGCTTTATCTTCGATACGGCGATGCCGCCCGCGCTCGCGACGGCGGCGCGGGTTTCGCTGATGTTGCTCGCCGGTGAACTCGGCGAACGACGGCGCGCGCAGATGCGCGAGACCTACGCGCATCTGCATGCTGGGCTTGCGTCGCTCGGTCTTGCAAGCTCGACGGAGTTCTCGCCGATCGTGCCGGTCGTGCTCGGCAGTGAAGAGCGCGCGCTCGCCGTTGCAGCGAGGTTACGCGAGGGGCGCATCGAGGCCCCGGCGATTCGACCGCCGACCGTCCCGCGCGGATCCTCGCGATTGCGGCTCTCGCTCCGCGCCGACCATCGCAAAGAGCATGTCGATCTGCTGATCGAACGTCTGCGCGCGGCGATGGCATGAGCGCATTTCGCGCCTTCGTGACCGGCACCGATACCGGAGTCGGGAAGACGCGGGCGACCGCGACGATCGCGCGCGCGCTCGCCGGACTCGGGCGCCCGCCGCGCGTGCTCAAGGCGGTGCAGACCGGGCTTCCCGCCGGCGCTCCGGGGGACGCCGCCGAAGTCGGCGTGCTCGCGGGGGTCGAGGCAAGCGAGCTCGTGCGCTTTGCCCTGCCCGCCGATCCGTTCTCGGCGGCGCTCGCCGCGGGGGCGATCCCGCTCGGCGCAGCGGATCTCGCGCGCCGTGTCGACGGCTTCACCGGAGATCTGCTGGTGGAGGGCGCCGGTGGTTTACTCGTGCCGCTCAACGCCGACGAAACGCTCGCTGATTTTGCGATCGCCGCCCGGCTCGGCGCGATCCTCGTCGTCGGGCTGCGCCTCGGCTGTATGAACCATGCGTTGCTGACGCTCGAGGCTGCAGCGCGACGCTCTCTCGCCGTGCTCGGTACGCTTTTGGTCGCCTGTGACGCGCCGCCCGATGCGGGCTATCTCGCCGATGTGGAGCGCGTCTTGCAGGGAAAGACGAAGATTCTTGGCATTCTGCCCCATGAATCGCCGAGCGCGAGCGCCTTAGAGCGCGACGCGGCGGCGCTTCGAGTTCAGATCGCCCCTTTGCTGTAGAGAGGATCCGTGCCGCACCCCGCAATCGAACGTGCTCGCGAGCGCGTCATTCACGGTCGAATCCCCGCAGATGCAGCGCTGCTGCATGAAATTGCGGCGATTCCCGCGGCAGAAGTTCCCGCGCTGCTCGATCTTGCCGACGTCGTGCGAACGGAGTATTGCGGTAATGGAATCGCCGTCGAGGTGCTCTATAACGCAAAGCGCGGAGGCTGCTCCGAAGACTGTAATTTTTGCTCGCAGAGCGCACGATTTGCAACCGATGTGGAACCGGAACCGCTCGCGGAGGTCGAAGGATTTCTCGCCACGGCGCGCGATGCTCATCGGCGCGGAGCGACGGAATTTTGCATCGTCGTCGCCGTTCGCGGCCCCTCCAAGCGCGTTCTCGACCGTGTTTGCGAAGCGACGCAACGCATCAAGGTCGAGCTTCCCCTCACCGTCGCCGTTTCGTTGGGAATTCTCACCAAGGAGCATCTCATTGCTCTCGCTGCCGCCGGCGTCGATAAGGTCAATCACAATCTCGAGAGCTCCGAGCGTTATTTTCCGAAGGTCTGCACCACGCACACCTTCGCGGAGCGCTTGAAGACCGCGCGCATGGTCAAAGCGCATCATCTCGAACTCTGCTGCGGCGGAATTATCGGGATGGGCGAGAGCGTCGAAGATCGAATCGATTTCCTCATGACGCTGCAGGAGCTTCGCCCCGAAGAAGTGCCGATCAATTTCCTCAATCCGCGTCCCGGGACGCCGTTTGGAGCTTACTCGTTGCTCGAGCCGAGCGAGGCACTGCGCTTCGTTGCTATGGCGCGTCTCGCGCTTCCGCAGTCGCTGATCCGTTTTGCCGGCGGCCGCGAGATTACGCTTGCCGGGCTGCAGGATCTCGGTATGCGCAGCGGCGCGAGTGGAATCGTTCTCGGGGATTATCTCACTACCGGCGGGCGGGCCGATGCGGAGGATTTCGCCATGCTCGATCGCTTGGGCTTCGAAGTCCTCGCCTAGCGGCTCGTCGACAACACATCACAGATGGATCAACAGCAAACACCCTATTTCCAGGTGCTGATCGATTACGTCGATGCAGGCGTGATTCCGTTCCACACCCCCGGACACAAACAAGGGCTCGGAATGGATGCCGCCTTCCGCGAGTTCGTCGGCGATAACGTTCTGGCAATCGATCTCACGCAGATTCGCGGCCTCGACGATCTTCTACAACCCACCGAGGCGCTCGTTGCCGCGCAGGAACTCGCCGCGGATGCATACGGTGCCGATCAATCGTTTTTCCTCATTAACGGATCCACGAGCGGCAACCAGTGCATGATGATGGCGGCGCTTAACCCCGGCGAAAAGATCGCGTTGCCGCGGAACGCGCATAAGAGCGCAATGGGCGGTTTGATCATGAGCGGTGCGCAACCGATCTGGATGCAGCCTGAGGTCGACCAGACGCTGCACATGGATCATACCGTTACGCCGGAGACGGTGCGCGCGACGCTCGATGCACACCCCGATACGCGCGCGGTCTATATCGTCAGCCCGACCTATTACGGCGTCGCCGCGGATCTCGAAGGGATCGCTGCGGTCGCGCACGAGCGCGGGATCCCCTTACTCGTCGATGAAGCGTGGGGGCCGCACTTTCATTTTCACCCCGCTCTTCCGCTCTCGGCGATGCAAGCCGGTGCCGATATGTGCATCAACTCCACGCACAAAATGCTCGGCTCGCTCTCGCAGACGGCGATGTTGCACGTGCAGGGAAACCGCATTCGTCTCGATCGCTTGAAGGCGGTCTATAAACTCTTCTTGTCGACGTCGCCGAACCTCGTGCTCGTCGCATCGCTCGATGTCGCGCGTCGCCAGATGGCCACCGAAGGGAGTGCGTTGCTCTCGCGGACGATTGAAATTGCAAACGATGCCCGCGCGCGCCTCAACGAGATCGATAAAGTCTATTGCTTCGGCGAGGAGATGCAAGGGCGACCGGGAGTCTTCGATCTCGACCCGACCAAGGTTACCGTGACCGTGAAAGATCTCGGTTATACCGGCTACGAAGCGGAAGAGATTTTACGCCGTCGCTACAACGTTCAGGTCGAACTTGCCGATCTTTTTAATATGCTCGCACTCTTTACCATCGGCACCTCGCAGGAGGCCGCCGATGCGCTCGTGAGCGGCGTGAGCGAGTTGGCTCGCGAAGATCGACCGCTCGACATTTTCTCGCCGTCGGGGGTGCTGGAGCGGCGCTTGAAGAGTTCGAGCTACTTGCTTCCTTCGATTCCGCCGACGCGGATGCTGCCGCGCGAAGCATTTCTTGCCGAGACGGAGTTTATACCGTTTCGCAGCAGCAAGGGGCGCATTTGCGCCGAGGTGATAACGCCATATCCTCCGGGAATTCCGGTGATTTCACCCGGAGAAGAGTTAACGACCGAGATTATCGAATACCTCTTATTGGAAAAACGGGCCGGCACAAAAATGCAAGGCCCCTACGATGACGAGCTGAAGTTTATTCGCGTCGTTCGCTAAAGATCGTTGGAGGAGCGAAAATGCCTTTTTGCACGCAGTGCGGCTCGGGTGTCAGCGGCGAGAGCTGCTCGAATTGCGGCGCCGAGAACCCGCATTTTCGCGATCCGAACGCCGAACCGGAGATCGTGCCGACGCCGAGTGTCTTTGCGCCGGTGAAAATCGAACACCTACGCCCTTGGGGACTCATCGAGAGCTCGCTCGCGCTTGCTTGGCCGCGAATGCGCAAGAACGCGGTCTGGGCCATCGTCATTATAGCGATCAACCTGCTCGTCACGACCTTCGTGTTGCCGAAGATGGCATTGGTATCGAAGCCTCCGACGGCTCCCGCCGAGCTCGGCCATTACTACGGAAAAATCGCGATCGTCATCCTGATCGCGCTCGCCGAATCATTTGCGATCAAGTTTCTGGCTCTCGGCGAGGCAGCGCGTGCACGGATTCCTGAATTTCGCTGGACGCCCGGAAGTATCGGCGCGCTCATCGGGTGGTGGTTGCTCGCGGGGATCGGGCTCTCGCTGGTGACGGGAATAGCCGCGACGATCGTCCTCATTCCGGCAGTGCTTATGATGATTCCGCATACGGGAGGCGGGGCGGCGGCGTCGGCGGTAAGCCCGCAGGGGGCGTTTATGATCGGCATGACGGTGCTCGTGGTGCTCGCGCCGCTGGTGATGTTGTTGGGCACCAAGATCGCCCTGATCGCACCCTCCTTCGTGCTGGGGGAGCGTTCGAACCCGATCGGTGCGTCCTGGAAATTGACCGGCGGATATTTTTGGGAGACCCTCGGCTTCTATCTCCTCTACCTCCTTGTTGGCATCGGCATTTTCGTGATCTCCCTTGGCATCAGGGCCTTCGTCGTATCACTCAACAAGAACCTCGCCGCAATCGGCGATTTCTTACAGATCGCCGGCTCGTTCTGGTTGCAGTTTGCCCTTGTCGAGGGCATGCTCGCGTGGACCGTCATGCTGCGGGAGGCGAAACTCTCCGGGCGGCAGGGGTGAGGATGAGCTGTGGATAACCGGTAAAAAACGTCTTCTGGAGGAAGTGAGGGCTCGCCAATTGGCGCTGAAAGCCGAATCCGTTTCCCCAAACTGGGAACTGACCCAACTCCTCGACATCTTCCCGCTTCCCATCCGTCAGTCGCTCGTGCGGCTTCCCCACCTGGAAACGATCATCGAAGTCGTTCTCGATCTAGGCCGCGCCCCGGAGGCGCGCTTCGAGGACGACTTTGTTTATCTCTCCGAAACGCCGGTCTCGCCGGAGGATATCGCGCACGTCTGTTCGCGGATCTCCGGTTTTGGAACCGATAATCGTGCCGGCATCGAACAGACGCTGCACCGTATCAGTGCGATTCGCAATCGTACGGGAAAGATCGTCGGGCTCACCTGTCGCATCGGGCGAGCGGTCTACGGCACGATCGATATCATTCTCGACGTGCTGCGCAGCGGCAAGTCGATCTGCTTGCTCGGGCGTCCCGGCGTCGGGAAGACGACGATGTTGCGCGAATGCGCGCGCGTGCTCGCCTCCGACCGCAAGCGCGTGGTGATCGTCGATAGCTCGAACGAGATCGCCGGCGATAGCGATATTCCTCACCCAGGTATCGGAACCGCACGCCGCATGCAAGTTCCCGATCCGGCGCTCCAACATGCCGTCATGATCGAGGCCGTCGAAAATCACATGCCCGAAGTCGTGGTAATCGACGAAATTGGGACGGAGGCCGAAGCTGCTGCCGCGCGCACGATTGCCGAGCGCGGCGTCACGCTGATCGCCACCGCACACGGACAGACGCTGGAGAATCTGCTGATGAATCCAACGCTCTCCGATCTGCTCGGCGGGATCAGCGCCGTTACGCTCTCCGATGAAGAAGCACGCCGTCGCGGAACGCGAAAGACCGTGCTCGAACGCAAACAGCCGCCGACCTTCGATATGCTCGTCGAGATTCACGACCGCGATCGCTTGGCGATTCATAAGAGCGTCGCCGACGTCGTCGATGCAACGCTGCGTGGGTACCAGCCGCAACCGGAGATTCGTCAGCGCGGTGCCTCGGGCGAAGTGGCGATTCTCCAGGAAGCCGAACCTGAATCGATGCCTCAGGTCGTCGAAAGCATTGAAGGCGTTGCGTTCGAACGCGAAGAGGGACAGCGTCCGCTCTCGATCTTCCCGTACGGCGTCTCGCGCAGTAAGATCGAGCGCGCGATTCATAACCTGCGCGTCGGCGCCTCGATCGCCAGAACGTGGGACGACGCCGATGTCGTCTTTGCGCTCAAGTCGTTGGAACGCAAGGGGCAACCGAAACTCAAACAGATCGCCGCCGAGAACGTCCCGATCTATGCGATCAAGACGAACACGACGACGCAGATTCAATTGGCGTTGCGCGACGTCTTTCGTTTAGGTTCGATCGACCATGAAGAGATTGCCATGCGCGAAGCCGAGGAGGCGATCTATCAGGTGATGCTGACGAGTCAGGCGATCGAACTCTCGCCGCAGACATCGTACGTCAGGCGAATGCAGCACCAGATGGCGGAAAAACACCGTCTGCACTCACGCTCGACCGGCTTGGAGCCGAATCGGCGGGTGCGGATCTATCGCGGCGGGGAGTAGCCCTGTCACCCCGAGTAGCCGCTCTGCGGCGTATCGAGGGGTGTCAGACCTGTTTGACTTCGCCCTCTTCGCTGACGAGAAAGCGCGTATCGTATGCCAGCATCTCGTCCTTGACTTTCACGCGGCTATGAACATTAAAGCGGTGCGCTTTCTTGCCGCCTGAGTTGACGAGTCCCCCGTAGAATATTTTTATCAGCGGCGTCTGCCCGGGTTTCGGATCGTCGAGTTTCTTTGAAGCGACAAGTGCCGCGACGATCTTATTTTGAATTGCTACGGGCAAGAGCCGGTAGGCATCGTCGGTCTGAGCGGCTGCCGGGTTCTCCGGCGTGCGCCGGTCGACCGGCTCCGGCGTGTCGGTAACGTATCGCACCACCGCGTCCCAATGGTCGGCGGCGATCCCCGAAAACTCGCAGTAATATCGATTCCATGGATCGTTTTTATGTTGCACCGTATCTGCACGGAGCAGCTTGCAACGAATCGGAAGGCGTTGCTCGCGTAATCGAACGATGAGGTTCAGTTCTTTCGTCTCGATCTTTTCGCGGATGATAAAGACGAGCCCGTTCGCCGAGATCTCCATCCCGATTCCTTGTAGAAGATCGTTCGGTTTGCTTGCGCTAGGCAGCCACCAAACATGAAAAGGACCCGTTCGACGTTGATACTGCCGTCGATCGCCGGCGCGCCCGAGAAACCACTCGATCACGTCGGAGAAAATCGAGTTGCCAAGGGACATGGGTTGACCTCCCGTCGAAAGACCGCCCGGTATGTTTGCGGTCATTGAAGGGATTGAAGGTAGCGGTAAGAGCACCCTGCAAACGGGGCTCGCCGAGGCATTGCGCGCTCGTGGCCGGAGGGTCACCACGACGCGGGAGCCCGGTGGAAGCCCGCTCGGGGACGCCATCAGAGCGATCTTTCTCGCGCCGGGACCGGCGATCGATGCCGTTGCAGAGGCCATGCTGGTCAACGCCGCACGGGCCCAACATGTAGCCGCTTTGATTCGACCGGCGCTGCAGCGCGGAGAGGTCGTTCTCTGCGATCGCTTTGTCGACTCGACGCTCGCCTATCAAGGCTACGGTCGCGGACTCGATCTCGCAATGCTGCGTGCCCTTTGCGATATCGCCGTCGGGCCGCTGGTCGCCGACGTGACGATCGTGCTCGACTGCGAGCCGACACTTTCGCGACGTCGCCTCGCTGAGCGTGGTGCCGCTCAGGATCGACTCGAGAGCGAGAGTGCCGACTTCCACGAACGCGTGCGTGGCGGCTTTTTGACGATTGCGCGTGAGAGCTCCCGCCATATCGTTCTCGATGCGGGCGACGCGCGCGAAGCGCTCGTCGCTGCGGCGCTCTCCGCCATCGATGGAGTCGAGACGCGTGTCTGAACGTTACGATCCCACGATCGGCGCCGATGCGGCGCGAGCGTTCTTTAAACGGAGCCGAAAAACGGAGATCGCGCACGGATATCTTTTCGTCGGGCCGAGCGGCGTCGGGAAGAAGAGCTTTGCGCGTTATCTTGCGGAGTCGTTGCTCTGTGAAGGGAACGGCGAGAACGCGCTCGGTCCATGCGGAACTTGCCGCTCCTGTGCGCTCTTCGGACACGAAGGGCAGAGCGCTCATCCCGACTTCATCGAGCATCTCGGGGCGCTCAAGATCGGCGAGACGACGGGCTCCGGTTTTGCAACGACCGGCGATACCACCTCGCGCGATCTCATCCGCCAGTTGGCGATGCAATCGTACTCCGGTGGTCGCCGCGTGTTGCTGCTCGCCGACGTCGAATTCGCCTCGCCGGCAGCCGCCAATGCATTGTTGAAGTTTTTCGAAGAGCCGCCGACGGGTGTCACCCTTCTTTTGACGAGTTCGACCCCGGCAGCAATTCTCGGCACGATCCGTTCGCGTCTCACGCAATTACGTGTCGGCCCGCTCTCGCGTGACGAAATGACGCGCTTACTCGCGCGACGCGGGTTCCCTTACGATGCAGCGGAACGAGTGCTCGCGCGCGCACGCGGAAGCCTCACGCGAGCGTTGGAATTACTCGATATCGACGCCGAGGCTCCACATGCCGTCATCGCACGATGGTTCGATGAAGCGGTCGCCGGAGGTACGCCGGCCGCCAATTGGGCGACGCGAGAGAGTTTGGACGAGGGTCTGCTGGCGATAAAGACGCTCTTGAAAGATGCGATAGCCGCGCCCTATCTCGGCGATGCTTCCGGACTGCCTATCGATCTCGCGCGTGGGCTCAAAGCCTTCGAGAAGATCGACGACGCTCAGCGATTGGCGCGGACGAACGTTAGCCCTTCGATGGTTGCCGATCTCGTTCGCATGGCTATTACGGGGCTTGCGGTCGGCGGCGAGCGCTCCTAGAGAAAGCCTCGCGGCGCGACGTCGTCGTAGTTCTTTGCAAACGGGAAGGCGAGATACCCAAAGACGAGCGCCTGTACGACCGCCTGGATGACTTGGAAGAGCAGCGGGTTCGTCGTCATCGTCTGCATTTCGAAGGACGTAAGCTGCGGGAGGACTCCCCAAAGGAGAACAAAGACGATCGCCAGCAAAAATGCGCGCGCCGGATGCTCGCGCACCGCGCGAATCGAGGCACTGACGGCCAGGGGCCCCTGCAGGCCGGAGATCGCACCCGCCGGGATGGTGTAAATCAAAAAGAACGCCGCAACGATGAGGAG
The DNA here is from genome assembly GCA_021790895.1 of bacterium. Classification (GTDB taxonomy): domain Bacteria; phylum Vulcanimicrobiota; class Vulcanimicrobiia; order Vulcanimicrobiales; family Vulcanimicrobiaceae; genus JABEUX01. Next base: position 46,255 of record JAJYFM010000007.1, read on the forward strand.
CGTGTAAAAGCCGATCGACCCGAGGAGCGAGCCGACCATCGCGGCAACGGAGATGACGAAGATAAAGCCGACGGTCGCCATCAATATCGCGCCGGCCTTCCCAACCGCTTCATCCCAGACGCTGTCGAAGTTCGTCTTATATCCCCGTTGAAGATCGTTTGCATAGATCGTCGCCACGCCGAACGCAAAACCGAAGACGATATTCTGTAGAAAAGAGATAAGGCCACCGCCGGCGCCGCCGAGCGGATCGGTAAAAAATTGCCCGACTTGAGAGAGCAAGACGCTGACGAGGGCGGCTAACAACGGAACAACGATGATGGCCGGATGACGCAGCAGCAACCACAAGCCGCGCAGATAGATGACGAAATCGACCTGGGGAGCGCTGCGTCTGTTCACGGATACGTTCGCCCTAGCCGCGTGCGCCGTCGAGCGCGTGGCGACACGAACAGTCGGCATGAAGGTCGATGCGTTCGATGATCTTTCCGAGCGCTGCTTTCACGCGATCGTTGTTGCTTGCAAACACCTTCATGACCTCGGCGTGCGAGACCGGCGCCATGCCTTCGAGGCCGACGTCGTAATCGGTAATCAGCGAGATGTTTGCGTAACAAATTTCGAGTTCTCGCGCGAGGTAGGACTCTGGATATTGGGTCATATTGATGACCTCCCATCCCTGGCTCTGGAACCACTTCGATTCGGCGCGCGTCGAAAAGCGGGGGCCCTGAATAACGACGACGGTGCCGCGTTCGTGGGTATCGATGCCGAGCTCGACGAGCGATTTTGCGGCAATGCCTCGCAACGTCGGGCAATAGGGATCGGCGAACGAAACGTGCGTCGTGATGGGGCCGTCGAAGAAGGTGTCGTGTCGTCCGCTCGTGCGATCGACGACTTGGTCGGCGACGACCATCGAGCCCGGTTTGACGTGAACGGCGAGCGAGCCGCAGGCCGTCGGCGCGATGATGCGCGAGACGCCGAGCATTTTCATCGCGTAGAGATTTGCGCGGTAGTTGATCGCTTGCGGTGGGAAGCGATGGTCCTTGCCGTGACGCGGTAAGAATGCGACGCGCTTGCCGGCGATCTCGCCGAGCGCAACGCGGTCGCTCGGAGCGCCGTAGGGCGTCTCGATCCAAACTTCGCGCGCATTTTCTATAAGCGAATAAAAACCGGAACCGCCGAAAACGCCGATATCCGCATGTTCGTTTGTTTGCATGATCTCGAGATTCGCGAGGAGAATCGGCGGCCCTGCGATGATTTTTTTGAAACACCTACTCCTAGCGGTAGCAACGACGATGAACCCTGCCGGGCTCTACCGAACGCAGTGCAATGCCCTTTTGACGGGCAACCTTCGCGCTTACGCGGCGACGCTCGCACCGAGCTATCGCTTCGTCGATCTCGGCGGTAAGGTCGAAAGTCGGAGAGAGATTTTGGCGACCTACACGCGCTGGTTTCAGGAGAAGAGCGGGCGCATCGAGAGTTGCAGCGTCGGCTCGCCGACGGCCCCCGTCACCGCGAGTACGCACTCGTTGCCGATCCATCTCGTGGAGGATGTGGTGATTGCGATACCGAGCGAGGGAACGCGGACGTACAGGATCGACCTGCATGGAGTCGAGCGTTGGAAGCTCATCGGCGGGCGCTGGCGTGCCGTGGAGAGCCGGGTCGTGAGCCGGAGCGTTACGCCGATCTAGCCCGGTCGCGAGCGTGTCCCGGGGGTGGGCCCAGGCGCGAGAGGCGGAACCACCTGCGCTCGGCGCGAACCGTCGGAGGTTCGCACCCTCGGTCTTTGGAGGTTTCTCACGCTCGTGCTTATTCGTGGACTCTCGATTCTTTTAGCAGGACTCGTTTTCAGCGCCGCGGTCGCCGCGAGCGCGCGCGCCGCATCTCCCGCCCCATTACCGCCGGCGATCGCCACCGCGATCTCGGCGGCCTACGCAAACCAATGCGCCCTCATGAAAAATACCGATATCGATGGGTACAGCAAAACGTTGACCGATCACTGGATCGAACACGATCCCAATGGTACCAATACCACCAAGGCGCAGGCGATCGGAGCGATCAAACAACAGATTGCGATGATGGGCTTAACGGTGACCGATTGTGCCGCCACGATCTCCGGCGGGTCGGTGAGCGCCGACGGCAATACGGTAACGGTCGACGTGCAGCAATCGGCGGACGGAACCGTTGCGTCGCAGAGCGGAACCTCGCCGATTCAAATCAGCGCGACGGAGACCGATGTGTGGGTAAAACGCGGTGCGGCATGGCTCCAGAGC
>JAJYFM010000046.1 GCA_021790895.1 bacterium
TGGCTCCTCAAACGCGAGGGACTCAGCGAGGGAAGCGTGGCTATGGTGGGCGATCGTTCGCTCGATATCTCCGCAGCCCAAGAGAACGGTTTGCCGGGCTTCGGCGTCCTATGGGGGTATGGAAGCGAGCAAGAGCTGAGCGATGCAGGCGCCATGCGCCTTTTTTCGGAGGTTCATCAGCTCCGCTCGCTGCCCTCGATTATTGCGTGACCTCGATGTAATCGCGCTCGCCGTTCTCGGGATTGTAGCGCACCTCGAGCAGTTTGCCGCTCGTTGGATCGATGAACCGCTCGCCGGTCGCTTCCCAGCCCGGCGCAGTCCGATCGATCTTTGGGCGATAGCGAGAGCCCTCGAAGATGACCGCGACCAAGACGATCGCGCCGATAATAAACCACTCGCTCCCCAACGGCCAGAGATAGTAAGAACCGAGGAAGAGCGTTGCACCGGCAAGCACGAAGACGGCGGCAGCGAGTAACAGCATACGTTTGAGCATCGTCTATACCTCCGGTTCGATGACGCAGGCCGTGCCGTAGGCGACGATCTCGCTCATCATCTGACCGAGCTCGGATGAATCGAAGCGCATGGAAAGCACGGCGTTCGCCCCCATGCTCTGCGCATTCTGCACCAAGCGGTCGAGTGCGTGACGGCGCGCCTCTTCGAGCATCTCGGTATATTCGGTAATTTCACCGCCGCCGAGCGAACGAAGGCCGGCCATGATATTTCCGCCGAGGCCGCGACTGCGGACGACAAGGCCGAATACCTGACCTTTCACTTCGCGTATCCGCGATCCGGCGATCGTGGGCGTTGTAACGACAAGCATGCGAACCCTCCAATCCCGCCTACCTACCGCGCTACCAACGCCGAAGTTTCGCGGCGACACTGAAAATCATAGGGGAACGACCATTCGATCGTTCCCCTATGACCTGCTGCACTCTCCTGAAGGAGGGTTTGGGTGCGCGCGGTGGAGGTCGCTCGCACCCATTTCCCCTCGTGAACGGCAAGCCGTTGCCGAGGGAAACTTTTCGACGTTTTCGTCGTTAGTTGAGCCGTTTCAGTACGGCGGAGAAGCCCGATACGCGCGGGCCCCAACCGCTGAATCCCGTGCCGAACTGCGTCGTTGCAATGACGCGCGTCATCGAGATCACCGGCTCTTCTGCTTCGACTACCGGTGTTTTGGTTTCCGAAGTCGCTCTCATAAACATCCCTTTCGTTTTCGCATCGCTCTGCGTTAATCGCAGCGCTAACGTACATCCCTTACTACGCGCGCTGTACGATATTTGTTTCACAGCGAAATAATAAATATTGAAAATGAAAGAGTGATGAATAACGTGTGACAATCGCACGCAAAGACGGGAAAATATGCGCAGCATAAGCCGACCTACGTCGGGGAATTCGCGGGGAACCGATCCGGGGCACGGCGCCCCCGGGGGAGGGCGGCTCCGGACACCTGCCCCACCCTCAAAAACCTAAGGGGAGTGGAACGTTGAGGTGGAAGCAAGCGTACTATAGGTGAGGTAAATTTCGTGGAACGACTCGTTTTCGGCCCGTTCGAGCTGGACGTCGAGCGGCTGGTGCTCAGCGCGGACGGTACCCAGCTCGCTTTGGGCCCCAAGGTAGTGGAGACGCTGCTCGCGCTCGCCGAGCACCCCGGTGAGATCCTTGCGAAGAAGGAGCTGCTGGCCCGGATCTGGCCCGAGGGCTTCATCGAAGAGGCGAGCCTCTCCCAAAACGTCTATGTGCTGCGCAAGAGCATGCGCGCCTACTGGAGCGGCGAGGTCATCGAGACGCTTCCTCGGCGTGGGTACCGCTTCGTCGCCCCGATTGAGGCACCATCGCCCGTCGCCGCGACGCCGCCGACCGCGCCCCAGCCAACGCTGCCGCAGGCTCCGCCTCACCATCCCGCCCCCGGCACTCCGACCCCCCGACGTCGCTGGTGGCCCTCCACGGCGGCCCTCACGGCCGCTCTCGTCTTGGGTGCGCTCGGCCTCCGGTTCGTCGCACTCCGGGGCGATGCACAAACGCGTACGCTTCCGCCGACCGCGCAGCGCCTCTATGCACTAGGGCGATACTATTGGAACGAGCGCAGCCAGACGAGTCTCTTGCGGAGTCTTGCGTATTTTCATCGCGTCGTCACCCTCGCTCCCCAGGATCCACGGGGATACGAAGCGCTCGCCTCGTCCGAAGCGATGATGGGTGATTACGGGTACGGCGTCGCTTCGCGCGATTATTCAGCGGCGGGAAGGGATGCGAGACGGGCGATCGCGCTCGACCCCAATGCCGGTGAGGCCTATGCTGCACTCGGCGCAATTGCGCTCGATCGTCGAGAATTCAAAAGCGCAAATCGTCTCTTGCGCAAGGCGGTGAAACTCGCGCCGAAGGATGCGCCCGCGCGCGAATGGCTCGGTATCCTGCGCTTAAATAACGGCGATGCCGCAGCGGGTTACCGCGATTTGCGCATTGCCGCGCGGCTCGATCCACTCTCGACGGCGACGACGGCCTGGCTCGCGCAGGCTGCGTATTTCGACCGCCATTTCCACCAAGCGATTGCCGATGCGCACCAGGCGCTCGATCTCGATCCGCATCGCCTCGACACGATGACGACCATCGGGCTGGCACAAGAAGCTCTTGGGAAGAATCAGCTTGCCGCCGCGACCTTCAAGGCATTTTCGGGGCGCTGCCCGAGCTGCCGCAACGAGGGTGCCGCGCTCCTCGCCGATCTCTATGCGCGCGAAGGCAAACGCACGCTCGCGAAGCACGAACTTGCCCTCGCGCGTACCGACGTGCGCGACGTGGGTCGCGACGATTTAGCCTTTGCGTTTGCTGCGCTTGGAAAACGCGGCCGTGCGTTGGCAGTGCTGGCGCATGCCGGCGCTGCGACGCACCTTGCGTTCGAGATGGATCCGCGCTTCGATAGTCTGCGCGGGTTTCCGATCTACCGTTCGGCCCCACGCGTTTCTTCGTGAGTGCACCGCCGCTCGGCGGCCACGCTTCGGCGCGGGCGACGCTCGACGCTCATATCGCTGCGTTGCTTGATGGCGGCCGCCTCGATCGCCGCGTCAAAGAACTGGTCGGCGTGATGGTTGCTTGGCTTAATGCGTGCGAATATTGAATGGACGTGCATGGCGCTTTGGCAAAGCGCCTCGGCGTCGATGAAGAGGCTCTTCACGACCTTTCAAGTTATGCAACGAGTTCGCGCTTTTCCGAACTCGAGCGCGTAGCGCTCGCCGCTGCGGTTGCGCTCACACGTGAGCCGCGAGCGCTGCCGGAAAATCTCCGTTCTGCCTTTGTGACGATGAGCGATCGCGATGCTTTTGAAGAGCTCGTCGCAACGATCGGGTTATTTAATTATTTGACGCGTTTACATAACGGTTGCGGGATAATCGCTTAACCGTTTGCGGCGCGGGCGATGAGACGTTCGCCGGCGACTACGCGCGTTTTGGTCAGCCAGTCGTGAAACCAACACGTGGTGAATGGTGCGAGCAGAGCGATCGGCCAGTGAAAAAAGCCAATCAACGCTCCGCGGGAGAGCGCCTGCCAAAAACTCGGCCGTCGAAGATCGAGCGAGGAGACGCGAAGCCCGGCGATCATCATGCCGAAGCTCTGTCCGACGACCGCGATCAACAGCGTGAAATAGAGAAACGAGACAACCCCGAACGAGAGCACCCGCACGATGATCTCGTGTTCCGTCCGCTGAATCGCGTTGCCGATGCGCGCGCTTGCGTTCGTTACCGGCTTCGGTGTCGGCGTCGTCGCAGGTGCAGCGGTCGGTTTTTCGGCGGGGATTTTCAATCTGATCGGTCCGAGTTGAACGTTCGCACCGTTCGGCAACGCGTTGGAAACGACCGCGTGCGGAATTTTCGCGTGATGCGAGGAGGTCCACGGTGAAAAATACGAACTTGCGGCAAGGAGGACGACGACGTCGATCGCTGCGGCGAGAATACGACGTCTGCGCCCGGCAAGGTCGCCGCTATCGAGACGGCGGCTTCCCGGCAGCGGGAGCGGAATCGGCGCAACGGCCTCGCTGCGCAGGAACCACTCTTCGAATCGAGCGTATTGGGAGCTCGCCGCAAACGCGGTTAACTCGGCGATACGGCGGGTCGCGTAGGGCTCCGAGCCGAGCCACTCTCCCCATTTCAACACCGTATCGTCGCCGATCGAGGCTTGTTGCGTTGCAAAGCTGCGGAGGTCGACCTGGCGTCCGAAGCCGCGTAGCGCCAAAATTGCGATCGCACGCGAGGCGGCATCGAGCGAGCCGCAGCAGATGAGCCCGACTTTATCGCAGGTCAATTCGCAACGCCGTAACCACGGGCCGAAAATCAATGAAACGAGCGCATTCTCGTTTCCGTTGACGCTGAGCAACGATTGATAGCGTACGTGACCGGCCGCGATGTGTCCGAGTTGGCGCCCGATGACGAACGCGAGTTCGTCCTCGCGGAACTCTTCTAAATAATCACTGGAGAGCACGAGCGAATAGGGTTCGCCGAAACCGATCGCTGCGGCCGGAACCAGCGGATCTTGACGGACGAAGACCAACGGTAGCGGCAGGCCCAACGCCGCACACTGCCGTTTGACGATGGCGAAGATCTCGGGATTTTGCGCTTCATGAATGAGAACGCTCGAACCGATGAGGCGGCCGCGAGCGAACGTGATGAAAACCATCGCGCCGACGACGAAGAGCGCGACCTGCGCGAGCCCGATCGAGAAGTGAATGAAGAGGCCGACGATCGCGGCGACCGGGAACGCCCAGAGGAGGGTTAAGAAGAATGCGATACGTTCGGTGGGGTGCCGCAGTGAGGCCGTCCCTTCGAAGAGGGGACTTTCCCTTCGATCAATTTCGGCGACCATGCTGCTACTTTCTTCGCCAATAGGCGGCCGCCTCCGATACCGACGCCGGAGCCGCCGCGACGCTTCGCATCGTACATTGCAAGGTCGGCGCGTTCGAGTAACTCTTTGACGCTCGCACCATCGCGCGGCGAGACGGCGAGGCCGATACTCGCGCTCATGTCGATGTTCAGCGCTCCGACCGTGAGGGGTTCGCGCAAAACGGCGGCCATTTTTCGCGCAGCTTCTGAGGCTGCGCGCTCGTTCTCTAAATCTTCGAGAACGACGACGAATTCGTCGCCGGAGAGTCGCGTCACGGTATCGGATGCGCGCACGTTGCGAGAGAGTCGAAGCGCAAACTCGACGAGAAATGCGTCGCCCGTCGCATGGCCGTAGGTATCGTTGACGCTCTTGAAATCATCGATATCGATGAAAAGAATGGCGCACGCGTGTGCGAAGCGTTCGGAGCGCAGTATCGCCGCGCTCAGTCGCTCTTCAAGCAAGCGGCGATTCCCTAGACCGGTGAGCGTATCGACATTGGCGAGATCGCGCAGCCAGGCTTCACGCAGTTTTATCGCCGTAATATCGAGCATCGTGCCGACGCGCGCGACGGAAAAACCGTGCGCGTCGCGAATCGTCGTCGCGCGTTCGCGCACGTGCCGTTGCTCGCCGTCGTGGCGAATGATGCGATGTTCGATTTCATAGGTATCGCCCGATGCTTCGATCTCCGCGCGAACGAACGACCGGTCGTCGGGGTGGTCGAAGGCGCGGATATCGCCGATATCGCCGGTCGGCGGAAGGCCGAGCAGGCGGAGTAGCCCCACCGACGGCTGTAGTGCGCGCGCCGAGTACTCGTAGCGCCAGCTGCCTAACTGGGCGATCTCTTCGACGAGCGGATCTTCGGGTGCCGCAATCGGCAGCTCGATCGGCCCAACCGGGCGGGCGCGCCCGTTCGTGCCGACAACCTCTCCGGAGGGGGAGCGCAGCGGTTCGATTTCGACCAGCAGCGTCTGCCCGAGCGCCTCGATTTCGAGACGAATCTGCTTTCCCTCGAGCGCGCAACGATGGGCCCCGGAGATGAGATCGCAGGTCTCGCTCTCGCCCCAGAGTTCGGCGATCTTCGTCGGCGGGCGTTGCGGCCGATGCTGGGCCGCAAGCGCTTCGTTGAGGGCGAGGACGTTGAGGTAGTTGTCGGTGATCCAGGCGAATCGCTTCGTTTCCATGGCGAAATCATGCCAGAGCGCACCGCCGGGGCTCATCCGGGAAAACCCCTGGTTTTCCCGGACGGGGGGAGCGCCGGGGCGCCCCGCAGGGCTAGAGGATAAAGCCGTTGAGGTAGGCGGCGCGGTCGTAGTGGAACGCTCCCTTTTCGATGCGGTAGGCGTAGAGGTTAGGGAGCGTCGGGTCGCCGGTGTAGCTGAAGGTGAAGGGGCCGACGAGCGTCTGGAACGAGCCGTTGTAGGTGAGGAGCGAGAGCAGCGAGGCGCGCGAGTAGGGCGGCGTTCGCTGTACCGCTTGAATGAGGATCTGTGCCGCGGCGTAGGCGAACGCCACGAAGGCCGTGACCTGGGGGACGCTGCGGCGCAGGTCGGCGAGTTGCTGCGCGACTGAAGGCGCGCGCTCGATCGGCGGCATCGTGGTAAAAACCAGAGCTGGGCCGAGCGCCTTCGCATCATTCGTGAGCGTCTGCATGCCGTAGAAGCCCTCGGCGCAGGCGAACGCGCCGGTGTAGTTGCGAGCGCGCATCGCCGGCGCGACGGGTCCCAGCTCTGCAGCGGTGCCGCAGAGGACGGTGAGTTGCGGGCCGACGCCGAGAAGGTGTGCCGTTCGTGGATCGAGCGTGAGGTGGCCGTTCTCCAGCGTCGCCTCCGCGACCGGATGATGGTCGGCGGCGGCTTGGTCGCGCAGACCGCGCGCGACCGCAGTGCCGTAGCCTTTTTTCGGTGAGATAACCAGCGTTCGTGGTGACTTCGGCACCCGCAGCAGCATCTGCGCCATCAGTTGTCCCTGCACGTCGTCACGTGCGGGCAGGCGAAAAATATTCCGATAGCCGCGCATCGTCAGCGCATCGGCGGTGATCGTCGGAACGATGAGCGGAAGCGAGAGATTCGCGTACTGGGGAGCGGCCTGCAACGTGACGTCGGCGCTCAGGTCGCCGATGACGCCGATAACACTCGGATCGCTTGCCGCAATCTGCGCGTTTCCGATCGCGAGCGCGCCTTGATTGCCGTCGTCGAAACGGCGAACCGCAAAATATTGCGTCGGCGGACCGAAGCGGTTCGCTTCATCGCAGGCCGCTTGAACGCCCCCAGCGACGGCATTCCCGATCGAAGCGAGATCGCCGGTGAGCGGGACGCTAACGCCGATGGAATATTGTCGCGCAAAACCCCCGGGTTGCAACTGCGCGCTCGCGCGCGTCGCAGAGAGCGCAAGCGCGCCGGCCGCGCTTGTCAGAAATCGCCGCCGACGCATCGTGTTACGCGCGCAACCCGAAGCCGAGAGCGACCGTCATGAGGAAGATGACCGAGTAGGTCATATTTGCTGAAAACATGCGTTCGTTGAGACGAAAAATATTGTCTTTGGTGCGCACCAACAGAAGCTCGTAAACGATCAGCGCCACCGTGATGGCGAGCCCCGCAATGTACCACGCACCGGTAAGGCCACCGACTCGGCCCGCGATTGCGAGCAACGCGAACATGCCGATATGCATGGCGATTGCCATCGGGCGCGCACTTTTTTCGCCGAACCGCACCGGCATCGAGTTCACGCCGTTTTCGCGATCGGTCGGTAGATCCATCAACGCGTAAGGAATATCGAAGCCGGCAACCCAGAGCGTTACTGCGGCAAAGAGTGCGAGCCCAGTTGCGTCGACGCGTCCGGTGATTCCGATGTACGCGCCGAGCGGCGCGAGCCCGTCGACGGCACCGAGGACGAGGTGAACCATCCAAGTGAAGCGTTTGCCGAGCGGATAGAGCAAGACGCCGGCCGCAGCGATCGGCAATAATTTGACGCAGAGCGGATTGAGTTGCCATGCGGCAAGGAGCAGCAGCGCGAGGCCGGCACCGACTGCGACGAGCATGACGCCGGGAGCGAGTTCGCCAGTCGCCACCGCGCGCCGTGCGGTGCGCGGCGTGCGAGCGTCGATATCGCGGTCGAAGTAGCGATTCGCCGCCATCGCCGCGGTTCGCGCACCGAGTACCGCCAGCGTGATCCACACGAGCGCGGCCGCATGCGGCAGCCCGCGCGCGGCGAAGAGGGCGCCGACGTACGCGAAGGGCAACGCGAAAAGCGTATGTTCGATGCGAATCTCGCGGAGGAAGAGTGAAGCGGCGCGCATTTACTTGCCCTCCGGCGCGTGCGCGGAGTGGAGCAGGCGTGCGAGCGCATCGAGCCCCTGGCCGCTCCACGTATCGGGGTGCAGATGTTTTTCAACGCGGTCGAGCCCGTATTCACGCCATCGCTCGCCGACGCGTTTGCGCACCGACGCCGTGCTGGCAATATCGGGCGGCCACTCGCGCATATACCCTTCGCTTGCATTTTTGCGGGTTGCATCGACACCGAGTTTCACACCGTAGGCAACGGTGTACGAACCGTGGTCGAGGTCGTCGACCGGGCCCGGCATTTGCACGATATCGCGATCGGGGGCGAGATTGTTCAGCACGAACCATGCGACGCTGCGCGTGTCCTGCACGTCGACGTCGGCATCGACGATCACGAGCATGCGGGTGAGCATCATCATGTGCCCCAAACCCCACAACGCGTTCATCACTTTTTTCGCATGTCCGGGATACTGCTTGCGAATCGAAACGATTGCGAGATTGTGGAAGCCCCCTTCGACGGGGAGATTCATGTCGACGACTTCGGGGAGTACCATTTGCAGCAGCGGTAAAAAAATGCGTTCGGTTGCTTTTCCAAGCCAGGCATCTTCCATCGGTGGTTTGCCGACGAGCGTTGCGGCGTAAATCGGGTTTTTCCGATGCGTGATGCACTGCACGTGGAAGGTGGGGTATTGGTCGGCGAGGCTGTAGACGCCGGTATGATCGCCGAACGGCCCCTCGGTGCGAAGGTCGGTGTTATCGACGTAGCCCTCGAGTACGAATTCGGCGTGCGCCGGAACTTTCAGATCGACCGTCTTCGCTTGGACGAGTTCGATCGGTTTTCCGCGCAGCAATCCGGCGAAAGCAAATTCATCGAGCACCGGCGGTAACGGAGCGGTCGCTGCGTAGGTCAACACCGGGTCGGCGCCGATGGCGACGGCAACGGGGATGCGCTCGCCCCAGGCGTCGGCGTGCGCGCGCCCCTGTTTGTGGCGCTGCCAGTGCATGCCGGTCTCGCATTCGTTAAACACCTGCATGCGATACATACCGACGTTGGGGCGATTCGTGCGCGGATCTTTCGTTATCACGAGCGGGAGGGTGATAAACGGTCCACCGTCGAGCGGCCAGGTGGTGAGAACCGGGAGTGCATGGAGATCGGGTCGATCGACCACAACCTCTTGTACACTTCCCGAGCGAACGGTTTTCGGAATCGCATTGCGCAGCGGTGCGAGCGAGAGCAGCGCTGCAAGTTGTTCGCCGATGCCGGCGCCCGGCGGTGCGATATTGATAAGTTGGCGGACGCGTTCGCCGACTTCGTCGAGCGCATTCGCATCGAAGGCGAGCGCCGCGCGACGATGCGTGCCGAATTGATTGGTGAGAACGGGAAAGCGCGATCCGGTCACGTTGCGAAAAAACAACGCCGGGCCGCCGGCTTTGACCACGCGGTCGGTAATCTCGGAGATCTCGAATGCGCGATCGACGGGTGCGTCGACCGTATGGAGTTCCCCGGCCTTTCGTAGTGCGTCGACGAAGGCCGATAACGAATCAAAGGGCATAGCCCGATTATTTCCGCACAAAACAGCGAAGGCCCGCGTAAAACGCGAGCCTTCGAGTGCTTCGGGGAGTCCCGGTGCTTAGTTGACGCTGGCGGTCGCCGCTTTGGCGACGCGCACGGTTGCCTCGGTTGCTTCCTTTTGCGCGGCGGTGAAGATCTCGGCGAGCTGCAGGGCGTAGGCCTTGCGAAGCTCGAGGAACTTTCCGGCGAACTCGAAGCCGAGTTCGATGCTCTTGGTGACCGAGGGGAGGCTTTCGACGCTCGGGATCTGCATCGTGGTCGGGATTTGGCCGACCATCTCGCGGACTTGGCGGAGGCTCTCGACGTTGGCGTCCTGGGCCTTCTTGACGAGCTCGAGGGCTTCGCCTTGCATCTTGGTGAGGGTCTGGGTGATGTCGTTGCTCATATCTGCTCCTTGGGGGGTCTGCTGCTACTACGCGCTAAGTGTACCAAGCACATGCAGCGCTTGTCAAGCTTCTTCGCGGCGCCCCCTGTCACCCCGAGTAGCCCCCGCAGGGGGCGTATCGAGGGGAGTCTGTCACCCCGAGTAGCCCCCGCAGGGGCGTATCGAGGGGAGTCTGTCACCCCGAGTAGCCCCCGCAGGGGGCGTATCGAGGGGAGTCTGTCACCCCGAGTAGCCCCCGCAGGGGCGTATCGAGGGGAGTCTGTCACCCCGAGTAGCCCCCGCAGGGGCGTATCGAGGGGAGTCTGTCACCCCGAGTAGCCCCCGCAGGGGCGTATCGAGGGGAGGCCACGCGAACCGCCGCCTCGATACGCGGCCTTCGGCCGCTACTCGGCGTGACAGGTGGCGCCGCCTCGATACGCGGCCTTCGGCCGCTACTCGGCGTGACAGCCGCTACTCGGCGTGACGGGGGCCGCTTATCGCGGCAGAAGAATCTCGATCGTCCCGTCGTGGAGCGCTCCAACCCCGAGAATGGCGAGGCGCTCACCGAGCTGCTCGGGATCGACGCGGTTGGAGGCGGTCGCCCCGACCCAGGTATTGCGCCCCCGTTCTTTGGCGAGGTAGAGCGCGCGGTCGGCGAGGGCGACGACCTGCATCCAACTTAACGCGTACGGCGCATACGGAACGAACGGAAATGCGGCGAATCCGATCGAGCAGCTCGTTTCGACGTGCTGGCCGCGCTCCAACGCAAACGGGCGCCCCGCGACGGCCCTGCGCACGCGCTCCGCAATCTCGCTTGCATCGTGACGGCGGCTGCTCCGCGTGACCGCGAGAAACTCCTCACCGCCCCAGCGAACCAGAAAGTCCGATTCGCGAAAGACTTCCTGCAAACGGTCGCGCATTTGCATGAGGACCAGATCGCCGGCGTTGTGGCCGTAGGTGTCGTTGATGGTTTTGAAGTGATCGAGATCGATCACGAAAAAGAGCAGGTCGGCATCGGGCACATCACCGGCGCGGCGCAGCGCTGCAGCGACTTCGAATTCAAGATGCTGCGCGAGAAAACGTCGATTGCGCAGCCCGGTGAGCGGATCGGTAACGGTCATCTCTTCGAGCTTTGCGTTCGCCTCGGAGAGCTCGCGCGTGCGGTCGCGGACGATCGAACGCAACTCGCGTTCGTTGCGTTGAAAGCGCAACCGAAGGATGCCGGCGGCCATAGCAACGAAAAAACCGCTTCCGGTAAGCGCGAGCGCGTTGAGATTATCAGCCGAGAAAAACACGCCGCGTATCGCGGAGTAGATCGCCTCGACGCCGACGGTCGTCGCTGCAACGATGATGAAATCGCGCGTTCGGTAGAAGGCTTGTTGCACGCCGATCGCGAGTACGAGGCTTCCCGCGATATAAGATGGATTGTTCCCGCTATTAACGACCAGAATCGGCGATGCGACGATCGTCGGCAATACGTTGAGAAGTTGTAAGTTGGGTGAGTAACGACGCAAGCGCGGGAAAAGCAGCAACGCGATCGCTACCGTCGCTGCTACGGCGGCCGCCGCGAGGCGCAGAGCAAGAGAGTCCGGCGGTACGCCCGGCGTCGCGCCCAATATAAAATGGAACGCGGGGAAAAATGCCACGATAAGTGCGCTATAGACAAAGATCGTTGCCGTAGAGCTACGCTCTAACCAGCGACGATACGACCCCCTTCGATCGTCGACCACGGGTATATCATGCGCCCTCGGCGCCTAGGTCACCTTGTGCCGAGTACGCTTGCCTCGCTGCGTCGATGAGGGCTCTCGCGTCGAGCCCGAACGCCCTAACCCCGGTTCGTAAAGCCGCGGTAGATGCGGATGAGCGTCTCTTTTTGATCGGTCGTCAACGCCGGGTCGAGCCGAATCGCCTGTTCGAGGCTCTGGCTCGTCGTCGTCTTACTATCGTCATCGAGGAGGCCGGCTTGCGTGTACATCGTTTCGGCCGATAACTGTAGCGCGTTGGCGATGCTTTTGAGCACCTCGGCCGAGGGCTTATAGAGTCCGCGTTCGATCTGGCTCAGGTACGGGTTGGAGACTTTCGCGACGTCGGCGAGTTGGCGCAAGGAAAGATTCGCAAGTTCGCGCTGACTGCGGATAAACTCGCCGAGCCCCTTCCAGGCATTGCCGTCCTTGGAATTCATCGCCGTCCCTTCGCTTTCTTCGTCGTGCTCTTTGGTGCGGACTTCCGCGCACCGTTCGTTCTTCCATTGGCGACGGTCGCCGGCTTCGCTCTCCGTGCGGGAAGATCGATTGGCGCGGCAACGCCATTCTGCACGTATGGGCCCGGGGCCGGTTCGCCGCTGGGAAGATCGTACGGCCGCACCATCTCACCGCCGCGCGGCTCGATCCAACGCGCCCAGTCCTCCCACCAACTGCCCTCTTCTTTCATCGTCGTTGCCAGCCAACCGTCAGCGGTTTCGTTGCCGACGACCTGCGGCTTCGTCCAATGCCAACTCTTCTTGCCGCCGGGCGGGTTCACGATCCCCGCGATGTGCCCGGCGTTGGTGAGCGTGTACTTTTTATCGGTGCTGCCGACGAGTGCAAGCGCCTTAAAGCTCGAGTGCCAGGGAGCGATGTGATCGTTCTCCGCGCCGAGGACGTAGAGCGGCGTGCGAATCGTCCCGAGATCGATCGGCGTGCCGAGGATGGTGAACTCGCCGGGTTTGACGATTGCATTGCGCAGGTAACAGGAGCGCAAATACTGCGAATGCATCGCCGCGGGCATGCGCGTGCTGTCGCCGTTCCATGCCAGAATATCGAATGCCGGCGGCTGCTTTCCCATATACCAGTTGTTGACGACATAGCTCCAAATGAGATCGTTCGCGCGCATCCAATCGAAGGTGCCTGCCATCTCGCTGGACTCAAGATAGCCGCGCTCGTTCATTTTTTTCTCTAAACGCGAGATCGTCGCTTCATCGGTGAAGACACCGAGATCGCCGGGCTCGCTGAAATCGATGAGCGTATTGGTCGTGCTCAAACTCTTCACCCGGTCGGCCTGGCCGTGCGCAGCGAGATAGGCGAGGAGAATGTACGAGAGCGTTCCGCCGAGGCAGAGCGCCGCCATGTTCGTCTGTTTCTCGCCGGTGATCGCTTCGATGGCGTCGAGCGCTGCAAGAGGGCCGAGTTTGAGATAGTCGTCCATGGTAAGGTTCGCGAGGCTCTCGTCCGGATTGCGATACGAGATCATGAACGTTTGGTGACCGTGGCGCACCGCCCACTCCACAAAAGAGCGCCCGGGCGCGAGATCCATCACGTAGTATTTATTGATCCACGGCGGGCTGCAAAGCAACGGTGTTTTATGCACGGTCGCGCTCTGCGGTTCGTAGGCGATCAATTCCATGAGTTCGTTGCGATAGACGATGCGCCCCGGCGTCGCGGCGAGGTTGACGCCGAGTTTGAAATTGCTCGTATCGACCTGGCGCGGCATGCCTTTGTTGTT
>JAJYFM010000047.1 GCA_021790895.1 bacterium
CCTTCGACTCGCTTCGCTCGCTCAGGACAGGCTCCGCGATCGTATCGAGGCGCAGTCGCGCAGCCCTCGATACGCGGCCTTCGGCCGCTACTCGGGCTGACAACCGCTGTCACGCCGAGTAGATCGCCCCTTCGACTCGCTTCGCTCGCTCAGGACAGGCTCCGCGATCGTATCGAGGCGCAGTCGCGCAGCCCTCGATACGCGGCCTTCGGCCGCTACTCGGGCTGACAACCGCTGTCACGCCGAGTAGATCGCGAAGCGATCGTAGCGAGTCGAAGGGCAACTACTCGGGATGAAAGGGTTGCATTACACGAGTTTGAGAATCGTGCGCCATTCCGCCGCGCGCACCGGCTGTACCGAGAGGCGTTGGCCGCGTTGCAGCAGCGGCATCTCATCGAGCGCGGCGATCTCCCGCAGGCGCGTTAGCGGCACGACCTCGGGAAACGCGCGCACGAACGCGACATCGACGTTCATCCAGCGGGGATGCTCGGGGGAACTCTTAGGGTCGTAATACTCGCTGCGTGGATCGAACGCGGTTGCGTCGGGATAGGCAGCGTGCGCGACACGGCAGATGCCGACGATACCCGGGACCGCGCACGACGAGTGATAGAAGAAGCCTTCGTCGCCCACCGACATAATCTGCATGAAGTTACGCGCTTGATAGTTGCGAACGCCGCTCCATGGCGTCGAACGCTCGCGACGCAGATCGTCGATGGAGTAACTTTGTGGCTCGCTTTTGAACAGCCAGAACTTCGGCATGCTGCCGACTACGGCGTCGGTGTCGGTGCGGCCTCCGGAGTCGGCGATGGCGTCGGCGATGGCGTCGGTAGCCCCATCACGTGCTCTGCTTCGCGTTGCGCGTGGGCGAGTGCTCGGCTCCCTGGAAAATCCGATCGAAGCCACTCGATGACGTGCATGGCATGTATGCGTCCACCCAACGTTGGAACGAGAAGGTAGTCGTGCTCGAGTCGCGCGAGATTTTTCGGAATCCAGTCGTCGTGAGGATACTTGTGCTCCCAATCGCGCATGGAATCTTCAACCAGCGAAAGCAGCGGGAGCGAGTTTCTCGCATTGCTTTCGTTCTCCGAGCGCGCCGCGATGCGGCGTAACTCGTTGCCGATTCCGATCGGGCTGAGCTTCATCCGCCCGAAATATTCATCGATCGGAGCGGAGACAGGTGCGGCGGGGCTCTTCGAGCTCCGCGCGAGGCTGGAGAGCGGCGAGAGCGTGAAGCAAAGCATTGCAACGCTCGCTAATAAGGCAGAGGAAGCAGTCGGACGCATGTCCCCGTTATCGGCAGGGCGACCCCGATGTTGTAGGGCGGCCCCTGGGACGTGATAGGATAGCGCCCATGCAACGTCGGGTCATTCACAAGCAAGGAGCGGGCTGGGAAGGGGTCGAGGCGGAGGGCTATCGCCCCGGTGCCGCGGTCGGCATCGCGCGCCATACCATCGTCGGCGGCTGGAAGGCCGAGCCGGGAGCGCCCGGGCCGCAGCTCGAGCTCCGTTTTTTTGAACTCGAGCCCGGGGCAGCGTCGCGACTCGAACGCCACGAGCACGAACACTATGTCATCGTCGGGCAGGGGCTCGGGCATGCGGTGGTCGGTGAGCGCGTTGAGGAGGTTGCTGCCGGGGACGTCATCTACGTCGCCCCGCTCGAACTCCACCAATTCATCAATCGCGGCACGGAGCGTTTCGGCTTCTACTGCATCGTTACCGCAGCACGCGACGGAGCGCAGATTCCCGAGCGCGAGGAGATCGAACGGCTGCTTCAATCGCCGGTCGGCGCGTTCGTTCGACCCGACGCGGTCCCGCCGCCGCTACGGCGGGGCGGTTAGCCCCGCTCGACCGGGCGCGCCGGATCGGCGCACCATTCGCTCCACGAGCCGGCGTAGATACGGCCACCGCGAAGCCCCGCTGCGGTCGCGGCAAAGAGGTTTGCCGCCGCCGAGATCCCCGAGCCGCAGTAATGCACCAGGCGATCGGCTTCGCCGAGCGCTTCGAACTCCGCCCGCAGTTCGCGAGGCGAGCGAAGGTGCCCGTCGCTGCGATAGTTCGTTCCGTACGGGCGGTTCTTCGCGCCGGGAATGTGCCCGGCGACCGGGTCGATCGGCTCGACCTCACCGCGAAAACGCTCGGGTGCGCGGGCATCGACCGGTTGAAACTCCGCGCCGTCTCCGTCGCGGAGTAACTCGTTCGCCGTGACGACGACATCGAGTGGTTCGGCGATCGGGAACCGGCGCGCGATTCTCGCGCGCCGATCGACGCCGCGTTCGATCGGTGCTCCCGATCGCTCCCATGCCGCAAATCCGCCGTCGAGAATCGCGACCCGAGCGTGCCCGAGATTGCGCACGAGCATCCAGCAGCGCGCGGCGAACATGCCGGCGCCCTCGTCGTACGCGACGATCTGGCTGCGCTCGTCGGCGCCGATTCGCCCGAGAAACGCGGCGAAATCGGCGCGATCCGGAAGCGGATGGCGTCCGTTCCTCCCTGTTTTCTCGCCGCTGAGATCGCGTTCGACATCGGCAAACGCCGCGCCGGGAACGTGCGCCTCTTCGTAGGCTGCGCGCCCGGCGGCGAAATTTGCGAGCGAATGTCGACAATCGATCACGACCCAAGCGGGGTCGTGCAGACGCGATCGGAGCGTCTCGATATCGACGAGCAATTCGTACTCCACGCGCGTGCGCTAGTGGAGATTGATGACGGGCTTACTTTCGGCGCGATAGCCGAACGCGTTCTCCAGCAGCGTCGCGAGCTCACCCTTCTCGGCCATCGGTCCGAGGATATCGGTGTCGCCGTAAAACTTGCCGTCGATAAAGACCTTCGGCAACGTCGGCCAATCGGTCATTTTCGCTAACGCTTCGCGCTTGGGCATATTTTCGAGCACGTCGATCACTTCAAATGGGTAGCCGAAGCCGTTGAAGAATTCGATCGTCTCGAGCGTAAAGCCGCAACGCGGCATCGCTTTCGTCCCTTTTCCGTAAACGAGAATTTTGTGGGCGGCGATCTCTTCGGTGATCTCGCTCTGCAGTGCGTCGGACATGCTTAGTTCTCCGGAAGTTTCGTGGTGATTTCGAGCGCATGAATGCGCCCGTCTTTGAGTGCCGCATCGAGCGCGCGATAGACCAAACGATGGCGGTCGAGCGGATTGAGCTCCGCAAACGCCGCCGAGGTCACTTCGACATTGAAATGATCCATCGTGCCGGTCCGGTCGTGAATCGCGACGCGCGCGTCGGGCATTGCCGCACGTACGAGTGCGGTGAGGGAATCGTTATCGATCATCGGATCTCTTATGGATTGAGGTGAGTGGTGCGCGCATCGCGCAGCGTCTGTGCTAACCCCTTCGCTTCGCGAAGCGTTTCGGGAAGGGCCTCCCCTGCACGCACGAGCGCTCTCGCCGCCCCGGCGGCAAGCACGACGGCAGCGGCGCCGAGCAAGACCGCCGGGAGGCCGCTTGCCCGCATCGGGCCGACGCGAAGATCGAACGAACGCTGCAGTTTGGCGAGCCCTTTCAGGGCGGAACCGATTTTCATACCCTGGGCAGTTTTGTGCCGCCCTCCGGGGCGACCTGCGTTCGGCGATAGGGGAGCGCGACTTCGAACGCGTAGGGCGACCGTTATGATTGCCGCGCGATTACATAGCATCGGAGATCCCTCGCACTTGCGCGTGGAGGAGACTCCCGTGCCCGAGCCCGCCGCCGGGGAGGTCCGCGTGCGTATTCGTGCCGCCGCACTG
Organism: bacterium; assembly: GCA_021790895.1. Taxonomy (GTDB): domain Bacteria; phylum Vulcanimicrobiota; class Vulcanimicrobiia; order Vulcanimicrobiales; family Vulcanimicrobiaceae; genus JABEUX01. The sequence goes on from JAJYFM010000047.1 coordinate 3,735, forward strand.
AATCGGCGCGACGCATTTATTACCCGCGGCCTCTACCCCGGCATCGCGCTTCCGTGCACCCCCGGCTCCGACGGCTGCGGGGAGATCGATGCGCTCGGAGCGGGCGTCGTCGGGCTTCGGTGCGGCGAGGAGGTCGTGCTCGACCCGATGCTCGCCTGGGGACCGAATCGCCGCATCTGGGCTGAAGGTAGCGGGATTCTTGGAATGCCGCAGCCCGGAACGCTCGCGCAATTTCTCTGCGTTCCCGCAGAGAACGTCTACGGCAAGCCGGCGCATCTCGATTTCCAGCACGCAGCGGCGCTGCCGCTGGCGGGGCTCACCGCATACCGCGCGCTGATCACGCGCGCGCGTCTGCAGGCGGGCGAGACGGTGTTGATTCCCGGTATCGGCAGCGGTGTGCAGAGCTGCGCGTTGCTTTTCGCAAAGGCGATCGGCGCCCGCGCGGTGGTAACGTCGAGTAGCGACGAAAAACTCGAACGCGCGCGCGCGCTCGGAGCCGACGTCGTCGTCAATTACGCCGCCGATCCGCAGTGGTTCAAAACGTTGAAAAGCGTCGGACCGATCGATGCGGCCATCGACGGCTCGGGCGGGGAGACGTTGGCCCGAATTCTCGATATCGTTCGCCCGGGTGGGCGTGTCGCAATCTACGGCGGCACCAGCGGCGATGCAAAAATTCGTCCCTTCTCAATTTTCTGGAAACAACTCGACGTGTTGGGATCCTCGATGGGAAGCCCCGAAGATTTTCGCGATATGCTCGCACTGGTCTCCGAAAAACGCATCGAGCCGATCGTCGGCGCGGTCTTTCGGCTCCACGATATCGTTGCCGCCGTTGCACAGCTGGAATCGGGTGCGAATTTCGGAAAAGTCGTCGTTACCGTCGACTGAGCGAATACTCGTAGATCGTATCGAGGCGGAGTTGCGCGCCGAGTTCCGCTTCGACTAACGGCGCATGCTCTGCGCCGACGACGTTGACCCAATCGGGATTAAGAATCGCTTGTTCGCGCGCGGTCATCGCTCGTTCGAGTCGGCGCGCGGTGACGCGATGCTCCTCTTCGAGTGCGAGAAGATAGGCGAGCATCTGCCGCGCAGCAGCTGCCCAGAGCCGAAGATCGGCATCGCGATAGATGCGTTCGACGAGATCGGGAATCGTCTGCGCTCCCGCGCCGAGTGCGGCGAGAAGCTCCGCTTCGCGCCGCTCGCGATGTTCGATATACTCCTCGATCTTCGCGCGAGCATCGGTGACGATCGGGCCGTGTCCGCAACAGATCGCTCGCGCATCTCCGAAATCCGCTCGCAAGCGGCGCAGCGTTGCCTGATACGGGCGCATCGCGCCGCCGGGTGGAGCGATGACGACGGTGCCGGTTCCTAAGATCGTATCGCCGGTGAAGAGCGTCGCGCTCTCGCGTTCGTAGAAAACCAAGTGCTCGAGCGTGTGCCCGGGCGCATCGATCGCGACGAGGCGCAGGTCGCCGACGCGAAGTTCTTCGTTATCATCGAGGTTCGCATCGTGTGGTGCCGCTGAAAAGCGGTGTGCGTAGATTTTCGCGCCGGTTGCCGCCGCGAGCAACGGCGCTGCCGGTACGTGATCGGGGTGTCCGTGCGTGAGCGCGATCGCGCGAAGAACGAGTGCGTTCTCGCGCAGGTACGCGACGATGTGCTCGACGTGGGCGGGAATCGCGGGGCCGGGATCGATGCAGATCGCCTCACCGGTTCGCGATGCGAGAAGCCAGGTATTGGTTCCGTCGAGCGTCATCGCCGAAGGGTTCGGCGCACGCAGGCGCGCGACGCGCTCTACCACACGTTCTCGAGATGCGTCGGCATGACGAAGCCGCGATCGGGATGCATCGTCGGCTGAATCGTTACGATCGGTTTTGCAAGAGCAAGGCGCATGGCGATCGAGTTATCTTCGCAATCAACCAAGCGTTCGAGGTGTTTGACCGTCGGATAGACGAGATTGAGGTTTCCGGCTCGGTACTCTGCAAGCGCGGTTCGCGCCGATAACCAGCGCTCGTCATGGGTCTCGCTGCGATCGGCGGTTGCCTCCTGTCCTGGCGGAGCGATCGCCATAAAAAAGTAGGTATCGTACCGTCGCGGCTCGTTCGGTGGCGTCACCCAGTGCGAGAAGAGTGCCAACGAACTCCCCGCAGCGATGAGATCGCCCGTCTCCAAGATATCAAGGAAGCTCATGGTTCCGGATCGCAGTGCGGCGCGCCATGCGGCGCGCTGCTCCGCACTCGGCGGAGTCGCCGCGTCGTCGCGCGGGAAAGCCAAGAGGAGCCCCGATTCCTCGAAGAGCTCGCGGAGCGCGGCGGCGAGAATCGAGGCGCGTTCGAGTGAGCCCGGGTGTTCGACCTCCGTCGGAAGCGCCGCGTCGCGCGTATCGCGAAAAAGCGCGCCCGTTTCGCGCGCTGCAGCGCCGTCGATCCGCGCGTGCAGCGCGGGAAGCGTATCGGCGAGGTCGACGCTTCCGCCGGGAAAAACGTAGGCATCGGGAGCGAAGGCGCTCTTCGAGGTGCGCCGCACCAAAAAGAGCTGTGGCTCGCCTTCGACATCGCGCAGCAGCATGACGGTAGCGGCTCGGGGAATTTTGCTCATCGCAGGCTTCCTTTTCTGCCGTAGCGCATCCGTCCTATGCCCGGGGTGCGGAGGAGGAAGCGATGATCGTTGCGGTGGGAAGCGATGAGCGGCACGAAACGGCCCTGTTTGCTTGCGAAGAATTGCGGCGGCGGGGGCACGAGCTGCAATTATTCGGTGCGCTCGCCGAAGGGGGCGCGGTGCGTTGGAGCGGCGTCGGCCATGCAGTCGGCGAGGCGGTTGCATCGGGGCTCTGCGCGAGCGGCATTCTGTTTTGCTGGACTGGCACCGGGGTGAGCATTGCGGCGAACAAGGTAGGCGGTATCCGCGCAGCGCTCTGTTGCGATGCGGCGACCGCTGCGGGCGCCCGCCGCTGGAACGATGCGAATGTTCTCTGCGCGAGTCTGCGCGCGACGAGCGCTGCGGTGTTGGGCGAGATGCTCGACGCTTGGTTTGCAACCATACCGAGCGAAGATGCGGAGGATCGTGCCGCGCTCGCTGAGTTGGAGCGTTTCCAATCTAAGCGGTGAGTTCAGCCGTTACGGGGTGAGAGGGCGGGATTCCACCGCATCTCTACCCTGCGAAAGGATGAAATTTTACCGATGAAACTCCAACGTACCCTTGCGGCGATTGCCATTAGCGTCGCAACACTCACCGGCATCGCGTCGGCGAGCAACATGAGCGGCGACATGATGTCGCACGGAACGTTGCTCCCCCACGTCACGATGTCTCCCTCTCGTTTCTCCGGCCCCGGCGTCTACACCGGTGCTCCCGCGCTTCCCGTAACGCTCTCGATGATCGTTGCCGGCGGTGGTCCGGCGCACTTTAGCTCGCTCGCGCTGGTGAAGCGACTTGCCGGTGCAAAGACCGGCGCGGAAGTTGCGTCGCTCGAAAAGAAATTCGGAGCGAAGAAGGTCGGAACGTTCTTGAAAGTCTTCAATTTCGTCGTTGCCGACTCGTTGCGCATCGTCACGGCGAAACACGTGGCGCTGCCGAAGACGCCTAGCCCGAATCCCAACGATGGGAAAGCCCTTGCCGGAGCGCTCTGGGCCGCCGGGCAGACCGGACGCGGATTCAATGTCGAGGTGTTACTCGATCGTGCCGTCTCGCACCCGATCCACGTTCAGGTGATGAAAGATATCGACGCAAAATACGGCATCGCTGCCGACGCGGACTACCACGCCGTGTTAACCCAAGCGATGCACGATCTCGCGGCGGTCTATCACTTCAACGCGATGGGTCGCTCCGGCTCGATGTAGTTCTCGCAGCGTTCGCTCGCGAACGTGAGAATCACATGAGAACGTCGGTTTCAGACCGGCGTTCTCATGTTGTTCTAAAGATTCAGGTCGTCGGTCGCCCTAGACTTCTCTTCGTAACCGTACCTTTCTACATTGAATCGAGGAGAAGATCATGCGCAGTAACCTACTCTATGCCGCTCTCGCCGCGCTCCTGCTTGCCGGATGCGGCGGCGGTGCCGCCGGCAGCGCTCCAAGCCTTCCCGGTGGGACGTCGGGAAACAGCGGTTCGACAACGCAAAGCGCGCAGACGCAATCTGAGGATTCCATTGCGTCGGCGAACGCCCTCGGGTCCCCGGTGAAGACGCTCAACAGCGTCGAGAGCGGTGTTGGGAGCCCACTCGCAACGGTCGGGCGCGGGGCGCAGTCCGTTACGAATGGCCAGTGTAATAACGGCGTCGAGTATTTCGTCCCCGATAAGAACGGCGATGCGAATTCCAGCGAGCGAATCGTTTTTTACGACCAAGCGTGCACGCAGATTGCGCGCGACACCGTGCGGAAGTATACCGTCATCGGTAGCAATGCCGAGAGCATCTCGCGCAGCGTTTCACAGTATCCGCAAGGAAACAACACGGCAAGTTCGGTTCGCACCGATAACGTGACGATATCCAACGCAACCTTCGGGAATAACGGGTATCCGGTCATCGCCGACGGATTCGATCGCATTGTTTCGAGCACGCTTAATCTCACCGGCGTGAAGAGCATCGAATCGAGTGCCGAGTATAGCATCGCTGCGGCGAATGCCGGCACGAGCGCTTACTGCGGCGATAGCGCCGGTTTTAACGCGACGGGCATTGCATCGCTCAACGAAACCTTCGGTTGGGCGGGCGGCGACCTTCCCGGCGGAACGCGTGTCGTGAATAGCGACGGATCGGTCACCTACAGTGGCACGCAATCGGGAACGAGTTATGTCGGCGGTATCGGCGCGCTCAATATCGCTAGCGCAACGCAAAACACCGCATGCCCGATCTCGACTCCGGATTTCACGCTGACCGGCGGAACGAGCAAAGGGACGTACACGATTCCGATCACCGCAACCTATAAAGCCGGGCTGCTCGAGAATCTCAGCGTTACGAACGCACAACTCGTCGACGGCGATACGCTCAACGTGACGACCAATACCTCGCAGCCGCCGACCAGCAGCAACTTCATCAGCGGTATCCTCACTAATAGCTCCGGCGCACAGGTTTCGACGTTCGCCGTCGATGCCTTCGGCGACGGCACGCTCACGGTGACGCAGAGCGGCGCTCAATACGTGATGAATAACTGGCACGTCATAAAATAACCGCATAAAAATCCCTCGATACGCCGCCCTGCGGGCGGCTACTCGGGATGACGGAGCGGCTGCGCGGCTACTCGGGATGACGGCGGTGTAGCAGCCTCTGTCACGCCGAGTAGCTGCCCCTTCGACTCGCTTCGCTCGCTCAGGACAGGCTCCGCGGCGTATCGAGGCGTACCGGGAACGCTCCCTCGATACGCCGCCCTGCGGGCGGCTACTCGGGATGACGGAGCGATTGCGCGGCTACTCGGGATGACGGAGCGATTGCGCGGCTACTCGGGATGACAGCGGGGATACGCCGCTGCGCGGCTACTCGGGATGACGGAGCGATTGCGCGGCTACTCGGGATGACAGCGGTGCGGCGTTACGCATCGACGATGTGGCGATCGCGTAGCAGCACGGTGCGATCCGCGATCTCGACGAGCGCCGGGTCGTGCGTTGCGGCAAGGGTTGGAATGCCGGCGTTGCGCAATGCCGGAAGCGCGGAGGTGAGAAATGCATCGCGCGCGCTTCGATCGAGCGCTGAGGTCGGTTCGTCGAAAAGCACGAGCTGTGGCCGGCGTGCGAAGGCGCGCGCGATAGCGACCCGCTGGCGTTCGCCGCCGGAGAGCTGATGCGGAAACCGCCCAGCAAGTTCCGCGATATCGAAACGGGCGAGTAACGCTAGCGCTCGTTCGCGTCGATGGGTGCGATCATCGAAAGCAAATGCAACGTTCTCCCATGCCCGAAGGTGGGGAAACAACAGATGTTCCTGCGGAAGATAGGCGATCGGGCGACGTTGTGGCGGGAGTCCGGAGAACGGCGTTCCATCGGCGGCGAGTAATCCGGCGAGCGCGCGCAAAATCGTGCTCTTCCCTTCGCCGTTCGCACCGAGAAGCACCGTCACTCCCGTGATATCGAATTCGACCTCGAGTTCGATCGGTTCGTAGATGCGATAGGCGACGTGCAACTCTGTCATGCAACGCTTCTCCGTTGAGCCCGCAATCCGAGCCAGAGCGGCAACGGCAGCGCGACGAGATAGAAGACCCACAGTAACGGAAAGACCGCTCCGAGCCCGACATCCTGCAGATTCACCCAGAGTCGCACTGGAATTCCCATCGGAAAATACGCGACGATCAGGCAGATGCCGAACTCTCCGAGCGCCCGCACCCACGCGATGGCGAGCGCCGCGCCGAGGCCGACGCGCGCGAGCGGAAGCGTGACCGTGAAAAAAATCGCCGGTTGCGATTTCCCGAGCGTTCGCGCAAGCGCTTCGTACTCCGGCGAGACTCCTTCGAACGCTGCGCGCGCAAGCACGATGAAGAACGGCAATGCCCCGTAGGTGAGCGCGAGAACGAAGGCGGGAGCGGAGTTCGTGAGCAGGAGCCCGAGCCGCGCGAGCGGCGCGCCCGCTGCGCCGTATGGCCCGTAGAGTGTCTCCAAAACGATTCCTAATGCTAACGGCGGCGAGAGCAACGGCAACAAGACGATTGCATCGGCGATCCAGCGCGCCGGGAAATGGGTGCGCGCGAGCCACCATGCAAACGGCGTACCAAGTGCAATGACCAACACCATCGCGCACGCACCGTAACCGAGCGAGACGCCGATCGCCGACCAGTCGCCGGGATCGAGCGAAAAATGCCTCCACGGCGTCGCGACAACCAGCGCGATGAAGGGTGCGATGAGAAAGAGCAGCGCGGGAATCGCGAGTAGCCAGGTCTCGTGCGGTCGCCGTCGCGCCATCAGATCGGCGGACCGAGCGGCGATTGGTAGCCGAAACGATGGAGAATCGCTTGGCCGCGCGGCGAGCGTAGGAATGCAACGAACGCACGGGCGGCGCTTGGATCGGCGGCGTTCTTCAGCACAGCAGCGTAGAAAACCAACGGCTGAGGATGGATCGTCTCCCTCTTTCCATGCACCGTTGTATGAATCGTCGCGCGCGCGTAACGGTGCGCGTATGCGGGATCGCCGAGATCGATCTGCGGCGGCAGTGCGATAAATGGAAGGTGGAGCGAGCGCACCGCGCTCTCGTATCCCGACGATGCATCGATCTCACCGCTTTCGAGGCGACTCAAAAGCGAGGCTTCGGTGAAAATCTGTGCGGGGTTGCGCGCGGATCCGAGAATGCGTTGCGCAAGGTCCGGTCGACGGTAGTACGTTGCCGCGAGTTGCATGGTGAAAAGAATGCTTTGCCCTTGCGGGTCGGTCGTCGGGTCGGTTCTTCCGAAGCGAAGGCCCGGCATTTCGAGCACGCGCCACCACGCCTCGCTGCCGCGTGCCGCCGCGCCGAGCTCTCGCGCGAAGCGACTCTTCGGGCTGTAGGCGATCACCATCTGCGTACGAGCGATAGGGAGAGCGTGTGTGATCAGCCCGGCGCGCTGCAAAACGCGGATCGGCCCCGGGGTAATCGAAATGAAGAGATCGGCTTGCAGGCGCCCCGAGCTGATGAGGTGCGCCAACCCATACGCGCCGGCACCGATGCCTTGGTATGCGATGTTCGCGCTCCGTGCGAATTGCGGCCCGAGCGCGCGATCCATCACGGCGCCCATCGAGCCGGCGTAGGCGATGCGCAGCGTCTTCGGCGAGGCGGAGAGCGCTCTCGGCGTCGCAGCGACGAATGCGAGCGCGACAAAAAGGAGGATCCGGCGACTCATAGGGCCCGGGTTATCCTCTTTCGGCATGCGCGCCTTCCGAGCCGAGCATTCGACGACGTACCGACAGGGAGAGAGCTGCTTCGAGCGCGCATTAAGGCGGGATGAGCGCGACATCCGAACCGAGCGTCCGCCCTCGTCTGCTGCGTAAAGTCGGGGGAATCGCCCTCCTGCTGCTCTCGTTTACCGTGGCCGCCCTCGTCATTCGTTTCCAACCGGAGGTCGATCGTTTCATCCGATCGGTCGGTGGCTGGGCCTATCCGATGGCGACGATCGTCTTTGCGCTCGTGGCCTCGGCGCCGTTTTCGGTGACCGACGCCCTCGCCGTCATGAACGGTGCGATCTTCGGGCCGCTCTGGGGCTCGGTCATCAACGCGGTCGGGCTCGTCCTCGCAGCGATGCTCGGGTATTGGGTGAACCGGCACGCCACGCATTTGCTCGATCTCGATGCCTATCTCAAGCGTTTGCCCGCGTGGACCCGGCGTTTCAAACCCGGATCCCCGATGTTCCTCATCTGCGTTCGCGTGATCCCGGGATTCGGCGGCACCGTCGCGACCGCAACCGCCGCGGTGATGCGCGTGCCGCTGATCCGGCAGATCTACACGATGTGCGCGGTCGCGATACCGATCTGTACGTTGCTCGCGATCGGCGGGAACCGCGTGACGGTTTTGGTCCACGGGTACGAGCGCCGCGCGGGGAATGCGATGCGACGTTACGAACGACGGGCCAAAGTGTATATCGATAAGCACACCCATCCGTTCCACATTCATTTCCGGCGCGCTCAGGCGACGCCGCTTCCTTCACCGCTGCCGATCGTTACCCCGTGACGCACGAACTCATCGTCGACGCCGATGGCATCGCTGCTCTCTGCGCGCGCCTCGACGCAAGCGAACGCGTCGGGCTCGACACGGAATTTCACGCCGAGCGGAGTTACGCACCGCGTTTGATGGTGCTGCAGCTCGCGCTGCCGGATTACACGGCCATCGTCGATCCGCTCGCGCCTGGGATCGACCTGCAACCGCTCGTCGCCGCGCTCGAGCGTATCACCGTCGTCGGCCACGCGTTGCAAAGCGACCTGAAGATCTTCGCCGAGCGTTTCGGAAGCGTGCCCCCGAAACTCTTCGACACGCAAGTCGCGGCATCGTTTCTCGGCTATGGAATGCAGATATCGCTCGCCGACCTCGTGCGCGATCTCGTCGGCATTCGGCTGGCAAAGACGCAGACCGTGAGCGATTGGTCGATGCGTCCATTGAGCGAGAAGCAGTTGGAATATCTCGTCGATGACGTCATTCATTTGCTGCCGATGCACGATATGCTACAGCAACGGTTGGAGGATCGTGGGCGCACATCTTGGTGCGAGCAAGAGTGTATCGCGCTGGCGCAGCCGGAAAAATATCGCTTCGATCTGCGCCGCGCGTACATGAAAATTCCCGGCGCCGTTCGCATGAATCGACGCGAACTCGCCGTGCTTGCCGAGGTCGTTGCCGAGCGCGATGCAATGGCAAAGGAGCGCGATATTCCGCCGAAATTCGTCGTTCCCGACGATGTCATCGGTGGGATCGCGCAGTTGCGGCCAAAACATCTGGAAGATCTCGTGCAGTTGCGGCGCTTGGAGAGCAACGCTCGCCGGAATTTCGGCGCGCGTTTTCTCGCGGCGGTCGAACGCGGTGAGGCGGTGCCGGAGGATCAACTCCCCGAACGCCCGCACCGACCGCTCGGCTCAGACCGCGAGACGCTCGCGACGCTGCTGGGGGTCGCAGTCGGCGAGGCCGCCCGCGAGGCAGGCCTTCCGCAGGGGCTCCTGGTGACGCGGGCCGCTCTCGAGCGTGCCGCTCGCGAAGCTCCCGGCAACGCCGAAGAACTTGCCGAGCTGCTCGGGCTTTCTTCATGGCGTACCGCGCTCGTCGTCGAGCCGTTGTGGAGACTTTTGTCGGGTGAAACGCGAATTGTCGTCGAGGGCTATGCAAAAGGAGAGCCGAAAGTAACGCTCATATCATGAGCG
>JAJYFM010000112.1 GCA_021790895.1 bacterium
GGTGCCTGGTATCTGTTGGTTGCGATCGAACTCGCGCGACCGAGACGTGGCGTTCCGTAGCCTTGCCGGCGAGAATCGTATCCGGGGCGGCTGTGAAAACCTCGATCTCTACGGTAACTTTCCGGTTTGAACGAACTGTTGGTACTCTGCTGAGGCCTGAGCACGCGTTAATTTTCCAGAAGCAACTTTTTGGCTAAGATCGCGTATTGCTGCCACCTCGGAATCCCAATAATGTGCGACGTGTCGTTCTCGTGCAATGACAGCGTCGGCAAAGACGAGCGCATTGGTGAAATCGCCGACGTCGGCCGCGAGTTCGAGCATGCTCACATCACGAGCATCCGCGGCGTGTCGCTTTTGCGCAGGACTGAAGATATAGCCCGGGCACTCCATGCTTCGCTGAGGATCGTACCGACATTGTCGCGATTCGAGCATGCCGACCTCGTCGGGTTGTTTGAGAAATGGCTCCTTCGAACGAATGGCGACGATCCGATTAACAATCGGAATGGGGATAAAGCAGCGGTTTGCAAGGATGTCGTAGATGCCGCCAGGCCCATAATCGCCGGTGACACCACCGCCGATCGAACAACGGTCGTTTGCCCAACACCCGTAATGAGGGATGCCGTTCCGAGGAGGGGAGCAGAGGGTGAGTCGCTGCCACGTTCCCCCTTTGCGGTGTAAGATCAGGTGCAATTCCGGGTCGCCGCACGAACCCTCGGCAATTGCATACGTCGAAACCTGGATAAGTTCGAAGGCTATCCCAGGGCCGATCTCGGGGGACTTCACGCCGTTGGTGCATATGGGTGTTAGCACCGCACGAATTGCCGCAATTTGCGCGGGGACCCCGTAGATAATTTCCTGTCCATCCCAAGTAAGCGTCGGCGCATGCGCTCCACGGGTCGATGCAAGCGCGGGTGTTGCCAGGATTGCAAAGGCTGCTATCGCGGTGAAAATGGCGCGCATGAGGGATGTTCTCCGTCGGCTGATAGGTGAAGGTGTTTCGCTGCGGTTGCGTCTTCTTGCTCGTAGGTGAGAGGCCTTGCGTTTCTCGACGCTCGATCGTGCGCCTGGATGCGTTCACGAAGCTGCCGACCGCCCTCAGGTTGACAGCCCGGCACCGTACGTGATAGAACACGGCAATGACGCAGCGCACCACCATGACGGAGTGCACATCGATGCCGTTCGGCACCGACGTCCTTTCGTGTGCGCCGCTCGCCGCTGCCATCGCGCTGATTATGAGCATTATTAGCATGCCCCAAGCGCGGAGTTCGGGCGCGTGTAGCTGATACGCCACACCTCGTCCCAGGTTGAAAAACCAGAACCCCGCGCCAGAAACGGCGCGGGGTTTTTGTTTCTCGGTCTGGGCTCTTTCACTGTAAGGAGTTCCAAATTATGAAAAGCGATTCCATCAAGGTCGGCCCGACGCGAGCACCCGCGCGCGCCATGTTGCGCGCCACTGGGCTCGACGACGCGGCGCTCGCTCGCCCGATGGTCGCGGTCGTGCACACGTGGACCGATGTATCGCCCTGCAACCTCACGCTCCGCGACCTCGCGCGCCACGTTCGCGCCGGCGTCGAGGCGGGCGGCGGCACACCGGTCGAATTCAACACGGTCGCCGTCACCGATGGTATCGCGATGGGCACCGATGGGATGCGCGCTTCGCTCGCCTCGCGCGAGACGATCGCCGACTCCATCGAACTCGCGGTACGCGGCCACTGCCTCGATGCACTCGTTCTTCTCGTCGGTTGCGACAAGACGATCCCTGCCGCGGCGATGGCGGCCGCGCGCCTGGATCTGCCGACGGTGATTCTCTACGGCGGCACGATTCTGCCGGGTCGTTGCTCGCGCGACGGCGCCGCGCTCACCGTGCAGGATGTCTTCGAGGCGGTCGGCGAGCACGCGGCAGGACGCATCGACGACGCGACGCTTCACAAGGTTGAATCGCATGCCTGTCCGGGCGCAGGGGCATGCGGCGGTCAATTCACGGCAAACACGATGGCGATGGTGCTGAGCTTTCTCGGTCTCTCACCGCTGCAATTCAACGACATCCCGGCGCTGCACGCCGACAAACCCGCGGCGGCATTCGCCTGCGGCGAGCGGGTGATGCAACTGCTGCGCGCGGACGGGCCGACGCCACGCACGCTGCTCACGCGCGCATCGCTGCGCAATGCCGCACGTGCGGTCTCGGCGACCGCCGGTTCGACCAACGCCGCGCTGCATCTGCTTGCGATCGCGCACGAAGCCGGCGTCGCGTTCGACCTTGAGGATATGCACGACGCCGCGTCGACGCCGGTCATCGCCGATCTTAAACCCGGCGGCCGCTACACCGCCGCCGAGCTTTTCGAGTTCGGAGGCACCCCGCTCGTAGCAAAGGCGCTGCGCGATGCGGGTTTGCTGTCCGATGTGCCGACCGTCACGGGGCGATTCTTCGATGCGCTCGATGCGGTGGTACCTGCGGGCGCACAGGATGCCGTGCGCAGCGTTGATGCGCCGCTCAAACCCAACGGCGGTTTCGCCATTCTCTACGGCGATCTCGCGCCCGAGGGCTGCATCGTCAAACTCGCCGGCCACGGCCGCACGCACTTCGAAGGACGCACGCGCGTCTTCGATTCCGAAGAGGCGGCGTTCGCTGCGGTGCAGGCCGGGCGCATCCACGCCGGTGATGTCGTCGTGATTCGCTTCGAAGGTCCCGCCGGCGGCCCGGGGATGCGCGAGATGCTCGCCGTCACCGCGGCGCTGGTCGGCCAGGGGCTCGGTGACGATGTTGCGCTGATCACCGATGGCCGTTTCAGTGGCGCCACGCACGGATTCATGGTCGGCCATGTTGCGCCCGAGGCCGCGCGTGGTGGGCCGATCGCGCGATTGCGCGACGGCGATGTGGTGCGCATCGATGTCGCTACCCGTCGCATCGACGTCGATGCCGATCTCGCTGCGCGCGCGCCGGTTCAAATCGCGCCGCGCGTGCGCACCGGCGTTCTCGCCAAGTATGCGCGCGACGTCGGATCGGCTTCGCGCGGTGCCGTCACCACGCCCGGTTCGTTGGAGCGCGTTGTATCGCGCAAGAACGCCGCGCTTCCCCGCGTCGCCGTCCTCGGCTATGGCAGCCAAGGCCGCGCGCACGCACTCAATCTGCGCGATTCCGGCGTCGAGGTGGTCGTCGGTCTGCGCCCGGGCGCTCCGACCGCCGAACGCGCGCGTGCCGATGGGTTCGACGTGCTCCCGCTCGCCGAAGCCGTGGCGAGCGCAGGGCTGATCGCCGTCCTCACACCGGACATGACGCAGGCAAAGCTCTATCACGACGCGATTGCACCGCACGCACGAAAGGGCGCGTGTCTGCTCTTCGCGCACGGGTTCAACATCCATTACGGGCAGGTTGTGCCGCGCGAGGATCTCGATGTCGTGCTCGTCGCGCCGAAAGGCCCTGGTGCGCTGGTGCGCCGTGAATTCGAAATCGGTCGCGGTGTCCCGGCGCTCTACGCCGTGCATCAAGATCGTAGCGGCGATGCCGAGCGACTCGCGCTCGCCTACTGCGCGGGCATCGGCGGTGCGCGCCAGGCGCCGCTGCGCACCACATTCAAGGACGAAACGGAGACCGATCTGTTCGGCGAGCAGGCGGTGCTCTGCGGCGG
>JAJYFM010000008.1 GCA_021790895.1 bacterium
TCGCGGCGCCCCAACGCCCGATCTCGCCGGAATGCTGCGGTAGCGCCAACGCGATTCCGAAGAGCAGCGCGCATCCGAGCGCAAGAAGCCCGACGATCTCCGAGTTTAGGCGATCTCTCGAACTTGCCTTACGACGCACGCGTGCCATTGGGCGATTTCATTCGTCATCGTACGAGGAGTTCTTTTGAGCAAGCCAACCGTCGTCGTCCTCGAGGGCGATCAAACCGGACAGGAATTACTGGAGGAGTCGTTACGCGTGATCGCGCGCGAGACGATCGACCTCGAACTCGATTTTCTTCGCTTCGACCTTTCGCTGGAAAACCGTCGCAAGAGCAATAATGCGGTGGTCCACGAGGCGGCGACCGCAATGAGGGAGCACCGCTTCGGCATCAAGGCCGCAACGATCACCCCCGAACAGCGTAACGACGTCGGATCGCCCAACGCCATCCTCCGCAAAGAGATCGACGGCAAGGTCATCGTCCGTACCGGCCGCCGTCTGCCGCGCGTACGCCCGGTCGGTGGTATCCACGCGCCGATTGCCGTCGTCCGTATGGCGGTCGGCGATGCGTACGGAGCAAAAGAATGGCGCGAGAGCGTCGACGGCGACGAGATTGCCTATCGAACCGAATCGATCTCGCGCACGATCTGTCGCTACGTTTCGGAGTATTCGTTCGCGCACGCGCGCAAGGTCGGCGGGCGAGTCTTCGGCGGCCCGAAATACACGGTCAGCCCGGTCTATGAAGGCCTGCTCAAAGAAGAGATGGACGCCGCGGCAGCACGCAATAAAGATGTTCCCTACGAGCCGCAACTCATCGATGCGACCTACGCACTGCTGTTGAGTTCGGTCGGGGACGATCCGCTCGTCATTCCTTCGCTCAACCGCGATGGTGATTGCCTCTCCGATTTCGTCATGCAGCTCTTCGGATCGATCGCCGGAGCGGAATCGGTGCTCCTCTCCTTCGAAGGCTCGCCGGAAGCGGGCGAAGCATTCAAACCGAGCACCGTCATGGCCGAGGCACCACACGGCACTGCGCCGCGCCTCTTCGGGAAGAATGTCGCGAACCCACTGGCGATGATCTTGGCGGCGGGAGCGATGCTCGGCTATATCGACGACAAGCGCGCGAGCAACGCCTCCCGCGCGATCTACGAAGCCTCCCTGGAAGCGATTCACAGCGGTACCGCGACCGCCGACCTCGGCGGCCAAGCCACGACCACCGAGTTCACCGACGCCGTCATCGACGGCGTCAAACGCAAGCTCGAGGTTTGGTCCTCGCTCTAGCGAGATCGCGCGGCCGGGCCGTGAGGGCACTCCCCTCTCCGGCCCGGTTCGGCACGCGCGATAAGGGTTCTCACGCGTCACTCCCTAAATAGGTCGATTATGTCCTGGATTACGCGAGGTTCGGGCGGCTCCGGAAAGCCTCCGCGCTCGGACGGCGAGAACGCGACCCCGAAACGTGCGGCTTTCAGACAGTCGCTGGAGATTCCCATTTCTTTTGAGGCCGGCGGCAAAGCGGCCCAAGTCTTTGGAACGTTAATCGATATATCGGAGACGGGTTGCCGCATCCGATCGCTCGTCTTACTCGACCGCGAGTGCGTTATTCGCTTCGAGTTGCGACGCGGAAGCGGCTCGCCGTTGCGCCTGCGAGGGCACGTCGCGGGGCGGCGATCCCCCGCCGACGGCGCGGGCTACGAATACGGGGTCACCTTCGACGGCATTACTCCCCCCGAACGCAAACAATTGCACGCTGAAATCATGGAATTGCAACGACGCGAGGCGGCGGCGCGATCGCACGTACGAGATGAAAAGCCACCTGCCCCAAACGACCAACGCCGTAAGGATTTGCGACAGAGTACCTCGTTTCCGATCTCGTTTCGTCGACCGGGTTCGGTGTGGCTGAGCGGATTTTGCGCCGACGTCAGCGCCGGCGGCATCCGCCTCGTCTGCGGCGATGCAATCGAGGACGGAAGCGAGCTCGAGTTGCGCTTCACCCTCCCCAACGATGTGCTCGAGGTTTTTTCGAAGGGGGGAGAACGGACCGAAATAACGCCGTTCGGCCCGCGCCGAGTGCGCATCCCCGACAATCGGCGAGCTTTCGACCAGATTTTCGCTCGGGCGCAAGTGGTGGGCAAACTCGCCCCGATCGAAGGGCGGAACTCCTACGGCGTCGAGTTCACGAACCTCGACGGATATTCGCGCGAAGAGATCGTGCGTTTCAATCACGCGATGCAGCTCCGTCGGCTGCGATCCGGAGCGAAGTAGCGCGCGATGCGCGTGCTTTTCGTCCCACGCGAAGATGGCAACCGCGTCTTCGGCGGCGATGTCGTGCAGATGGATGCAACGGCGCGCGAATTGCGGGCGCTCGGCGTCGAGGTAGAGGTCGCCTCCGCGCAACGCGCTTGCGAAGCGGAGTTCGATATCGTCCATCTTTGGACGAGTCTCCACCTTCCCGACCAACTCGAACGACAACTCGATACGCTCGCGCCGGCTCGCAGCCGCTTTCGCGTAGCGCTCTCGCCGATTTGGGCGCCGCACCACACGCTGCGCTGGATGCACGCAGCGCGGCGCTGGTTATTTGAAAGCACCACCGACCGCGGCTCGCTCGATATCGTCAACGCGCGCGACACTTTGGAAAAGATCGCGCGGCGCAGCGTCGACATCACCGTCGATGGAACAACGCTCACGGCGTGGACGGCGCACCCGTCGACGGCGGCATGCAGAGGCGTCCTCTCACGACTCGATACGATTCTTCCAAACTCGTGGATGGAGCTCGCGGCGATTTTTACGTATCTCGGCGATTTTTGCGAGCACGCCGTGGTGCCGAATGCCGTCGACGCCGCCCTCTTTACCGCCGGCGATCCCGCTGCGGTTCCCGCCGAATTGCAAGCCGCTCCCTTTGCGCTCATGTCGGCACGTTTCGATGCGCGCAAACAGCAAGATTTCGTCCTGCTCGCACTCAAGCGCACGGAGTATCCGCTCGTGTTCGTCGGCGACGCAACCGATCCGGAGATCTTCGCCCGCTTTCGCGATCTCGGTTCGCGGCGGGAGGCACCGGTCTATTATTATCCGGCGATTCCCCAGCAACAATTGCGGCATCTCTATGCCGCCGCGCGCGTCCACCTGTTACCGAGTCTCTTCGAGTCGCCGGGGCTCTCCTCGCTCGAAGCGCTTCTCGCAGGCAGCGCGATCGTCGTCGGTAATCTCGGATTTGAATCGGAGTATTTCGGCGATTCAGCCTACTATTGCGACCCCTGCGATGCATGGTCGATCCTCCGCGCGACGCAGCGCGCGTGGAATCGTTACGAACGCGATGCAGCGCTTCGCGAGCAAGGGCGTCGACGAATTCTCGAAGAGTTCACCTGGTCGGCCGCTGCGAAAGCGACCCTGCACGCCTACGAGCAAGTTCTCGGAAAATAAGATCGCCTCGACGTTTTGAGGCGATCTGCGCTACTCGACTCCCGGCGGACGCATCGTGTGAAAAGCCGTGCGCGCTTGAAAGCGCATCGCGATCGCGACGAGATCGCGCTCACGCCATGGATTCGCCATCATTCCAAATCCGGTCGGAAGATGATGCTCGCCGAAGCCGTTGGGGACGCTCATCGACGGGAGTCCACAGAGGTTGCCGGGCGTGACCGGGTCGATCGCTCCGGGCGCATCGGGATAGACTTTATCGAAGGGCGTTCCAATCGGATACGCGACGGTCGGCAATGTCGGGAAGAGCAATGCATCGTAGGGAGCGATCGTTTTCCCGACGGCATCGACGATCTCGCGCCGACGGCGCATCGCATCGACGTAATCGACGGCGCGTGTTTCGTACTGCACGTACCCACCGATCCGGTCATCGGGGGACTGCAACTCGCGCGCCTTTCCGCTCTCGATAAGATCGCGAAAGGCGGCGGCGCTTTCGCCGTTGAGCAATGCTCCGATCGTCGCGCCATAGGGGAGATCGGGTAGCCGTACTTCTTCGTCGATCTCCACCGCATCGGCGATCGCGGCGAGTGCGGCGTCGAAATTTTTCACTACCGCGGCTTGGGTCTGCTTCCGTGCACCGACGATCACCGCGACGCGCGGCTTCTTCTTCGGCACGTAGAATGGTTCGCTACGCGTACTATCGTCGCGCGGATCGGCACCGGCGACGATCCGGAGAATCGCCAACGTATCGCGCGCCGAGCGCGCCATCGGGCCGAGTTTATCGGAGCTCCACATCAAGGCCATCGCACCGTAACGGCTCACTCGGCCGAAGGTCGGCCGCAGCCCCGCGACACCGCACATCGCACTCGGCGTTAAGATCGAGCCGTTGGTCTCGGAGCCGACGGCGAAACCGACTAACCCGGCGGAGACCGCCGCACCGGGGCCGCTCGAGCTCCCGCCGCTCCAAAAATTGCGGTTCCACGGCGTTCTCCCCGGGCCGGTAAACGATGCATCGGCACCGTTGTACCCGAACGCACCCGCAAGTTCGACCATGGCGAGTTTCGCGGTGAGGACCGCTCCGGCAGCATGGAGTTTTTCGACCACCGCGCCGTCAAAATCAAAATGACGATCGCGATAGGGTGCCGCCCCCCATGTCGTCGGCGCACCGACCGCAGCGAGCAGATCTTTTACTCCGTACGGCACACCGTGCAGCGGACTCTTCCGATCGCCTTGCGCGAGCGCTCGATCGGCAGCGGTCGCTTCGGCGAGCGCGCGTTCGTGCATGATGGTCACGACCGCTCCGAAGTGCGAGCCGTAGCGCTCGAGTCGCGCCAAGTAGAGTTTCGTCAGCTCTACCGAGGAGATTTTTTTGCTTGCGATGGCACGGCCGAGCGCAAGCGCATCGGAGAATGCGAGATCGATCTCGTTCACGGTCGCACCGCAAATTGCGGGACCGGCGCGTCGCCGTTGTGCAGGACCGTTCCATGCGCATTTAACGCAGCGCCGAAACCGTAGCCCTGTTCGATCCCTTGCGCGATCGCGTGAATCTGCGCGTCGCTCAGTTTCGGGTCGAAGCGACGCATCGAGCGCGCAAGATCGAGCGCGGCCGGCGAGGGCGTCGGCGTGGGGCTCGGCATCGGAGTCGGCGAGGCTTCCGGAGTTGCCTCAACCACGGCGAGACCCGGAACGAGCGCCGCCCCGACTCCGAGCGCTGCCCCGGCAAGGAAGATTTTCCGCGTGCTCTTCATGATCTGCATGAACGTCCTTGGCGCGCGGAGGTTTGCAGCCCTCTACGGCAGCCTCTACCTTGCAGCGATCATCGCGACGGCGACGAGCGCGCAGATGACGCCCGCCCACTGAATGCGCGAGAGACGCTCGCGCAGCACGATGCCTGCGAGCAGCACCGTTGAGGCGGGATAGAGCGACGTCAACACCGCCGAAATCGCGAGCCCGTCGATCCGCGCGGCGAGAAGATACAACAAATTGGCGCCCATATCGAGCGCACCACCGAGCACAACGATCCAAAAGGCTCCATGCATGCGCATCGAGGTCCGCGTCGCCATCACGATCGAAGCAAGCAACGCGACGGAAGCAAGGCGCGAGCCAAGCAAGGCTATGAGCGGTCCGCTTTCGCGTGCCATCCCCAAGAGCGTAAAGAACGCCCCAAATGCAATTCCCGCGAGAATCGCTTCCCGCAGCCCCGCCGTCGCAATCTCCCGCTCTCCGGTTTGTTCGAAAGAGGCCGAGATCGCCACGATCGCTACCGCTGCTAGAACGAGCCCGCCGTCGACCAACGGCGTGGGGCGTTCGCCGGAGACGATGCCGAAAACGACCGGCACCGTCGCGGCGAGCAACGCCGTGATCGGCGAGATGACACCCATGCGGCCGATCGCCAGCGCATGATAGAGCAAGGCGATTCCCGTAGCGCCGGCGACCCCGGCGAGCGCTCCCCATTCCAAGGATACTGCGCTGAAGTGCTCGTGGTGAAACGCGAGCAGCATCACGATAACGAACATCCCGACGGCCTGCGTCGCGAGCGCAACGGCGAGCAACGCCGCGCGACGCGCAGCGATGCCGCCGAGAAAATCTGCGCTGCCGTACGCAGCAGCGGCGACGAGCGCGAGCAGCACCCCCAAGGGCGAAGTTACGCCTCGATGACGATCGGCACGATCACCGGCCGACGCCGCGTTCGCGAGAAAATCTCCTTCGCCAACGTTGCACGTACATGTTCGCGTACCGAGTTGGTATCGCGTAAGGCGTCGCTTGAGAGCGAGGCCAGCATCGCGCTTAAGTGCGCCCGGAGGTGTTCGACGAGCGCTTCGGATTCGGGTTCGTAAAACGCACCACGAGTCACGATATCGGGAACCCCGATCGTTTGCGCCTCCTCCGCATCGACGGCGACGACCGCCGTAACAATCCCGTCATTCGAGAGCATCTTGCGGTCGCGAAGCACGGCCTCGCCGATCTCTCCGAGCCCCGTACCGTCCACGAGCACCATGCCGCCATAGGTTTTCCCGATTTTGTCTCCATACTCGGCCGTAAATTCGACGATATCTCCGTTTTCGATGACGAAGACGCTCTCGGGGTGCACGCCGGTTTTGGTTGCCAGATTCCCGTGCGTGACCAACATACGGTACTCGCCGTGAACCGGAATAAAATACTCCGGCCGGATCAAATTGAGCATGAGCAAAAGCTCTTCTTGCGAGGCGTGCCCAGAAACATGGGCTCGGCCCTCGTTCCCGTGAATGACCGTCGCGCCGAGCCGATAGAGGTTGTTGATCGTTCGATAGACGCTTTTTTCATTACCGGGGATCGGCGTCGCGCTGATGACGATCGTATCGCCCGGATCGATCGAGAACTTCGGATGATCGCGGACCGACATCCGCGTAAGCCCACTCATCGGCTCGCCCTGCGACCCCGTCGTCATCACGACGATTTGGTCTGCACGAAGGTTGCCGACATCTTCGATCTTCACCAAGATATCGGGCGGAATACGAAGGTGCCCATGCTCGCGAGCAAAGTGGAGAACGTTGTTCATCGATCTTCCGAGGAATGCGATCTTTCGACCGAATTTTTCGGCATGATCGATCGCCTGTTGAATGCGCGGAACGTTCGACGCGAAAGAAACGATCAAGATTCGACCGGTCGCTTTTGAAAAAATCGTCGTGAAAGCTTCGCCGACGACACGTTCGGACTGCGTGTGCCCCGGGCGTTCGGCGTTCGTTGAATCGGCGAGCATGCAGAGCACGCCCTCTTCGCCGATGCGGGCGAGCGCCGCGAAATCGGCCGGTCGGCCGTCGATCGGCGTCTGATCGAACTTAAAATCTCCGGTGTGGAAAATCGTTCCGCTCGGAGTCCGAACGGCAAGCGAGCATGCACCGGCGACGGAGTGATTAATATGCACGAATTCCGCTTCGATCTCGCCGTAGCGAACACGATCGCCGGGCGCTACTGCAACCAGCGGCATCTCACCGAGTTTATGCTCGCGCGATTTCGCTTTAATCAATGCACCGGTAATCGCGGTACCGACGATCGGGGTGTTCGGAAATTCACGCAAAAAATACGGGATGCCGCCGATATGATCTTCATGCCCGTGCGTTACTAAAACCGCGCGCAGTTTGTGCACGCGTTCGCGAATGTAGCTAAAATCGTTGATCACGATATCAACGCCGAACATTTCCTCGTCGGGGAACATCAGTCCGCAGTCGACCACGACGAGATCGTCGTTGGTCTCGATCACCGTCATGTTTCGACCGATCTCGCCGCAGCCTCCAAGCGGAACGACGCGAACGAACGGCTCTTTGGGAGCCTTGGGAACGGAGATGCTCTGCGTTTTCAAAATCGGGCCTTTACAACGGCTATTTGCGTGGGAATGACGGGCGGAGGAATGCCCATGGGTTACCGATACTCTATCACGCTCGCGCTACTAGCCGCGAGCCTGCTCGGCAGTACCCACCACCCTGCGCATCGCCCGAGGAGGTCGGCGAGCACGGTGCCGCGCGCCGAGAGCCTCTACTCCTGGCATGCGCTGAGGCGGACGCGAGATATCCTCATCCTTCATCTGCTCGAGTTGCGGCGGGAGCGCTTGGGGCGCCTCGAGCGTCTTTTGCGAGCGGGGACGCCGATCGGTTGCCTTCTCAGGGATCCGCTCCTCTCGGCAAGAACCGAGCCGCCGCCCGCCAATAGTCGCCGACATGACGACTGCACCACCACCTCAAGAGAACGCGGGGCTCACGAGCCTCGTCGAAACCATCGTCGCCCCGGCGAGCGCCTTCGACCGCCTCGCCGAGAAGCAAACCTGGGGCTGGGCGTTTATCGCTTCCTCGCTCCTTACGATCGTCGCGGCGTTGGCGAGCGCCCCCGTCAATCGGCACCTTGCAAAATTGATCACGGCGCAACGCATCGCCGCGATAAGCAATCCTCGACAGGCAGCGGCAGCTCGAAGCGCCGCTGCGATCTCCCTGAAGTTCGCCCCGTTCGGGTGGGTTTTTTCCCCGATTGGAATTCTCGTTGTCGTGTTGATCGCTACCGTCATTCTCGTGATCTTCAACGCCGTTCTTGGCGGAAAGGCGAATTTCAAGCAGATTTGGTGCGCGGCGATGAACGTCTCGGTCGTCTTTTCGCTCGGCGTACTGATCGGTTCCATCCTTCTCGCGCTCCGTGGCCCCGACGCCATCGCGAGCGTGACGGATCTCTACCGAAACTCGCTCTCGCTCGCGGCGGTATTCCCGCGAGAGAATATTAAATTCGATGAATTTCTTTTAGCGATCACCCCATTCTCGCTCTGGGGACTCTGGCTCAATTCAATGCTCATGCAACGCATAGCCCGGCTTGAGGCGCCGAAAGCCTGGGCGGCTGCACTCGCAGTGTTGATCCTTCCCGCGCTTCTTACTGCGGGACTTGCCGTCCAACCCCCGGCTGCTCCAGGAGGAACGCCTCCGGCCACGAGCGCATCGGCCACCCCATAGCCCACAGCTGAAACTTTTCCCCACCTCATCCGTAGTAGGCGACGTATGCGTCGCCTACTTTTCGTTTGGATATCGGTTCCGGCGCTGATCGCCGGAGCGCTCTTCGCCGGCCCCGCCGGCGCAGCACCGCACCCGCTCGACCTGCGGGAAGCGGTCGCCTACGCACTCGCGCACAACGCGTCGGTCGCCGCTTCGGCAGCGGCGGTAGCGGCGGCGCGCTCGACCTTCGCCACGCAGAAAACGCAAAATTTGCCGACCGCCGGTGCTTCTCTCAATAACATCATGTCGAAGAGTTCGAATTACGGCGGCGCGTACGCCGTCATCGGTGCACAACAGCAGAGCGTCTTCAGCCAGAACACCGCACAGTTACAGGCACAATACACGTTGACCACCGGCGGGCTCGCCGGCATTCAACTCGCGGCTTCAAAGGCGAACCTCGAACAAGCGAAGGCGAACCTTCGGAACGCGCAGGCGCAAGTGGCGACTTCGGTAACAACGGCGTATAACAACGTCGTTCAGGATGACGAAATCGTCAACGTTGATCGCGGAGACCTTCGATATCAGCGACTGCTGCTCCAAAATGCTCGCGTGAAAGCGCGCGCCGGCGTTGCAGCGGAGGTCGACGTCCTCTCCGCACGCGTTGCCGTCGCGCGGAGTGAATCGACGCTCGTCGCCGCTCGGGCGAGCGTTGCAAACGCGCGCGATTCGCTCTGTCAGAGCATCGGCGCCCCGCTTGGAACGCGTTTCGCGCTGCCGAAGCAACTCGCCATGCCGCCGTTGCCGCACATATCGTTACGCAAAATCGAACGGATCGCCCTAGCAAACCGTGCCGACATCGCAAGCGCACGCGATGCCCTTCGCGTGGCCGACCTCAACCGCAAGAGCTGGCTGCCGCAACTCTTCCCGCAAATTCAACTCTCCGCCGCGGTCGGCAATCAATTTTCTCCGACAAACGCGGTTTTCACGCAACAGCAACTCGATAGCGAATATGCGGCGGGGCTCATCCCAAGCAAAATTCTCGTCCCGCGCGGCACTCCGGGTTTCTGGCAGATTCAGGCGATTTCGAGCTTCAATCTCCCGATTGTCGATTATGGCGCCCGTCGCCTATCGCGCGTTAACTATGACGCTGCGGTCAAGAGTGCCAAACTTTCTCTCGTAAACGCAAAACTCGTTGCCCTCAACGATGTGCGTAGTGCATATCGCGCCGCAAAAGCGGCGATCGCACAAGTGGGCTTCGCCAGGCAAGAAGCTCGCCTCGGCATCGAAAGCGCTCACATCAAACAGCTTCAGTATCGCGCCGGCGTCGCCGCGCTCTCCGATGTCGTGCTGGCTCAGCAAACCTCAATTTCAGCGCAAAACGACCTCATCTCCGCCCGGGTTGCGTACGTCGATGCGCTTGTGCGCTTGCGCACTTCCATGGGTATTTTTTCACCGACGAGTGCCGTCGCCGATCTTCACTAAGGAGCAAAATGAATAAGAACGCCCGGACCATCGTCATCATCGCGATAGGCGCACTACTAGTCGTTGGGGTCGTGCTCGCGCTTCGCCCGCATTCGAGCAACTCTATCGCTACGAAAACGTTAAAAATCGAACCGACGACCTTCGTGGTAAAACTTCCGGAAAACGGCACCGTCATGCACCCGCACATGGAGACGATCCCCGCCCTCGTCGGCGGCAACCTCGCGAGCATTACGGTCAAGGCGGGAAGCCACGTACAGGCGGGCGAGCTGCTCGCCACCATCGAGAATCCTTCACTCGACGCCAATGCCGCCGGGGCCCTCGCCGATTACCAAAGCTCGGTTGCAAACGTAAAAACAGCGGCGATCCAAGAACGCAACGCTCGCGTACAGTATCAGGCCGGGGTCGACACCGCGCGCAGCAATTTGAACGAAGCTCTCCGCGTTCTCAAGGCCGACGAAACGCTCTATGCAGACAAAGCGATTCCCCGCAGCCAACTCGATGCGGATCGCGCCAAAGAAGAGCAAGCAAAAGTCACCTACGATCAATCGGTCGAGCAGTTACGACTCGGCGCAGTGACCGGCTACGGCACCAGTTCGGTACAAGCGGCGAAAGCCCAAGCCTTAAAAGCGAAGATCCTCAACGATCAGGCGCAGCAACAACTCGGATTCGAACGCATAACGGCTCCCTTCAACGGTATCATTCAGAGCGTCGCGACGCGCCCCACCGACGCGAACCGCACGATTCTCCCCGGGGATGCCGTCTCCGCCGGACAAGCGATGTTTACGATTGCCGAGGGCAGCGCATACGTCGTTCAAGCGCAGGTTGACGAACAGGATGTCCACGCCATTGCCTTGGGAATGCCCGTCAACGTTACCAGCGAAGATTTCCCCAAGATAACCCTTCGCGGGCATATCGAACGCATCTCTCCGATTGCAACACGTTCGACTGACGCCGGGTCGACCGCGCGCGAGGTGTTGACCACGGTCGCCCTCGACGAAACCAACCCGGTCCTGCGCGACGGAATGACCGCGAACGTCGATATTCTCACGACCAGCATTCCGCACGCACTCGTCGTTCCGACCGCAGCGATCGTTCGCGTCAAGAAACAAACGAAGGTCTGGGTTGTCCGGAACGGCAAAGCGCATGAGGTCGCCGTCGTTCTCGGCAAGAGCAACGACGTGCAGAGCGTCGTGCGCTCGGGTATCGTCGCCGGCGATACCATCATCGCGCATGCACTTCCGACTTTACGAGAAGGTATGGGCATCGTGCCGATTCCACAGAGCAGCCCCTCGAGTAGCCCGTGAGCGTTCTCGCCGCCTACATCGAAGAAGCCCTCGCCTCACTCTGGCGCAATCGCCTTCGCTCGGCACTTTCGCTCCTTGGGACGGTTATCGGAATTGCATCGACGATCGCCGTCCTGGGCTTAAGCCAAGCGGGCGCGCGCGGCTTGGAAAAGTCGCTTGGCAACGCGGACTCGGTCGGGTGGGTGGTCTTCGTCGACCGATCGTCGGATAATCCACTTGCAGCAACGCTCTACTACCGCGATGTCGCTCGTTTCGTCGCTCGGAGTAACGGCGCGATTTCTTCCGCTTATGCGGGGTATTTCGGTCGCATGTATCCAGTGAATGTCGGCGGGAAAACGCATTACCCGCAGTTCCGTGGAATCGACAAGGCTTACCAATCGATGGTGCTCCTCGAAGGGCGTAAAATCAACCGCAACGACGTTTTGGAATCGGCAAATGTCGCGATGCTCTCAAAAGAAGCGCGCAAGACGCTCTTCCCTCACGAGGATCCCGTCGGCAGGAGCATTTCGGTAGGGAATGCGCGCCTGCGTATCGTCGGCGTCATCGATGCCAACGGAAGCTTATTGAGCAGTGCGGTCGGAGATGCAATCTACGCTCCTTACACCACTATGCATCGCATCGCGCCTGGGCCTATCGACGGAATTATGTTCTATGGCGCTCCCGGCATTCCATCAAAGCAGGTCAGCGCCGCTGCGATTGCCGCACTACAAAGCATTCATGGACCGCACGCTAAGTACACGGTGCAAGATCAAGCAAAATCGCTCGGCATTTTTTCGCACGTCCTCAGCGGTATCGGCATCGGTATCACGTTCATCGGTGGAATTGCGCTTTGCGTGGCAGGCATCGGCATTATGAACATCATGCTCGTCTCAGTCAACGAACGCACGCGCGAGATTGGCATTCGCAAGTCGATCGGCGCCAGCGCAGCGGATATTTCGTTGCAATTTTTGATCGAAGCAACGATTCTTTCGATGATCGGCGGTGTTATCGGCACGATATTCGGCGTAACCGTCGTGCTCGCCCTACAAGGGAGCATCATCCATTTCGCAGGAAGCGCGCCTGTCCCGTGGGTGATGGTGCTCTCGATCGCGGCATTTTTCACCATCGGCATCGGCATCGGTTTCGGTGCCTATCCGGCGATTCGCGCCGGGCGGCTCGATCCGGTCGAAGCATTGCGGAGTTAACGTGCTCGATTATATTCGCGAGACGCTCGAACTCATGAAGACGAACCTCACCCGCACCGTGCTGACACTTGTGGGGCTCGTCGTCGGAGTTGCCGCAATTATCTCCATTCAAGTAGCCGCCGCCGGAATGGCCGCCGCGATCAACGGTGCGTTCCGCGGCATCAACATGAACACGTTCTTCATTTTTCCAAAGTCGACTCAAGGCAGTACGCAGCGGGCCAATCTCGGGCTCTCCGATCTCGCGCTGCTCGATCGGAACGTGCCAGGTATCGAGACGGCCATCCCATTCGGGCAAACGCGCACGATGGTCAACGCCGGGCATCAACACGTTACGCTAAAGTTCGGCGGCGAATCGTATCGTCGTTTCAGCACCGCACCGGTCGTCGCGGGGCATGCGATCGCTCGCGCCGATGTCGAGGATGCGTCGCCGGTCTGCGTGCTTTCCGACAAAGCCTATCATCGACTTTTCCCCCACGCAGCCGACCCGGACGCGGTCCTCGGCCAGTCGGTCTACATCGGTCCTAAACGCTACGTTGTTATCGGGGTACTCGGGCCGGCGACGCTCTCGACTGCATCGCTAGGAATCGACATCAATAACGACGTCGCAATCCCCTACACGACCTTCTATAACGACTACCAGCGCGGGCGACCGCTTTTCGGTATTCAAGTCCTCGGCAACCGCAAAGCGAGCTTGGCAACGCTGGAAGCAAACGCAAAACGCGTGCTCTCCGATGCTCACGGAGGCTCGATCTACCAAACCTTCGATTTCGCGTTCTTCACCAAAAAAATCGACGGCTTCTTCGGTGTCGTCGGAACGATCGTCAGTGCGGTCGGCGCCATCTCGCTTCTGGTCGCCGGCATCGGCATCATGAATATCCTTTTCGTATCGGTCAGCGAGCGTACGCGGGAGATCGGGATTCGGCGCGCCATCGGCGCTTCGCGAGCGACGATTTTAATTCAATTTTTCGTGGAAGCATTCGTGCTCGCGTTTAGCGGTTCGCTCGTCGGTATGTTGGCGGGGCTTGGGATAGGGGACCTCGCCCAACAAATTTTCATCGTCCGCATCTCGGGAACGGTCGCTGCGTTACCGTGGATGCAATCCATTTTGCTCGCGACGATCTTTGCAACGATCGTCACGCTCGTCTTCGGTACTCTTCCCGCGCTTCGCGCGGCTTCTGTCGACCCCATCGAGGCATTACGTTATGAATGATATCGCAATCGATCTTCGCGAGATTGCCAAGACCTACAAAACCGGTTCCATTGAAGTCCATGCGTTGCGCGGCGTGACTCTTCGCATCGAACGCGGTGAGTACGTCGCGATCATGGGTCCGTCGGGATCGGGAAAATCAACGTTGATGAACGTTATCGGCTGCCTCGACCGCCCGACCTCCGGCAACTATCGGCTCGACGGCATCGATCTCTCGACGCTCGACGACCGCGCACTGGCAAAACTTCGCTTAGAAAAACTCGGCTTCATCTTCCAAGGCTTCAACCTCTTGCCGCGAACCGACGCAATGAAGAATGTCTCGTTGCCGCTCTTCTATGCAAAAGTCGCACCGAAGGAGCGCCGCGAGCGCGCTCGTGCCGCACTCGCCGAGGTCGGTCTGGCGGATCGGGGGCATCACAAGCCGAGCGAACTCTCAGGCGGCCAGCAGCAGCGCGTCGCGATCGCGCGCGCGCTGATCAACAACCCTGCCGTCTTGCTCGCCGACGAGCCGACCGGCAACCTCGACAGCGCGACGAGCGAGGAGATTCTCGGGCTCTTCGAAAGCCTCCACCGCTCGGGGCGGACAATCGTGATCGTCACCCACGACGAAGAGGTCGCCGAGCGCGCAAGCCGCGTCGTGCGTCTCCGCGACGGCCTCATTCTCTCCGATTTACCGACCTCGCGCGGGCACTTTTCGGAAGGTTCCATCGTTCAACGGGAGGCAATCCCTCAATCGTAACGAGCCTTCTCCACAGCATGGAGTATATGCAACTGTGAAACAACGCGTTCTTCCCACCCTCATCATCGCTCTCGTCGGGGCGAGCGTCGGCAGCTTCCTCATGATGCTCTACGCGAGCACGCATTTTGCCGGCGTCGCCGGGCCGAACCATTCGCTGCCCGCGGTTTCAGCGGCGCCTCTGCAAGGGATTAGCGACCAAGATCGCATCGTCTCGGCAGTGAAGCGCACCAAACCCTCGGTTGTCGCGATTCAGCTCGACGTCAACGGACAGCGGGTCGTGCCGTTCTTCCAGGGCTTCTTCGGCCAGGGCGGCCCCGGCGTCGAAGAGCCGTACAAAGGGAAAGCCTCGGGTTCGGGATTCGTGTACGACAACAAGGGCGACATCGTGACCAACGCGCACGTCGTTACGCCTCCGCAGGGCGGGAACATCACCAAGTTGACGGTGGTTTTCGCCAACGGCGACCACGTGCCGGCGCACGTCGTCGCGGAGAACATCGGCGCCGACCTCGCGATCATCCGCGTCAACGGTTACAAGAAGCTTCCGCCGCCGTTGCAGTTCGCGAACTTCGACCGCGTCGAGCAGGGACAGTGGGCGATCGCCATCGGCGAGCCGCTCGAGTTGCAGCAAACCGTGACGCTCGGCATCGTTTCGGCCTTCAATCGCAACGAGCCGATTCAGAACGATAGCGGGCAGACGATCGACTTCAAAGGGCTTCTCCAGACCTCTGCACCGATCAATCCCGGTAACTCCGGCGGCCCGCTGATCGACGACCACGGCAAAGTGATCGGCATCAACCAGTCGACCGTGAAATCCGCGTACGCCCAGGGCATCGGCTTCGCCATTCCGGCGAATACCGTGCAGCGCGTCGTCGCCGAGATGCTCGCGCACCCCGGCATCACGCAGGGGACGAACGAAGGCTACATGGGGATTCAGATGGCCGATCTCACGCCGGGTCTGCGCAACCAGATCGGCTACGCGAACGGACCCAACGGCATCGCCATCATCGCCGTGGTTCCGGGTTCGCCCGCCGATAAAGCGGGGCTCGAGCCCGGGAACGTGATCCTTCAGGTCGACGGAAAGAGCTTCACCAAGACCCAGGATCTCGTGAAGTATATCGCCGCGAAGAAGCCCGGAACGGTTGTCCGGATCGATCTCTGGGCACAGGGGCTCAAAAAATTCGCGGCCGTCACGCTGACGGAGCGTCCAGCCACCGCCGGAACGGTGCCGTAGCGCACCGCGCTCCGACGGGAGCGCAACCGAAAGGACGACCCTGCTGTTACAAGGAGCGGAACAAATTGCCGCTCCTTGTTGTAGTATGGGGTAGGCAACCAAGCCCGAATTCGTTCGTAAGCGGCAAGGCGTCGTCGAACGATCGGAGCGTCGCCGAATCGTCGCGACGCGCACACCAACCTCGAATGTGCGCGCGCCTCGGCTCGACCGCTCGATCGCTCGATCAAGCTGGTCCAGGGCGCGCTCGGGGTTCACATCACATCAACGAGGTAAAACTTCATGGCTAAAGTGGTCGGAATCGACCTCGGCACGACCAACTCGGTCGTCGCCGTAATGGAGGGCAATTCGCCCACCGTTATCGCAAACTCGGAAGGCTCGCGTACGACTCCGTCGGTCGTGGCTTTCTCGAAAACCGGCGAGCGTCTCGTCGGACAACTCGCAAAGCGTCAAGCAGTCACCAACCCGGAGCGCACGATCTCTTCGATCAAGCGCCACATGGGTGAGGGCGACTATCGCGTCAAGATCGATGGCAAGGATTACACCCCGCAAGAGATCTCGGCGATGGTTCTGCAAAAACTCGTCAACGACGCGAGCAACTATCTCGGCGAACGCGTCACCCAGGCGGTCATTACCGTTCCCGCCTATTTTAACGACGCGCAACGTCAAGCAACCAAAGATGCCGGCAAGATCGCCGGACTCGAAGTGTTGCGCATTATCAACGAACCGACCGCAGCGGCACTCGCGTATGGACTCGATAAGAAGGGCAACGAAACGATCCTCGTGTGGGATCTCGGCGGCGGCACCTTCGACGTCTCTATTCTCGAAGTCGGCGACGGCGTCTTCGAGGTGAAATCGACGAACGGCGACACGCGGCTCGGCGGCGACGACTACGACCACCGTGTCGTTGAGTGGATCGTCGGCGAATTCCGCAAAGATCAGGGCATCGATCTCTCCAAGGATAAACAGGCGATGCAACGCCTCACCGAGGCCGCGGAGAAAGCGAAGATCGAACTTTCGGCGGTCGTGCAAACGACGATCAACTTACCCTTCATCACCGCCGATGCCGAAGGCCCCAAACATCTCGAATACACGCTGACGCGTGCGAAGTTCGAAGAGATCACCAGCGATCTCACTGACCGCTGCATCAACCCCTTCAAGAGCGCGCTTGCCGATGCGAAGATCGACATCTCGCAGATCGATGAAGTGGTGATGGTCGGCGGATCGACCCGCATGCCCGTCATTCTCGAACTCGTCCGTAAGCTCACCGGCAAGGATCCGAACCTCACCGTCAACCCCGACGAAGTCGTCGCGGTCGGTGCGGCCATTCAGGCCGGCGTTCTCTCCGGCGAAGTGCGCGATGTCGTTCTACTCGACGTCACCCCGCTCTCGCTGGGCTTGGAGACGATGGGCGGAGTGATGACGACGCTGATCGAGCGCAACACGACGATCCCGACGAAGAAATCGCAGGTCTTCACCACCGCAGAGGACGGCCAAACCAGTGTGGACATCCACATTCTGCAAGGCGAACGCCCGATGGCCGGTGATAATAAGACGCTGGGACGATTCCGGCTCGAAGGACTTCCGCCGGCACCGCGCGGCGTACCGCAGATCGAAGTGACCTTCAATATCGATGCCAATGGCATTGTGAATGTCGGCGCAAAAGATCTCGGGACCGGGAAGGAACAGCAAATCACGATCACCGCATCGACAAACCTCAACAAAGAAGAAGTCGAACGGATGGTCAAAGATGCCGAGCTTCAAGGTGCCGCCGACAAAGCGAAGCGCGAAGAGGCAGAGGTGCGCAACACCGCCTCGAGCCTGATTTACTCGACGGAGAAATCGCTCAAGGAAGTCGGCGAGAAACTCGATGCAACCGCACGCGGCGAAGTCGAGAGTGCTCTCTCCGATTTGAAAAAACTCAGCGAAAACGGCACCGCCGCTGAAATCAAGGCGGCGATCGAAAAGCTGCAGACCGCAAGCTATAAGATGGCTGAACTGCTCTACAAGAGCACCGGATCGTCGCCCGACGGCGAAGCCGCCGGTGCTGAATCCGCGAACGGGCAAGCTTCGAACGGCGCGACCAATGCCGCTCCCGACGATGCCATCGACGCCGAGTTCAAGGAAGCGAAGTAGCCTCCGGTTCATGCGAGCGGAGTGAGGGCGAGCCGTACGCGGCTATTGCCCTCACCTCCCGCCGCCTCTTCATGCGCTCAAAATAAGAAAAGAAGTAGAGATAGACGCACCTATGGATAACGATCTGCTCAACGACCCTGTCGGCGTAAACGAAGACAGCGTGCAGCCGGAGAATGAACTCTCCAAAGCAAACGCGCGCGCCGACGATAACTATAATAAATTTTTACTCGCGATGGCCGACTTCGAAAATTACAAGCGACGCGTACAACGCGATATCGAACAACGTATCGTCGAGCATCGACGCCGCCTCTTCGGCCGTCTGCTTCCGGTTCTCGATAATCTCGAACGCGCGCTCGCCGTACCCACCGGAGCCGATGCGCTGCGCAGTGGAGTTGAAAGCACGCTGCGCGGATTCGAAGCGGTCCTCACCTCCGAAGGCATCAGTGCCGTCGATGTGAAGGGACAACCGTTCGACCCGCACGTTGCCGAGGCGATCGGAACGGTTGCAGCTACCGATGGTCAAGCCGACGATACCGTCGTCGAAGTCGCGGAGAAAGGGTATCGCCTCGGCGACGATCTCCTCCGACCGGCGAAAGTACTCGTCGCAAAGCATCAATGAACTACAAGGACTACTACGCCGTTCTCGGCGTGCCAAAAGGCGCTCCCGAGAAGGACATCAAGTCCGCCTATCGCCGCCTTGCACGTAAATGGCACCCCGATGCGAATCCCGGTAACGCGAAGGCCGCCGAAGAAAAGTTCAAGGAGATCTCCGAAGCGTACGAGGTGCTCGGCGACAGCGACAAACGCCGTAAATACGATGCGCTCGGAAGCGATTGGCAGCAGGCGGCACGACAGGCGGAGCAACAGCGCCGCTATCGGACGCAACAAAACGCATCGCAGTCCGACTTCGGCTTCGGCCCCAACATGGGTGCCGGGGCGGGGACGAGCGGCTTTTCGGATTTTTTCGATATGTTCTTCTCCGGCGTCGGACGGCGCGGCCCGGCCGCTGCCCCGACCGCAGCACGAGGGCAAGACATGGAAACGAGTATCGAACTCTCCCTGCACGATATCTACGAAGGCGGCAAGAAATCGATCTCGTTGCAACTCGAGGATAGCTGTCCGCGCTGCCGCGGCACGGGGACGGAGAGCGGCCACCTTTGTCTCGCTTGCCATGGAACGGGACGAACGCTGAGCACGAAAAAATTCGAGGTCTCTATTCCGCGCGGAATCGGCGAGGGTCAACGCATCCGTCTTGCGGGGCAGGGCGGCGTCGGCACCGGTGGCGCGCCGAACGGCGACCTCTTCCTCATCGTGAAAACAAGCGAGGACGCGCGCTATAAACGAAAAGGCGACGATCTCTATGTCGACCTCCCGGTCGATCTCTTCGACCTCGTCTTAGGGGCCGAGGTTCACGTACCGACGATGGGCGGAAACGTCGCGATGACGATTCCGGAAGGCACGCAGAACAATCGCTTACTCCGTTTATCGGGCAAGGGAATGCCGCACGTCAAGGGCGGCGGCAGCGGCGACCAATATGTCCGCCTTATCGGGCAATTGCCACAGAATCTCACCGACAAGGAACGCAAAATTTTCCGCGACCTTAAAAACCTTCGCAACGGAAAGAAGTAGCGAGTCGCGATGATCGAGCTGAAGGATATTGCCTTTACGGCCTATCCCGCTGCCGACGTAGCGTCGCTGGCGCGTTTCTACAAGGATTCGCTCGGCATCGAGTTCGCTGAACCGTATATCGAAAATGGAGTCGCGCTCTATTGCGAAGCGCGTGTCGGGAGCGGTTATTTTTCGTTGATGACCTCGGCATGGATGGGCGTCGCCGCCGGAAGCTGCGCCTCGATTGCATTCGAAGTCGCCGATATCGAGGCGGCCTTTGCAACGTTGCGCGAGCGCGG
Source organism: bacterium (assembly GCA_021790895.1). Taxonomy (GTDB): domain Bacteria; phylum Vulcanimicrobiota; class Vulcanimicrobiia; order Vulcanimicrobiales; family Vulcanimicrobiaceae; genus JABEUX01. The sequence continues at coordinate 20,044 of JAJYFM010000008.1, forward strand.
CATTGCAACCGAAGAGATTCACGTTACGCCGGTCTGCAAACTTGGTTCGTTTTTCGATCCCGAGGGCAATAAGGTTACGCTCCACGAATCGACGCTCGCGCCATGATGTCCGGACATGGGCTGATGTGGTCGAACATGTACGACCCGGAGAAGCCGCGGGTTCGAAGGCGCATCGATTGGGCGCGTATTCGGTCGCTTTTCTCGCCCTATTGGAAACAACAGTCGCTCGTTTTTTTCTTTATCGTCCTCAGTGCGATCGTGGGGCTCGTACCCGGCTATATGACGGCGCGAATCATCGATTCCGCTCTGCCGCACCATAGCTTCCACGAACTCACCATCGACGTCGGCTTCATTCTCGCCGCAGCGATTCTTTCGATGGGTCTCGGCGTCGCCCAGGGTTACTTCAACTCGATGGTCGGCGAAGGGATCATGCGCGATTTGCGGACGAGCCTCGTCTCGCACCTCCACCGCATGCCGCTCTCATTTTTTACCGCGACGAAGACCGGCGAGATCATGAATCGTGTCTCGAGCGATGTCGACAATGTCGACGGCGTCGTCACCGGCACGCTCACCACCATCGTTACGAACATCGTTATGATCTCAACGACGCTCATCGCGATGTTGATTTGGAATTGGCGGCTCGCGTTGATATCGACGGTCGTCGTTCCCTTCATGGTTTTACCCCTCGGCCCAGTCGGGCGAAAAATGTACGACGTCCGCAAGCGCACGCGCGAACAGCGGGATCGGATTGAATCGATCACGCAAGAAACGCTCTCGATCTCGGGCATCACGCTGATTAAATCGTTCGTGCGCGAAGCATACGAGCGCTCGCGTTTTTATAAGGTCGGAACCGAGCTGATGGATCTTGAGATCCGGCTGGCGATGATCGGCCGGTGGTTTATCGCATCGGTGACTGCAATGGTGGTCGTCGGTCCGGCGGTTGTTTGGCTCGGCGGCGGCTGGCTCGCCCTTCAGGGCGCGCTCGATGTCGGCGTCATCGTCGCCTTTATCGGGTACATCCAGGGGCGGCTCTACGGCCCGGCAGCGGCATTGGTCGGCATTCAGGTGCAGATCGTCAGTGCACTCGCCGTCTTCGAGCGCATCTTCGATTATCTCGACATGAAAACCGAACGGTACGATGCGCCCGACGCGCTACGGCTGGGTGAGCTTCGCGGCGACGTCGCCTTCGAGAACGTATCGTTTGCCTACGAGGGACGCGATCAGATTCTCGATCGAATTACCTTCGCGATTCCGGCAGGTAAAGTGGCAGCCTTCGTGGGCCCCTCGGGAGCGGGGAAAACGACGATTACGCAATTGTTGCCGCGTTTTTACGACATCCCCGAAGGGCATATTTTCGTCGACGGCCACGATGTAGCGACCGTTGGGCTGGAATCGCTTCGCGAAAATATCGGCATCGTCACTCAAGAAACATACCTGTTTCACGACAGCATCATCGCAAATCTACGCTATTCCCGCCCCGATGCGAGTATCGAACTTATCCACGAAGCTGCGCGCGCAGCCAATATTCACGATTTCATCCAAACCTTGCCTCAAGGATACGATACGATCGTCGGCGAGCGCGGACACAAACTTTCGGGCGGCGAGCGTCAACGTTTAGCAATCGCTCGCGTGCTCCTAAAAAATCCACGCATTCTCATTCTTGACGAAGCAACCTCAGCTCTTGATTCCGAGAACGAGGCGGCAATTCAGAGCGCGTTGGAACGGCTCATGCGCGGAAGGACGAGCATGGTTATCGCCCATCGCCTTTCAACCGTCGTCAATGCCGACACGATTTTTGTCGTCGATGGCGGGCGCATCGTTGAATCGGGTTCGCACAACGAACTCATCGCGCACAACGGAACCTATGCGCGGCTCTATCGCACGCAGTTCCGCGAACGGGTACCTTCGTAACCCCATCTTTTCGAATTGCCTGAGTTTTGTCGTACCGAAGCGGCTCGCTCGGCCCTATTCTCTAGTACGTAATGGGGAGTGCCCCAACGTCATCCTTTCGCATCTTTCAGGAGAACACCATGCGCAAGCTCGCTTTAGCTCTCGCTCTTGCCTTCAGCGCCCTTACGGTCGCCTCGGCCAGCGCGAACAGCACCATTGTCGTCAAAGCCAAAGATTTCCAGTTTATGCCGAACGTCATCACCCTGCACGTCGGCAAGCCGCAGAAAATTTCGTTCGTCGCCCTTCAAGGCGTGCACGGAATGATCGCCCCTGAAGTCGGCATCACCAAAGTCATCACGATTACCTCGAAGCCGACCGTCGTCACCGTCACCCCGAAGAAGATCGGCACCTTCCCGGCACACTGCGCGATTTATTGCGGCCTCGGCCACGCGCACATGATGATCACGTTCAAGGTTATCAAGTAACCTCAAGCGGTATCAATCGCAAAGAGAGGGGAGACGCCTATGGCGTCTCCCCTCTCTTCTTTTCGCCGAGCGTTGTTAGCCGAGCATCGAGCCGATTTGCGCCGGGATCAATAACGGTGCACCGGTGCCGGCCTGCACCTCTTCCACGCTCACTCCCGGAGCGAGTTCGCGGAGGACAAGCCCTTCGGGTTCGATATCGATCACTGCGAGGTCGGTCATCAATTTATGCACGACCTGTTTTCCGGTGAGCGGCAGCGTGCATTCGGCAACGATCTTCTGTGCGTTGCCCTTCGCGACGTGCTCCATCATCACAATTACCTTTTTGGCGCCGTGCACGAGATCCATCGCGCCGCCCATTCCCTTCACCATTTTTCCGGGAATCATCCAGTTCGCGAGGTCACCGCGCGCGCTGACTTGCATGGCGCCGAGAACGGCGAGATCGATATGCCCGCCGCGAATCATGCCGAACGAGAGTGCCGAATCGAAGAACGACGCTCCGGGTAACACCGTCACCGTTTCTTTCCCGGCGTTGATGAGGTCGGCATCGACATCCTCTTCGAACGGATACGGACCGGTGCCGAGGATCCCGTTCTCGCTCTGCAAGACGACGCGCACGCCCGCCGGAACGTAATTCGGAATCAATGTGGGCATGCCGATGCCGAGATTGACGTACATACCGTCGCGTAACTCGCGCGCAACGCATGCTGCGAGCTCTTCGCGTGATAGTGCCATCTTAGTTCCCCTCCCGTTTGCGCGTGGTGACTCGCTCGATCCGTTTACCCTCGGCGCCTACCTCGACGACGCGGGCGACGAAGATCCCGGGAAGGTGAACGTTCTCCGGTTCGATCTCACCCGGCTCGACGAGTCGCTCGACTTCGGCGATCGTGATGCGGCCGGCCATCGCGCAGAGCGGGTTGAAATTTCGCGTCGCTTTTGCGAAATAGAGATTCCCCTCGCGGTCGCCGATACTCGCGCGCACCAACGCAAAATCGCAAACGATCGCTTCTTCAAGGACGTACTCCTGATTGCCGAAACGTCGCGTCTCTTTCGCCGGCGAGCCCTTCGCGACGCTGCCGTCGGCATTATGACGCCAGGGTAACCCTCCCGCCGCAATCGGCGTGCCGACGCCGGCCGGAGTATAGAATGCGGGAATTCCGCAGCCCCCGGCACGAAGGCGCTCGGCGAGCGTTCCCTGCGGCACGAGTTCGACCTCGAGCTCACCGGAAAGATACTGCCGTTCGAATTCTTTGTTTTCGCCGACGTAGGAGCCGGTCGTTCGACGGATGCGTTTGTTATCGAGGAGGACGCCGAGCCCCCACCCATCAACGCCGCAGTTATTGGAAACGGTGACGAGATCGGTCGCGCCCTGTGCGAGCAGCGCCTGGATCAGGTTATGGGGGATGCCGTTGAGGCCGAAGCCCCCGACGGCTAACGAGGCCCCGCTGGGAATGTCGGCGACGGCCGCGGCCGCCGATGGGTACACTTTCTCCATACCGGCGCAAATAGGCGGTCATGGGAGCAAAACCCTGGTCGCCCCCGAATCTATCGGCAAGTTCACAATCCGGTCTCTCGTTATCCATGAAGAGGAGTTCACAATGTCAGTAGCGGCGCAAGCGCACGACGAAGAAGCGATGATCGTCGAGATGGTGCGCGATTTAGTAGCTGAGAAAGTCGCGCCGCGCGCGGCAGCGATCGACGAAAGCGAAGAATTCCCGGATGATATCCGTCGTCTCTTTGCGCAGAACGATCTTTTGGGAATTCCGATTCCCACCGAATACGGTGGGCTCGGCGGGAGTTTCGTAACCTATGTGAAGGTCGTCGAAGAGATTGCCAAAGCCTGCGCATCGAGTTCGCTGATCGTCGCGGTGCAAGAACTCGGCATGTTGCCGATTATGATCGGCGGCAACGACGAACAGAAACGACGCTTTCTTCCGAAGATTGCTTCCGGCGAGCACCTCGCCGCATATGCGCTTACCGAAGCGAGCAGCGGCTCCGATGCGCTCGGTTCGATGCGGACGCGCGCGCGCCGCGACGGTGACTCCTACGTTCTCGACGGCCAGAAAATTTGGATTACCAACGGAAGCGTCGCCGACGTCGTCTGCGTCTTCGCGGTGACCGATCCGGATGCGGGGAGCCGCGGTGTGAGCGCCTTCGTCGTGGAAAAAGGCACCCCGGGTTTCTCGGTCGGCAAGAAAGAGCGCAAGATGGGGATCAAGGGCTCGCCGACCGTCGAGTTGATCTTCAACGAATGCCGCGTTCCGGCCGCCAATCGCCTCGGCGAAGAGGGCGAGGGCTTTAAGATTGCGATGAAGGTCCTCGATAAGTCGCGCCCCGGTATCGCCGCACAGGCCCTCGGCATCGCCGCCGGAGCCCTGGAGTATGCCACCCAATACGCCCGCGACCGCGTCGCCTTCGGCAAGCCCATCGGGCAGCATCAAGGCATCGGCTTTATGCTTGCCGATATGAAGACCGAGGTCGAGGCGGCGCGCCTCATGCTCTACGAATCGGCGCGCAAATGCGACGAGGGAGCTGCCGACGTCTCGCTCTGGGCCTCGATGGCGAAGCTCAAGTGCGGCGACGTGGCGATGGCGGTGACCACCGACGCGGTTCAGGTGCTCGGCGGCTTCGGCTACTCGGCGGAGTACCCGGTCGAGCGGATGATGCGCGACGCCAAAATCACCCAGATCTACGAGGGAACCCAGCAGATCCAGCGCCTGGTCATCTCCCGCAATTTAGTTGGGAAGGGGCGCTAGCTCGCCTTTGCGAACTAACCGCCCTTCTCGGACGTTCTTAAGGCACGTTAAGAGACGAATTTTCGCAAGAAGGGGGTGAAAGAATGCGCAAACTCCTCGCTGCACTGATCGCGGCGTCCTTCCTCGCAACCGGAACGGCTATGGCCGCCTCGGCGAGCAAAGGCTCCACGAAGACCACGACCAAGAAAGCCGCCGCTAAGAAGGCTCCGGCAAAGAAAGCGATGACCAAGAAGGCCACCGCGAAGAAAGCCGCTGCTAAGAAGGCTCCGGCAAAGAAAGCGATGGCCAAGAAGGCCACCGCGAAGAAAGCCGCCGCTAAGAAGGCTCCGGCAAAGAAAGCGATGGCCAAGAAAGCCACCGCGAAGAAAGCGACGGCCAAAAAGGCTGCCGCAAAGAAGGGCCATAAACCGCCCGTCCACTAGTAGAACCACGTTATTATTCTCATCGACCTAGGGGCAGGCGCCCCAAAGGCATCGTCGATCTCGACGATGCCTTTTTTATAGGTGGAACACCGAGTGCCAGTAGTTCAGCATTCGCTCCCAGAGCGTGCGCCGTTGCATGAGCCCGGCAATCGAATGCGTTTTGCGCGGGTAGAGCATGACGTTCACGTCGGTGAGCCCAGCTAAAATCGTTTTCTGTAGGAACGCCACGGTGTTGGCCATGTGGACGTTATCGTCGCTCGTGCCGTGCATGATCTGCAGCGGCCCGTTGAGGTGCGCGACGTCGAAAAGATTCGAACTACGATCGTACGCGCGCGGATGTTTTTGCGGGAGCCCCATGTAACGCTCGGTGTAGATCGTGTCGTAGAGATGCCAATCGGTGACCGGAGCGACTGCAAGGCCGGCAACGAAGCGCTTCGAGTGCTCGAGCGCGTAGATCGTTTCGTAGCCGCCGAAACTCCAGCCCCAAATTCCAATGCGCTTCGCATCGACGTACGGCAGCGAGGCGAGGTAGCGCGCGCCGATGCGTTGTCCCAAGAGCGATCCGGGGCCGAAATTATGCAACAGCAGCCGCACGTGTTTGTCGTTGTCGATCTGCGAAGCGGGCCCGTCGATCGAAAATACGATAATGCCTTCCTGCGCCAAAAGGTCGTGCATCAGCTCCATCGTGTAGCCGAAGCCGTTCGTCGTGGTCGGAGCGGCCGGACCACCGTACACGTAGACGACCACCGGATACTTCCGATGCGGATCGAAATGCGGCGGACGAATCATCCACGCGTCGAGCGGCCCGTACGTCGATGGAACCTCGAAGCGGTCGACTGGAAGCAATTGCGACTGCAACGTGGGGTTGCGGGCGGCGAGCACTTGCGGAGCCTCCGCCGGCGCGTTCAACGTCACTTCAGGGACGCGGTTCATCGACGAATAGGTATCGACGAATGCATGCGATACCGGCGCAAACGCGATCCGATGAACGCCGCGCTGCGGCGTCAGATTTGTCAGCGCGTCGCTGCCAAGGTCGACTTCGAGCAACGCGCGATTGCGGCGGGTCGGATAATCGGCATAGACCCATGCATGCACGCCGTTCGCCCCGGCCGCAACCAACCCGTTCGTCGCGTACTCGCTGCCGAGATTAAAATTACCCGTTATGCGGCGGAGCGCCCCGGCGCTGTTGCGGAGGTAGAGCGATCGCAAGTTCGCCCGATCGAGCACCCAGAGCGAGGATCCATTTGAAAGCCAGGTCGGCAACGCGATCACATCGACCCACGAAGGCGAGCTTTGGCGATAGAGGGTTTGCGGCGTCGCGCCGTCGGCGGGAAGTGCATCGACGCGCAACCATTGCTCGCGGCGATTCAATATCTCGGCAATGAGATCGTCGCTCTTCGGGCGCCATGCAAACGCCGCGATATACCGATCCTTCGGCGCAGCATTGTAGAGAACGCGATCGGTCTTCGTCGCAAGATCGATGACATGAAGGCTCGCGCCGGGGTTCTTCTCCCCGGCGAGCGGATAGCGTTGATAATGGACGCGCCCGTTCTTCAATAAGAAGTCGGTGAGTGGGAAGCGCGTAACCTGCCGTTCGTCGAGGCGCAGATAGGCGATCTGCGTTCCGTCCGGCGACCAGCGAAAACCGTGGGAGATACCGAGTTCTTCCGGGTAGACCCAGTCGAGTTGACCGTCAAGAATATTGTTTCCCGAACCGCCGTGCGTGAGTTGAACGATGCTACGCTTGGCGCCGAGATGCGCGACGTAAAGATTCGACTTTCTCGCATAGGCGATCGCGCGTCCGTTCGGCGACCATTGGGGGTCGGAGGCCGCAGTTGCAATTTTTTGCAGTACGTCGGTTGAAATGGTGTAGACGTAGAGCGAGCCACCCGCCTCGATTGCGAGGCGGCGATCGTGTGGTGACCAGCCTGCGTTATACGGCGTTGCGCCATGCTTGCCGAACCGGCTCGGCTGCAACAACACCCGTGCTGCAGCGCCGTGAAGCGGGCGAAGCATGAGCGGCAGATGCTCGGAAGGGTCCTGCGAGGGCAGCACGTAGGTGAAGCGCTCTCCTCGGTGCGACCAGGAGATTGCCGCAGGTTGCCGCCCCCAAGGGGGCTCTTTCCCAAAGGCCGACGAGGGTGTCAGCGCGCCCCGCGCGGGCGCTGCGGCGAGGGCAATCATCAATACGGCGGCGAGAACGGCGATCTGTTTCACCTGCTTCATACGCGGGACTTTCGCCCATGCGCGTGGCAATACTTTCCCTATGGTAGATCCCATGGAGCCGAGTTTCACCGGACAAAATCCTATCGTCGCCGCAGCGGAACGCATTCGCGCGCAACGCGCGTTGGGTGAACTTCTCGAAGAGAGCGACGTGTCGAGCGGCGCGCTCGCCGACGGCGGCGCAGAGAGCTCGCTGCGAGCTTTCGGCGATGCACTCGCGGTGGGAATCAAGCGTCTTAACGCGATTCTCGGCGAGCGAAACGGCGTTCGCTTGGTTCGTCTCGAAAAACCGCTACGCTTGCGGTTACGCTTCGGCGAACATCGCATCGCGCTCGAACTCGACGAGAGCGCGGAGTTGGTTCGCGTTCGCGGCCTCACATTCGACGGCGACTATCAATTCGTTCCCGATCGCGCAATTCCGAGTCTCATCGACGTTTCGAAGGTATCGACCGAGAGCGGCTACGGCGAATCGATCACCCCTTCGATGCTTTTGCGGGCGCTCGCGAGCGACGCCGAGCTTCCGCGCCCGCCGCACCTGGATTCGCCCGGCCCGCTCTCATTTTAGCAACGATCGGCGCGCTCGGACAGATCTGCTGAACCGGGCAACGATCGCAGAGCGGTCGCTGCGCCTTGCAGATCGCGCGACCGTGAAGGATCAGCCAATGATGGGCAAAGCGCCACTGTGATTCAGGCAGCAGCGCGGTAACGTCGCGCTCCACGGCGAGCGGCGTCGTTCCGACTGTGAGCCCCAACCGATGCGCGACGCGAAAAACATGCGTGTCGACGGCGAATGCGGCCTCGCCGAAAGCGACCGAGAGCACGACGCTCGCCGTTTTTCGCCCAACGCCGGGAAGCGCTTCGAGATCCTCCCGCGCTTCGGGCACCCTCCCCGCGTGCGTTTCGACCAACGCACGTGCCGCAGCGATAATGTTCTTTGCCTTCGTTCGAAAAAATCCGCAGGACTGAATCAATCGTTCGACATCGCTCGACCGCGCCGCCGCCAATGCTTTCGGCGTCGGATAGGCGGCGAAGAGCGCCGGGGTCGTCAGATTGACGCGCGCGTCGGTACACTGCGCCGAAAGAATGACCGCGACGAGTAATTCGAACGGGTTGCGATAGGTGAGCGCGGTAACGGCGTGCGGATAGGCCTCTTCAAGAAGCCCCAGCTCTTTTTTCGCAATCGTTTTCGAAACTTTACGATTCGGGAACGGAATTACAGCCACGGGCGTCATTTTGCGCTCAATCGCGGCGCGCAACCTGCCGATGAACCGGCTACGATGAAGGGCGAACGTGAGGTCGACGATCTTGTCGTGATCGGCGGTGGTCTCGCCGGCGCGGCGGTGGCGATAGCCTGCGCGCGATTCGCCCGGCACGTGCGCCTCCGGTTATTCTCCCCCGAAGAACCCGGACGCGGCGCTGCTTACGGCGACATCTCCGCGCAATGGCTCATGAACGGCCCCGCCCGCGCGATGAGTATTATCGCCGACGACTCCGGGCATCTCGTTAGCGCGCTTCGCTGCTACCCGGAGACGCTCGTCACACGGGAGCGATTCGGCGCCTATGTCGGCGCCACGCTTCGCGCCGCGCTCGCAGAACGGCCGCAGATGTGTATCGAACGCACGGCGGTTATCGATATCGATCGCGGAAGGCACGGCTTCGTTCTTACGGACTCGCGAGGCCATCGCTTCCGCGCGCGTACCGTCGTGCTCGCACTTGGAAATGCGATTCCGGCCGATGATTTCTTGCCGCACGAACTACGTGAGAGCCGACGCTATTTCGGCGATCCATGGCGCACTCGCATCGACGAACTCCCCGCCGGCGACATGCTCTGCATCGGCAGCGGGCTCACCGCGATGGATCGCGTTGCCGCCTTTCGGCACACGATGCAGGGTGGAACGGCGTACACGCTCGCGCGCCACGGCTATCTTCCCGCTCGTGAGGCTCCTGAAATTCGCGCCTGTCGCTACTCGGAGCTCGGTATCGACGAAGACACCCCACTCTCGCTGTTCCGTACGGTACGAACCGCGATGAGCCGCCGCACCGCTGCCGGCGGCGATTGGCGCGAGGTCGCTGAAGCGCTTCGGAATCCTTCGCAACGGATATGGCTTGGGTGGACGACCGCGCAACGTCGCCGATTTCTCGAACGACTCGCCGCGTTGTGGGGCTCGCTCCGATATCGCGTTCCGCCGGCGACCGACGACGCCGTTATCGCTCTTCGACGCGCGGGGCGCTACGTACCGCTGCAGGGAGAGATTGTCGCCGCCTCCGAGAGCGAACACGGTATCGCTATTGACTACCGGCGTCGCGGTGAACGGCATCAGATCACCGTTGCATCGGTCGTCAACTGCACCGGCCCAAACGGCGATCTTCACACGAACCCCAACCCGTTGATACGCGCACTGCTGCGCCGCGGCCTCATTCGCCGCGATCCGCTCGCCCTCGGTCTCGACGCTACATCCTACGGCGAGGCAATCGATGCAGAAGGACTTGTCGACGAGCGATTGATCGCCGTTGGGCCGATGCTGCGCGGCATCCTCTTCGAGAGCACCGCCGTCCCGGAGATCGTGGAGCAGGCGCGCGCGATCGCGATACGCATCGCACGCGAACGCGAGGGCCGCGTCGCATGATCGCCGGACTCGACCTCGATCGCATCATCGCCGAACGGCTCGCAAGCCGCTCGCATTGGGAGGGTTTGCTCCCACGGCGAAAAGTCGGTTACACGCGTTCCCGTCTTTATCTCTGCGATGACTTCGAAGTGCTCGCGCTGCTTTGGTTTCCTGGTGCAACGACGCCGATTCACGACCACGGCGACTCCTATTGCGCCACTCGCGTCCTCGCCGGCGAACTGCACGTCACGCGCTATCTGCGATCGGAATCCGTGAACGGCGTCGGCCGATCTTCGTTACGATTGGTCGGGCGAAACGTGCAGCACGTCGGGGAGGGTGATGCACTTGAAGGGGCGCGCGACCTTCACAGCGTCGCCAACCCAACGAAGGTTGAGGCGCTCTCGATTCACGTCTATGCGCCGCGCTATAGCGAATTCGGAATTTACGAAGAGTCGGGGATTCGCCTTGCGACCGCAACGGCGCGCTACGACGCCGTCTTCGATTTTTAGCGTCAGGCTAGCGATATCGCGTCGCCGTCGCGCGCCACGATGCCGTCTTTTTCCAGAGCGGCCACTAATTCGTCGAATTGTTCGCCGATCTTCGGGGGCACCACGCCGACGATCTCGCGCTCAAGGTCGAGGAGCGATATGCGTTCGCCGGGAGGAAGCTCGCGCAGACGATCGACGATGCGCCCGCGCGCAAACCGCGCCGTCGATTCAAATGGAACCGGATCCTTCGCGCTCGTCGGCTTTGCAAATTCTTCGCGCAAGCGCTCAAGGCGCGCGGCATCGATCGGCGCGGCGACGCAGAGTGTTTGCAGCGGGCACGCGGCACAGCGCGGCGCTCGCGCGCTGCAGACAAGCGCCCCGAGATCCATCATCGCCGAGCTCCAATCGTGCGCCTCGCCTTTTGGAACAAGCTGGCGCGCGATCTGTTCGAGTTCTTTTACGCTCGCTTTGGCCGGGTATTCGATGCCGAAGTGAACGCGATGGATGATACGACGAACGTTCGTATCACTTGGTGCCGCGTCGTAGTTAAAGGCGAACGCCCGAATCGCAGCGACCGTATACGGGCCGACCCCGGGCAATTCAAGCAGCGCCTTCTCGTCGCTGGGCATCTCGCCCTCGAATCGCGAGACCACCGCATCGGCGAGCGCCTTTAAGCGAACCGCTCGCGTGTTATAGCCAAGCCCTTTCCAGTACCGCACGACCTCCGAACGCGGAGCCTTCGCCAACGCCGCAAATGTTGGGAAGCGCGATATAAAAGTTCCGAAGATCGGAACGACGCGATCCACTTGCGTCTGTTGCAGCATAAATTCACTAACGACGGTGTAGTACGGATTTCGTACGACGCGCCAGGGTAAATTCGCCCGCCCGTATTTTGCATACCAGGCTAGCAAACGTTTCTGAATCCCGGTCATCCGCGCAGGCTACGCATCGCTTCGCCGATGCGGCGAATGCCTTCGGAGATTTCATCGCGTCGAACCGCGGTTAGCGCCAAGCGAAAATTATGGTCGCCTCCTGAATTCGCATAGAAGGCTTCGCCGAACAAGAACGAGGCGCCGAGGCGCTCGGCGGCATCGAGCAGAGGACGGGCGCGCATTTCACGCGGAGTTGCGACCCAGAGATAGAAGCCGCCGCTCGGACCGATCGCGCGAACGCCGCTGGGCCAATATTTCGCAATCGCTTCGTCGGCGATCTTCCTCCGCAAGTGCAACTCTTCGCGCAACTGCTCGATGTGCGCGTCGTAGCCACGTTCGAGATAATCGACGATGGCGGCTTGGACGTAGAGACTCGTTGCCATGTCGTAGGCCTGTTTGCGCATTAAAAGCCGATCGACGATCGTGCGCGGGGCGACCATCCAGCCGACGCGCAAGCTCGGTGCGACGGTTTTACTAAACGTCGAAAGATAGACGACGTGATCCGGAGCGAGCGCGAGCAACGGCGTTTCGTTGTGCGATGCGAGCGGTCCGTAGGGATCGTCTTCAATAATCGGAACGCCCGCGCGCCGCGCGATCGTGGCGAGGCGGTCGCGACGATCGGCATTCATGGTGACGTTCGTGGGATTGTGCATCGACGGCATCGTGTAGATAAAACGGGGGCGACGCGTACGCAGAATCGCCTCGACGTGATCGACGCGCATGCCTTCGTCGTCGACCGGAATAGGGATCGCCCGCAGACCGCCGATCTGGAATATCTGTAAGGCTCCCGGATAGGACGGCGACTCGACGATAATCTCGTCGCCGGCTTCGGCGAGGCTCTGGGAGACGATCGCGATCCCTTGCGTCGACCCGGTCAACACGATGACGTTCTTGGCCACGACGCTGCGCGCACCGCGCGCGCGCATGCGCGCCGCAATTGCCTCCCGGAGCGGCTCGTATCCCTCCGAATCGCCGTACGAAAGAATGAAGCGCGGATCGCTCGCGACCCGTGCGAACGAGCCGGCGAGTTCGGCGAGCGGGGAAGGTTCGTCGGGAGCGACGCCCTGCACGAAGGAGATGCGCCCGGGTTCCTGTTTTGCCGCGAGTTCGCCGAGCACCATCGGAAACTCGCCGACGCGCCACGGCGGCAACGTCACCCACCACGGAACGCTTGCTCCGCGCTCTCCTGCCGATACCGCGCGTTTACGCGAGGCAACCCGCGAGCCGGAGCCGACGCGCTGATCGAGCAAGCCGTCGGCGACGAGTTCGCGGTAGGCGCGCACGACCGTGCTGCGATTGATCTCCAGGCGCTCGGCCATCGCTCGCTCGGGGGGCAAGCGCGTCGATTCAGGAAGCGAGCCGGAGAGAATCGCCTCCCGCAACCCCTCGTAGAGCTGGCGGTAGAGCGGAACGATCGACTCGCGGTCGAGCTGGAGGGGGAGGTTGGGCGCACCAATCTTGCTCATGGATGGATCCAATTGGACTACGGAGGCCCGCCGCCTTCCGCAGCGGAATAATTGGTGGTTACCAACCCCTCATCCACGCCTGCGCGTAAGGAGTCTTTTCGTGGCCGAACATCAGGTCGATGCCGTCGTCATCGGTGCGGGCCCCGGCGGTTATCATGCCGCCATCCGGCTCGGCCAACTTGGGAAATCCGTCATCTGCGTCGATCGCGACGAGGTCGGTGGAGTCTGCCTGAACTGGGGCTGCATCCCTACGAAAGCGCTGCTGCATGTCGGCGAAGTGATTCGTCACATCGAACATGCCGAAGCGGTCGGATTAAAGGTTCCCAAAGCCACGGTGGATCGTGCCGGCGTCGAAAAATTCAAGAACGACGTCGTCGCATCGAACGTCGGAGGCGTAAAGACGCTCTTCAAAGCGAACAACGTGCAGTTCATGTACGGTGAAGCGTCGTTCGTCTCTCCGAACGAAATCGCGCTGAAGGGCAAAGATGGAAGCAACGAACGTATCCGTGCCGCGCATGTGGTGATCGCGACGGGTTCGGCGCCGATCGATATCAAAGCGTGGCCGCGCGACGGCAAACGGATCATCAACTCCGACGACGCCGTTTCCATCAAACAGATTCCCAAAACCATGCTCGTCATCGGCGGCGGCGTTATCGGTTTAGAGTTCGCGACGGTCTACACGCGCATGGGCGCGCAGGTTCTCGTCGTCGAGGCATTGCCGCAGATTCTGACCGGCAGCGATATCGAAATTTCAAAGACGCTCGGGCGTATTCTCAAGAAACAGGGCGTCGAGATCATGCTCGATACGAAGGTTGCCGCGCTCGAAGCGACGACAAAGGGCGTCAAGGCGACGATATCCGGAGCGGGCACCGGCGGCAAAGATGAGACGCGCGAATTCGAGATGGCGCTGGTTGCCGTCGGGCGTCGCCCCGTTACCGATGCGCTCAATCTCGCTACCGCGGGGCTCGCAGTCGACGAGAAAGGCTTCCTTGCCGTCGACGCACGCATGCGCACGAAAGTCGCGCATATCTATGCAATCGGCGATGTCACCGGGCAGCCTTTGCTCGCGCATCGCGCGATGAAGCAGGGCGTCGTTGCTGCCGAGGTGATCGGCGGCGATATGAGTGCGGCGTTCGATCCGATCGCGATTCCCAATTGCGTCTACACCGATCCCGAGGTTGCCACCGTCGGGCTCTCCGAGGAAGAGGCGAAGGCGAAGGGCTACGAAGTGCGGATCGGCAAGTTCCCGCTCGCAGCGAGCGGGCGCGCGCGCACGATGAACGAGAGCGACGGCGTTATCAAACTCGTCGGCGATGCAAAGACCGATATGCTGCTCGGCATGCATATCATCGCTCCGCAGGCCGAATCGCTCATCGGCGAGGGTGTAATCGCGCTGGAGATGGGGGCGACGCTCGAGGATATCGGGCTCTCGATCCATCCGCATCCCACGCTCACCGAAGGCATCATGGATGCCGCCGAAGCCGCGCACGGAAAGGCGATTCACATCGTCAATCCCAAGCCGAAGGCGCCGGTCGGAGCGGCAAAATAGAACGCTTGTCGGGAACGGCGCGGATCCTTGAATTGGGTCTGCGCCCGTACCGCGAGGTCTGGGATATCCAGCACCGTTTGCACGAAGCCGTCCGTGCCGGCGACGAGCCCGAGACCTGGATATTCGTCGAACATACGCCGACGATCACGCTCGGCCGGAACGCCAAATCGGAGAACGTGCTCCTCTCTCCCGAGATCCTCGCTGCGCGCGGTATCGATCTGGTCGAGATCGAACGCGGCGGGGACGTCACCTATCACGGCCCCGGGCAACTCGTCGTCTACCCGATTCGCAAGCTCGAACGCTTCCGTGAAGTCGTGCCGTTGGTGCGTTCGCTCGAAGCCGCGGTCATCGCGGCGTGTGCAGAGTTCGGCATCGTCGCCGAGCGCTGGAGCGAACATGCCGGCGTCTGGGTCGGGCGCAACCAAATATGTGCGATCGGGCTCGCGGTTCAAAAGATGGTTTCGATGCATGGGATCGCTCTCAACGTCAGCACCGAGCTCAATTACGACCGGCTGATCAACCCGTGCGGATTACTCGATCGTGGGATCACCTCGATCTCGCACGAACTCGGGCGCGAGGTCTCACTCGCCGAAGCGCGTGATGCCTTGCTCCCGCACCTCGCGGCGGAGTTCAACCTATAACCGGCAATATTTTCGTGCCACTTCCTAGCGCGCGAGCCCGCGCATATCGGCGGTTATCTGTGCAATCGTCATGTCGCCGCCGACGACGCGCAGATTTCCGCGCGGTCCGATAAAATACACGAAGTCGCTGTGCCCCACATCGCCGCGCGTCGCTTGCACGTCGACGCCATAGGCGCTCCAAATCGTTTTCATCTGCGCGAGCGAACCGGTGAGCCCGATCGCCGAGGTACCTACGCGACGAAAAAATCGGCGCAGTGCCGCGGGAGTATCGCGCACGGGATCGACGCTGGCAAAAACGATCGCCACGCGCGAGCCGAGCCCGGATTTCGCGCGCGCCGCTCCGAGCTTGGCCAACGTCTGCGGGCAGATATCCTTACAGTGCGTGAAGCCGAAGTAGAGCGCGACGACGTGCCCGCGTTCGCTCGGTAACGAAAAGCGCACCCCATTCTGGTCGAGCGCGGCAAGCGGAGGAGCGGGGCGAATCGGCTGCAACACCGTACCGTAGAGCTTCGCTGGTCGACCCGCGCATGCAGCGGTCGCGATGAGCAACGCAAGAGTGATGAGGCGGAGCGGCAAGCGGCGAAGCGACATCGTTCGTTCTTCATCTTAGCGTTCCGGGAACCCGCCTATTAGCAAGAAGGCGCTCGCTCGGGAAAATCGCGATCTCCACGGAACCTCGCCAGCGAGTGAACGCGCGCAGAGCTGAGGTCGTCGCACTGGTCAACCGCGGGCATACGGCGCTCGCCGCCGATGATCTGCGCGCCGCCCTTGAGGCTTACGAATGCGCGCTCGAGATCGATCCATTCGAACTGCAAGCCCACCTTGGGTTGGCGCTTGGTTACCAACGTCTCGGGGATGACGATGCATCGGAACGCCATCGGCGCGACGCCATTAAACTTGCGCCGGTGCGCACGATTCCATATCGCGGAACCGGGCAACCCATCCGTGTTCTTGCGCTTCTTGCTACCGCAAACGCGAACATCGACCTCGAACCGCTCCTTTCAAATGAAGTTTGCGCGATTACCTTGGCGCATGTCGATGCGATGCCGGCGGCAGCCGAGCTCCCCAGGCACGATATTCTCTTTAACGCGATCGGAGATGCCGACGCCGCCGAAAAAGCGCTCGCGATTGCGAAAATAATCGCGTCACGCAGCGATGCGCCGCTCGTCAACCATCCGGCCGCCGTTGCTGATACGCGCCGCGACCGTAATGCCGCTCGCCTCCGCGCGCTCCCGGGCCTCCGCGTCCCGCGCATCGCACGCATCGCGCGCGAACGATTGCAGGCCGGGCAGAGAAGCCTCGCGCTCGCCGCAGCGGGCATAGCCTATCCGTTTCTTTTGCGAACGCCGGGTTTCCACAACGGACGCTTCCTCGCACTCGTCGAGGATCCGAGGAATATCGACGCGGCGCTCGGCGCGCTCCCCGGCGAGGAACTCTACGCGATCGAATATATCGATACTCGTGACAAACGCGGATATTACTGCAAATATCGCCTGCTCTTTATCGGCGATCAGATCGTTCCGGTCCATGCCGCGCTCTCGACCACCTGGAAAGTGCACTACGAGGCTGCGGATTTGGCGAGCAGCGAGTTGGGGCGAGCGCTCGACCGTGATTTCCGCCGCCATCCGCGCGAGCGCATCGGAGAGCGAGCCTACGTGGCGCTCGAAGCGCTCCGGCGCGAGCTTGGCCTTCAGTATGCCGGCGTCGATTTTAGCCTTGACGAGGAAGGCACCCCCGTCCTCTTCGAAGCGAACGCAACGATGCTCCCCGGGAAAGCGAGCGAGCGCGCCCGTAAGGCGACCCTCGCCCTCATCCGCGCCCTGCTCGCTCCCAGCGCAGGATAAAGTTCCCGCCTTAGGTTTAGGATGCAGCCTTCAGGGGCTGGGGGATGTTAAAATCTTCGACGCCATGAGCATTGAGATAGATCTCACCGGTACCCCCCTTGAGGCGGTACGCTACGCACGCAAGCCGGACTGGCTTCGCGTCAGCCTGCCGCACGGTGACGACTACGAGCGCGTAAAGGCGAAGGTCTCCGGGCTCACCCTCAACACCGTCTGCAAAGAGGCGGCCTGCCCGAACCTCGCGGAGTGTTGGGGCGCGGGGACGGCGACGATCATGATTCTCGGCGACACCTGCACCCGCGGCTGCCGCTTCTGCAACGTCAAAACCGGAAATCCCCGCGGGACCGTCGATTGGCTCGAGCCGACGCGCGTCGCCGATGCGGTGGCCGACCTCGGGTGGAAGTACCTCGTGCTTACCGCCGTCGACCGCGACGATCTCGCCGACGGCGGGGCGTTGATTTTCGCCAATACCGTCCGCGCCATTCACGAGCGCGTGCCGGGTTCCCGTGTCGAGATTCTCACCGGCGATTACCGCGGCGATCTCACCGCGCTCGAGATCGTACTCGATGCACGCCCCGACGTTTTCGCGCACAATCTCGAGACCGTTCGCAGACTCACGCCGCACGTTCGCGACAAACGCGCAAAATACGATCGCTCGTTAGAGGTGCTTCGCCACGCCAAAAAGCACTCGCCCGACCGTTACACGAAAACCTCGCTCATGCTGGGCCTCGGTGAGAGCGTCGAAGAAGCGGAAGCGGCGATGGATGATGCCCGCGCCGCCGGCGTCGACATCTTCACCATGGGACAGTATCTTCAACCGAGTAAGAAACATCTTCCGGTCACCGAATTCATCTCTCCGGAGCGCTTTGCAGAACTTGGAGCGCTCGCGCGTTCGAAAGGATTCCATCAAGTCGTGAGCAGCCCACTCTCGCGGTCCTCCTACCACGCAGAGCAGGCCTTCCCGGCGTGACCAAGTTCTTTCTCAATCGTCCGATCTTCGCTACGGTTTTTGCGCTCATCATTACGATAGCGGGTTTGATCGCTATTCCGACGCTTCCGGTCGCCCAATATCCGCAAATCAATCCGCCGGTCGTTACGATCTCCGCGTTCTATCTCGGTGCCGACCCGAAGACCGTTGAATCGGCGGTGACGATACCGCTGGAACAGGCGGTCAACGGCGTCCAAGGTCTCAATTACCTCTCGTCGGTCAGCGCACAGGGATCATCTTCGATCACCTGCACGTTCCATCTCGGCACCAATCTCGATATCGCAGCGGCGGACGTTCAGAATGCCATTCAGAGCGCATTCGGTCGCCTTCCCGGCACCGTTACCCAATCGGGCGTCACGGTCAGCAAAAACGCCGGCTCGTTCGTCATGGGTATGGCGCTGATCTCGAATACGAAAAAATACGACACGCTTTTCCTGAGCAATTACGCCGCGCTCAATATCGTCAACGATCTCAAACGCATCCCCGGCGTCAGCAACGTCAATATTTTCGGCGAGCGCCTCTATGCGATGCGGATCTGGCTTGACCCCCACAAACTCGCCGCGCGCGGCCTCACCGTCACCGACGTTCTCTCCGCGATTCAATCGCAGAACGCCGCCGTTCCGGGCGGAAGCATCGGCGCGCCTCCACAACCCGCAGATCAACCCTACACCTATGTTGTGAGCGTTCACGGGCGCCTCACGACGCCGCAGCAGTTCCGCGATATCATCTTGCGCTCAGACCCCAACGGCGGCATCACGCGCCTCGGAGATGTGGCGCGCATCGATCTCGGTGCTGAGGATTACAGTAGTTTCTTGCGGTTCGACGGGCACCAAAACGTCGTCGGCATGGGCGTTCAGCAGTACCCGTCGGCGAACGCGCTCACCGTATCGAGCGCCGTTATCACCGAGATGAACAAGCTGGAGAAACAATTTCCGGCCGGCGTTCACTATCAAGTCGCATTCAGTTCGACGGCATTCGTTCAAGAATCGATTAAAGACGTTCTCATAACGTTGTTGATCTCGATCTTGCTCGTCATCTCGGTGATCTACTTGTTCCTGCAGAACGGGCGCGCGACGCTCATCCCGGCGATTACGATTCCGGTCTCGTTGATCGGAACGTTCGCGATCATGAAACTCTTCGCATTTTCAATCAACACAATCACACTCTTTGGAATAACGCTCGCTACGGGGCTCGTCGTCGATGATGCGATCGTCGTTATTGAAAATATCGAACGTATCGTAAAACTGCGCGGCACCGGCGTCCTTGCCGGAGCCGCCGAAGCGATGGAAGAGATACAAGGCGCCGTCGTCGCTTCATCGCTCGTGTTGCTCGCCGTCTTCGTTCCGGTCGCATTTTTCCCGGGAACGACGGGACAGATTTACAAGCAATTCGCGCTGACGATCGTCGGCTCGATTTCGATATCGCTCTTTGCTTCGTTAACGCTTGCACCGCCGCTCGCGGTGAAATTTCTCCACGTTGGAGATCGCCAACCGCGGTTCGGCCTCTTCACCTGGTTCAATCGACGGCTCGAGCGCTTCCGTGCCTCCTACGCGCGCACGTTGCCGCGCCTATTGAAGGTTCGCGGCCGCGTCTTAGCGGCATTCGCGGTGACGTTACTTCTCGTCGCCGTACTCTTCAAGGCGATCCCGTCGAGCTTTATCCCGGCGGAGGACCAGGGCTTCCTCATATGTCTCATTCAGGCTCCGGAGGGCACCTCGCTGGCCGGCGAACACGCCATTGCCGTGCAGGTTGAAAAATATCTTCTCGCTCAACCGCAAGTTGCACACGTCTTCAATGTCGGCGGATTTAGTTTCGGCGGTTCGACCCCGAACCGCGGCATGATGTTCGTCCGTTTGAAGCCCTGGAACCAGCGCCCTGGGCCGTTTAACTCAGCGACATTCCTTTCAACAAAATACTTTTTCCATTTTATGTCCTACGCCAAGGCGCAGGTCCTCGTCGTAAATCCTCCGGCGATTAGCGGCGTCGGCACGACATCGGGTTTCCAGTTCGAACTCGAGAACAACGGCACGCTTACGCTGCGACAACTCGATGGCGTGGCGAAAAAAATTCTTGCCGCAGCGGCCAAAGATCCCCGACTCGTCCAAGTACGGACGCAATTTGCGATTAATTCGCCGCAACTCGACGCCACCGTCAACCGGCAGAAGGCGATATCCTTAGGCGTTCCGTTAAGCGATCTCTACGCGACGCTCGGAGTGATGCTCGGCGGCGCCTATGTGAACGATTTTACCTATCTCAATCAGTCCTACCGCGTGTACGTCCAAGGTGACGAACGCTATCGCGACCGTATCGCCTCGCTCCAGAGCCTCTACACGCGCTCGGCGGCTGGCGGCATGATTCCGCTACCGGAACTCATCAGCGTACACCGCGCCCTCGCCGCTCCCGTTATCGACCACTACAATCTCTACCGCAGCATCGAGATCACCGGGCAGGCCGCGAGCGGACACAGCTCGGGTGAAGCGATCTCCGCGATGGAGCAGATCTTTAAACGCGTCGCTCCGCCGGGCGTCAGTTACGAATGGAGCGGCATCTCGCTCGAAGAGATCCACGCCGGCTCGCAAACGATCCTCCTCTTCACCCTTGGCATCATCTTCGTCTTTTTAGTGCTCTCCGCACTCTACGAAAACTGGATCGACCCACTGATCGTCTTGCTCGCCGTACCGGCGGCACTCTTCGGCGCGCTCGCGTTGATTGGATTACGGAATGTCTTCCCGTTCCTGAATATCTTCCTGCACATGGCGCAGAACGTCTACGTACAGGTCGGCTATGTGATGCTCGTAGGTCTTGCGAGTAAAAACGCGATTCTTATCGTCGAGTTCGCCAACCAACAACTGCGCGCCGGCGCCGACATTACGACCGCCGCGCTCCGCGGAGCGCAGACCCGCCTTCGCCCGATCCTCATGACCTCGATCGCCTTCATCCTCGGCTCGACGCCGCTGGTCTTCGCCACCGGCGCCGGCAGCGCGGCGCGCCAATCGATCGGCACCGTGGTCTTCGGCGGCATGCTCGTCTCAACGTTTCTCAACCTGATGGTGACGCCGATCCTCTACGTGGTCATCAAGAGCCTCGAAGAGCGGCTCTTCGGCCGACCCTTCGTCGAAGCGCACGGATCGACGGCAGGTGTAGAAGTTCAGGAAAATTCGACGCCTCTCCAGGATTAAGGCGTCGAGCGGCGCCAGGGAAAGCGGGCCATTTAGCGCAACGTACCCCTCCAACCGGGGGACACTTTTTCGTTTTCCGCCGGGCTCCCGTTTTGGAGGTGCGAATGCACAAACTTTCTCTTCGCGCGATCGCCGCAGGCGCGGCTCTCATCGCGCTAGGGCTCTCGGCGGCCCCGGCCGCCGCCTCAACGAGCGAGGCCTTTGCGACCAACGTGGTCGGCGGCGCAAACACCGCCATCAAGAACGCCATGAAGTCGCCGCGGGCCAAGAACACCGTCAACAAGCGTACGGTCGCTCAGGTTCCGCCAGTCGAACAGCACCCCGTCGGCGGAGCGAAGGTCCAACAGGGGCTGCCGACCGGCTTTACCTATACCGCTGATATATCGGCGGCGTTTCCCTATGGCAACATTGGAACCGCAAAAGGTCAATGGCTGCCGGGCGGCGTCGATTTCGTTGCCGGCTATGGGTTTAACCCCACCAGCCGTTTCATGGCTTCGATGTACCAGCTACAGCATTACCCGTACGGTTTCAACAGCGGAACCGTGCCGCTCTATTTACAGGGTTTCGCCAATCCGATCGGCTGCGTCAACCTCGATAACACCGCAGCAAACGGTTGTACGCCCGAGAATCTCAACGTCGCGACCAAAGATACGTTCCTCTTCTTCAACTACGAAAAACTCTTCTCGATCAAATTCAAAAACGGTCGCGTTCTTCCGATCGTCGTTACTCCGACCTACGTTTCGCGTTGGTCGAAGATCGGTGCATCGACACAGAACGACGACACCGTTCCCTTCGCGGTGAATCCGCCCGACGGCCCGGCCTTCTTCAACACGAAGACGCGCACGGCGCAGGTCTGGTCGCTCGCCGTTACGGTGCCGTTCCTCAAGACGCCGAAGATGTTCGGCACCTTCACCGTTGCCCCGGGCTGGCTCACCCATCTCAACGGGATTAACGGCGTCAACAAGGCGCAGCTCTACCAGATTCTCTATCTCGAATACACCCCCGATTCCAAAACGAAGTTTTTCTTCGAGCCGCAAAGCTCGCGCGATTATCTTCCGACCGACCCCTACGCGCAGCATCTCTTCGCGTACTTCCTCGGAGTTTCGCGTCGCTTGACGAAAAACACGTTCGTTCAGCTCCAACTCAATAGCGGTGGGCCGTCGAACGAGACCCCTTACGGCGTCTCGGCGATCTCGTGCGTCTCGATCACGCAGTGTGCGCCGGTCGTCGGCGGACTCAAAGCCACTCAAATCCAGATTCAGTTCGGCATCGGCTCGCCGAGCGTGATTCAGTTCTAAGGCAAGGATGAGAACGATGAAGATCAAGTACCTCCAACGCGCCTTCGCCATCGTCGCCATGGCCGCGCTTGCGGCTTGCGGCGGCGGCGGAAGTAGCACCTCGACGGTCCCGGTTCCGACCCCATCCGCGGTCGCACCGAATCTCCTCTCGCGCATCGTCGGCGTCGGCGACAGCCTCACCGCCGGCTATCAATCGGCGGGATGGCTCGGCGCGACGAACGTGCCGAATCCGCTCCTCACCGGAACTCCCTACGCCGGCGCACCGGCACCCTTCGGACAAGAGAACGGCTGGTGGTCGTTGCTCTACGAACAGGCCCAAACCGCGGTAACCGGCTTGCCGTTTAACCCGCTGATGATGGCCGGCCCGTCGAGCCCGCTACCGTTGATTGCGGGCCCGGGATTCGGCAACGAACTCGTCCCCGCGAACCCCGCCCTCACCGGCGGGCTCGAATTCGGTCCTCTCTTCGGCACCGCGTCGGGTGCGGGCTGCAAAGCGAACGACCAGGCTGCATACAGTCTTACGACGGTCGCGACGACCCTCATGAATCCGAACGCAACGCCGTTCGATCTCGGTATCCCGGGGCTCACGATTCACGAAGAGATCGCGATGCATCAGCCGCTCGTTCCGAGCTGCGCCGCTATTCCGGGTATCCCGGCAGCGGTTCAGGGCGTCGTCGGCGGCGAGAGCCAGGATTTCTGGCCGGTGCTGCACGGGTTCACGAACCTCGGCTCCTCGCTCACCCCGCTCTCTGCAGCAGTCTCGCTCAAACCGACGCTGGCAACCGTCTGGCTCGGTGCGAACGATCTGTTGAAGTACGCGTTCAGCGCCGGACAGTGGCAAGGTGACGACACCAGCGTCGCACAGGTGCAGAGCGACATGACGACGATCATCAACCAGTTGAAAGCCTCCGGCGCGAAAGTCGTCGTGGCGAATATCCCCGATATCCTCGTCGCTCCGCAGTTCTTCACCGTTCAAGACCCGGCGGTCCTCACCGCCGAGCTTGCGCCGACGCTGCAACCCGCCGTCTGCAATATCCAAGCAAATGCGGCGTGCACGATCGAACTCTTCGCGACCTCGCAGAGTCCGGCACTCCCGATAACGCTACCTGAGGCGCAGAGCCTCGTCGTCGCCGTCTCCAACGCCTACGGCTTGGGCGCAACGACCAGTACGCCGGGTTATCTCACCGAGACCGGCATGTTGACGACGATCGAAACGCTCGGAGGCGTTATCAAAGCCGACCCGGCGCTCTTGGCGAACCCGACTGCGCTGGCAACCGCCCTCACCACCGCGTTGCAACTCGATCCCAACGGTGCGGGCAGCGGCCTCGGCGGAAACTACTTCACGCCGGCGTGGGCTGCTCAGGTGCAAAGCGTCAACGATAATATCAACAACGGTATTCTCGCCGCCGCACAGGCGACGAACACGCCGCTGGTCGATACGAAGACGCTCGAGGATAATCTCTCCTGGAAAGGCGCGATCGGCGCCGCTCCCAGCCCCTACTTCCTCCAAGCACTCAGCATCAACCCTGGGAAATGCTGCACGCTTGGATTCGGCGGAGGCGTCCTGAGCTTCGACGGCCTGCATCCCTCGGATACCGGCTACGCGCTCATCGCCAACGCGTTTATCCAAACGATCAATACCGCGTACGGAACGACGATGAACCCCGTCAGCGCGGTCAACGTCTATAACGGAACTGGATACTTCTATCCCGATCCGTTCGCGCAACACTAGCGCAAAGACGTCCGAAAAAGAAACGCCCCGCCGGTTACGGCGGGGCGTTTCTTTTATGATGCCGGAAGCGTATTAAGCGTAGATTCCACGCAAGCGAAGCGCCTTCACGACGCGATCGATAGCGATGGAGTAGGCGGCGATGCGCAGCGTCGTATTATGCTGCTTCGCAAAATCTTGGATGCGATGCAGATTTTCGAGCAGCGTATCTTCGAGCCGTTCGTTGACCTCAGATTCTTTCCAGAAGTACCCCATGCGGTCTTGGACCCACTCGAAGTACGAGACGGTCACGCCACCGGCGTTGGCCATAATATCGGGAATCACGACCACTCCGCGCTCTCTGAAGATATTTGCGGCTTCAGGAGTCGTCGGCCCGTTCGCGCCCTCGACGATGAGTTTCGCTTTCACCTTCGCGGCGTTCTCGGCGGTAAAGACCTTCTCGAGTGCGGCCGGAACCAGCACGTCGCACGAAGCGGTCAACAACTCGCCGTTGCTGATCTTGTCGCCGCCCTTGAACCCGTCGAGCGAGCGATGCTCGGCGCTATACTTCATCGCCGCGGCAACGTCGATCCCCTTATCGTTGTGATAGGCTCCGGTGACATCGGAGATGCCGACGATCTTGCAACCGCGCTCGGCGAAGAGTTTCGCGGCATACATTCCGACGTTTCCAAAACCTTGGATCGCGATGCTGCTCTGCTCGGGCTTCAGACCCATCTTCGCCATCTGATCGAGCGCGCAGATCGTCACGCCGCGTCCGGTCGCTTCGACGCGCCCGCGCGAGCCGCCGATTTCGAGCGGTTTGCCGGTAACGACGCCGGGAACGTTTTGCCGAACGTGCATCGAGTAGGTGTCCATGAACCACGCCATGATCTGCGGTGTCGTGTTGACGTCGGGTGCCGGCACATCTTTATCGGGACCGACGACTTCGACGAGTTCGGCTGCATAGCGGCGGGTGATCCGTTCGAGCTCGTTCATCGACAGCGTCGCCGGATCGCAGGTAACGCCGCCCTTCGCTCCGCCGAACGGCAGATCGACGACCGCGCACTTCCACGTCATCCAGAACGCGAGCGCCGTTACTTCGTCGAGCGTCACACCGGGATGGTAGCGGATGCCGCCCTTCGCAGCGCCGCGCGCGAAACTATATTGCACGCGATATCCGGTGAATACCTCAAACTCTCCGGTGTCGCGTTGGAACGGAATCGAAAAAATGATCTGGCGAGCCGGATGCGTGAGGATGAGTCGCATGCCTGCATCGAGCTCGAGAATATCCGCCGCTTCCTTGAAGTACGTGATCCCGTCACCGAATACCGAGACATCGCGGGGCGAGGTGCTCATAGAAACCTAGTGCCTCCTAAGACTGTAATGTGCGCAAAGAGCAAACCCGACCGACGTTTGCGCTCCCTCTCCGCGGTTCCTGGAACACTTTGGTCGCAGCCGCTAGGTTTACCAAAGCAACTAGACGTTGAAGCGGAAGTTGACGACATCGCCCTCTTGCATAACGTAATCTTTGCCTTCGCTCCTCAGGCGCCCGGCGGCACGAATCGCATCCATGTTTTTCAGCTCGGCATAGTCCTCGTAGCTGACGATCTCGGCGCGAATGAAACCGCGCTCGATGTCGCTATGGATCTTGCCGGCGGCCTGAGGTGCGCGCGTCCCTCGCTCGATGGTCCAGGCGCGGACTTCCTGCTCGCCTGCGGTCAGGTACGTCATGAGCCCGAGCGTCTCGAAGGCCGCGAGCGCGAGTTCGTCGAGCCCTCGGCGCTCGATCCCCAATTCCTCGCAGAATGCCTGCGCCTCCTCGTCGGAGAGCCCCGCAAACTCCGCCTCGATCTTGCCGCAGAGCACGACGACCTGCGCCCCTTCCCCCTCCGCGATCCGCCGTACCGCCGCCACGTAGGGCCCCTCGGAGGCGATCTGGGCCTCGTCGACGTTGGCCACGTAGAGCAGCGGTTTCGCGGTTATGAGAAAACTTTCGCGGGCGACCTCACGTTCGAGCGATCCCTCGGGGAAGGAGCGCGCCGCCCTTCCTTCCTCTAGGGCCGCCGTGAGGCGAGCCGCTGCGTCGTAGGTCGGTCGTACCTTCGGGTTCGCACGCGCCTCACGATCCAGGCGATCGAGGCGCTTGCGCATCGTGGAGAGGTCGGCGAGCGCAAGCTCGATCGCGATGATCTCGATATCGCGCGCCGGATCGGGGCCCCCTTCGACGTGGGTGACATTCTCGTCGTCGAAACAGCGAACGACCATCGCAATCGCATCGGTCTCGCGGATATGGCTGAGGAAGGCATTCCCAAGCCCTTGTCCGGTGCTCGCCCCGCGCACCAGCCCGGCAATATCGACGAAGCGAACCGTCGTCGGAACGATGCGCCGCGCGCTCACGATTTGCTGCAGCACGCCGAGGCGTTCGTCGGGGACGGCGACCTCCCCGACGTTGGGCTCGATCGTTGCGAAGGGGTAGTTCGCCGCCAAAGCCTGCGCCGAACGCGTCAGCGCGTTGAAGATAGTGGATTTCCCGACGTTGGGAAGGCCGACGATACCGCAAGAGAGTGCCATGACAAGTCGGCTTCGCTTCCGCCCATGCCAGGGAAAGCCTGCCTCACGTAGGATTACTCTAGGGTATGCGTCAGATGAAGGTCGATAAGCTCGGAATCGATTTGCTCACACACGAACCCGTTGTCATCCTCAAGGCAGTCAACGGCATGCAATTTTTACCGATTCTCATCGGCCCGTTCGAAGCGGCGGCGATCTCGCACGTGCTTGAGGGGGGACAAGCGCCGCGCCCGCTCTCGCACGATCTAATGCTCTCGATCGTCGAAACGCTCGGCGGGACAATCGAACAGGTCGTCATTCACGATATTCGCGACTCGACGTTCTTCGCAAAACTCGTCGTGCGCGCCGGCGGCGATCTCAAAGAGATCGATGCACGCCCATCGGACGGGATAGCGATTGCGTTACGCGCGAAAGCACCGATCTACGTCACCGATAAAATCGTGCTTGAAGAGAGCCAGGGCGAAGGTGGCGAGGGCGATGAAGAAGATCTCTCTCGGTTCAAGAAGTTTCTCGACAATCTCAAACCGAGCGATTTCAATCGTTAATTCGCCCGCTCCGTAACTAGCGACTCCCGTTCTGTTGAACGACTTGGCCGTTGAGCATGATTGTATTTTTCAGTATGGTCGAGGTGCTCTGGAGCCATGCCGCACCGCGTTTTACCCACACATCGGTCTCCGTCGCGCTGATTTGAATCGGCGAGGTTCCGCTCTGCGACGCAACGGTTCCGTCCGCCGATTGCTGCACGTCGACCGTTACC
>JAJYFM010000113.1 GCA_021790895.1 bacterium
ACCAACGATGCGTGAGGTCGGGCGCGCGATGTTCGACGCGAAAGAGCGTCGCTTGCGTTCCGTGCGATCCGAAGCGGATATTTTCGATCTCGCCGACGTAACTGACGACCCGCGATGCGTGGAGCGCCGCGCGCAGCAGCGGCGTCGCGTTGCGCTGCGCGGCGAGCGCTGCTCCCGGAAGGAGCAGCACGGCAGCGACGATCGCCGCCGCTCGACTACGGGGCGGCATTCTCGCTATCGCTGGCGAGAACGATCGGTGCTTGCGAGGTATCCTCGAAGGGCACGGTCGCCATTAAGGCCGCGTGGTCGCGAAGATCGTGCAGCGCGTTGATCTGCGAGGGGTGGTGGAGGCGCGGCAGGAGCACCGGCGCAAGCAGTAGGGCGATAGCGAAAAAGGCTGCTGCGGGGATCGCGATCGCGGGGCGCCACCAAGCGAGGAGTCGCGCGCCGAAGCGCGGGCGCTCCCGCTCGCGCGCGCGCGCGAGCGTCGCGGCGGCGAAGCCGAGCGGAAGTTCGAGGCGCTCGGAGCGCGCATGGACGCGAACGAGTTCGGTGAGGCGAGCTTCCTCGTCATGGATTGCAGCGCAGGGTGCGCAGATTTCGATATGCGCGAGCAGAACGGCATCGGCGCCCGGCTCGAGGGCGCGGTGCTGGAAATCAACGATCTCTTCGCGAGTGGGGTGACGATCGGTAGTCATACGTTCGAATATTTCAGCACGAGGCGACGAAGTTGGTTGCGAGCACGGTGCAAGCGCGATCGTACCGTGCCGATCGAGCAACCCATGATCTCGGAGATCTCTTGATAGCTATACTCCTCGATATCCGCGAGTGTAAGCACCTGTCGTTGGTCGGGTGAGAGCGCGTCGAGCGCTTTTGCCATGCTCTCGCTGTATTGCCCATCGAGGTACTCCTCGATCGGCTCCACGGCGAGCGGGCGCTCGCCTCCCCATTCCTGCGGTGCGTTATCTTCGGGGATCTCATCGTAATAACGTCCTTTCCGCCGCCGAAGTTCGTCGCGGTGCAAGTTTGTGATGATTCGATAGAGCCAGGCTTGGAACGAGGTTCCCGGCGTGAAGCTGCGCCACGCCCGATAGACGCGGATGAAGGCCTCCTGGACGAGGTCGCGGGCGTCGGGTTCGTTGCGCGTCAGGCGATAGGCATAGGAATAGGCAACCGAGCCGTACTGCTCGATCGCTCGTTCCAAAAAAGCCGCCTGTTCGGCACTTGGCGGTTCGATCGCCTTACGTGCTGCTCCCACTGGTGCTTGGGTTCCTCACGGGGCATGCGGGATGCCTGCCGCGCGTTAGCTCCGGTTCCGCTTCCAGAGCCGGCGGCCGAGCCGCCAGAGCGTCCAGATGACGGCGAGCGCGATCAGCGAGATCAGCGTGATGTCGAGGATGACGATGCCGGCGTATTCGCTGCCGCCGCATGCCGCGACGATGCTGGCGACGAGCGAGAGTTCGAAGAGTTCGAACAGGTTGCTCGTCTCGCCGTCGATCGAACGCGCTTCGGCAAGCGCTCCCCCGGCGACCCACGCGGCGCTGCGCGCGATAAAGGCGACGCGCCCGTTCGGGCCGACGATAAAAAGCTCGTCGTTATGAACGTAATGCCCGGTGGTATCTTCGATCGACGAAATGACGAAGCGATTCAAGAGATGCTGAATCGTCGATCCGGTGCCGGTTGCAAGCGTCCAGCGCGACGGGATAGCGCCGAAACGAACGCCGTAGCGCTTCAATATCGCCGGCGAATCGAAGTTCGGATCGATGGTGATTTCGAGCAAGTGCAGATGCTTCGGATCGATCTGCTGCTGCAAGCGAGCGAACTTTGCGCTGGTGAGCGGACAGAGATCGCCGGGTGGGCAACGCGTGTAGATAAAACTCAACAGCAGCGTTTTCCCGCGGAACGCGGTCGCGAGATCGAAGGGATGCCCGGCGGAATCGACGAGCGTGACATGCGGCAGATAGCTTCCGAGATCGATGATGACGACTTTGCCGCGCGCGGGGAGCCCGGCGACAAACGGGCGCGCGGGCACCGCTTCGCGCAGCGTCCAGGGCTTCGTCGAGCGGTCGAGTAGTCCGTCGACGCCGATGCCGGGACGGAGCTGCGACGCGTGCGAAACGCGGAAGCGGTAGGTCCCGGGGTGCAATTGCAGCGTTGCCCCGCGCGTCGAGGCGACAATGCTGTGCTGCGGTGCGATACCGAGAACGGTTGCATGAATCGGCAGCAGCGAGATCGCCAAGAACAACGGGAACATCACCGTACGATACTGCTTTTAGCTTGCTCCGGGGTGGATGAAGGTCGCTATCGCCATCCAGATCCCAAGAACGATGATGACCGCCGAAAGAGCGAAGGTTATGACGTTACCGAGCAAGCCGTTTCTCTGTTCGCCGATGACGCGCTTATCGTTGACCAGCACCAGGAGAAAGCCGAGGACGATCGGGAGCACGAAGCCGTTGAACGCTTCGATATCGTTGGTCATGTTCACCAACGGAAGATGCGGAATCAGAACGATGCCCGCGGCGAGCGCAACGCTGCCGATATAGAGGGCATAAAAACGTTTTGCTTTGAGGCAGCTGTCGTTGAGCGAACAGCGCCATTCGAATGCTTCACCGAATGCCCACGCGGTCGCAAGCGAAACGACGAAGGCGCCGAGCATCGATGCGCCGATCAAGGCCGCACCGAAGGTGACGCCGGCGAATTTTCCGACGAGCGGTTCGAGCGAGAGCGCGGCATGGGCGGCATCGCTGACCGGAATGTGGTGGACGAAGAGCGTCGCTGCGGTCATGACGATAACGGCGATCATGATGAGCTGCGTTGCAACCGATCCGACGGCCGTGTCGATGCGCGCGAACGGGAGATCGCGGGGCTGCAGGCCTTTATCGACGGTCGCGCTCTGCTGGTAGAAAATCATCCACGGCATGATCACGGCGCCGATATTCGAGGCGATCAATAAGAGGTAGTGCGGATCGCCCAGCGGTTGCGGGCCGAGAATGCCGTGAAACAGGATCGCGTGTACGTTCGGCTTCGCGGCGAGCGCGGCGGGAATAAAGAGCAGCTCCATGGCGCAGAGCGCGAGCGCGAAATACTCGGCGCGCTTATAACTCGCGGTAAGGATGACGACGGTGAGCGCGACCGCTGCCAGAATGATGAACGGCGCCGGAGGCAGGCCAAAAATCGCCGCCGCGCCGGCGATGCCGGCGAATTCGGTGACCAATGCAGCGATATTCGTGACGAGCATCGTGCCGAGCGAGAGCCACGCCCAGCCGATGCCGTAATGCTCGCGAATGAGCCGCGCATGCCCCTTGCCGGTCGCGGTGCCGAGGCGGACGGTCATCTCTTGCACCACGAAGAGCGGCACGATGAGCAAGATCTGCAGCAGAACGAGCGAGAAGCCGTACTGCGCGCCGGAGGTGGCGGCGGTCGTGATGCTGCCGGCCTCGGTATCGGCGAAGGTGACGACGATGCCCGGGCCGGCGACGGCGAGCAGCCGGAGAAGCCACTTCTTCCAAGCAGCCTTTTCGGAGGTGAGCGATGAGCGAGCGCCGAGCGAGGCCATGATCGCTGTTAGGTTAACCTAAAACGCTCGCCTGCCCTGCCGCAAATGTCGGCG
>JAJYFM010000114.1 GCA_021790895.1 bacterium
GTGGGCCCCCCAGCGCCGGGGCGCCGTTGGGGCCGGGGGGGGGGCACCCCCCCCCCCCGGCCAAAACCGCGGGTCTTCATGCCCGCCCGCCCCGCCCCCCCCCCCCCCCCCCCCCCCCACCTTTGCGGCCATCCCGGCGCTGCGCGTATCGGTCGAGAACTCTGCCCCGGGCGAACGCGGCGTCGATTTCGGCGCCATCGACGTTAAAAAACGGGGGCCGAGAACCTCGAATAGCAAGCAATCCCTCCCCCGGCCCCGGCCCGGGGCGGTCGAGGGGCGCCGCGGAGGCGTGATTAGGGTTTGACGCCTCTTACCTGGGCCTGCTATACTCCCTTGGCTCTGGCCCACCGACGGGTGTGGCCGAGTTTGTGTGTGAAGCAAAACGCGTTGTTAAGGAGTCCGAGTGCCCACCATTAACCAGTTGGTCCGTAAGGGCCGCGAGCAGACGGAAAAGAAGGTCAAGACCCGCGCTTTTCGCGTGATTTTGACCGGCCCCAAACCGGGGCATCCCGATCTGCCGACGCGGACTTTCGAGGTTGTCGGGAACCCGCAGCGTCG
Source organism: bacterium (assembly GCA_021790895.1). Lineage (GTDB taxonomy): Bacteria > Vulcanimicrobiota > Vulcanimicrobiia > Vulcanimicrobiales > Vulcanimicrobiaceae > JABEUX01. The sequence goes on from JAJYFM010000114.1 coordinate 559, forward strand.
CGGCGTCTGCACGCAAGTGAAGACCGTGACGCCGAAGAAGCCGAACTCGGCGCTTCGCAAAGTCGCGCGTGTTCGTCTCACCAACGGTGAAGAGGTGACGGCGTACATCCCCGGCATCGGACACAATCTTCAGGAGCACTCGGTCGTGCTCGTCCGCGGCGGCCGCGTCAAGGATCTTCCGGGCGTCCGCTATCACATCGTTCGCGGAACGCTCGATACCTCGGGTACCGCAAATCGTAAACAAGGGCGTTCGAAGTACGGCGCCAAGCGCGACAAGAAAAAGTAAGAGAGATAAGAAGAGCGATTTATGCCACGTAAAGGTCCCGCAACCAAACGCCAAATTCTCCCGGATCCGCGATTCAATTCGAAGATTCTCGCGCGCTTCATCAATAAGTTGATGCTCAGCGGCAAGAAGTCGACCGCGGAACGTATTATCTATTCCGCACTCGATATCGTCGGAGAAAAATCGGGACGCGACCCGATGGATGTTTTCTCGCAAGCGCTCTCCAACGCGATGCCGCTGGTCGAAGTTCGTCCGCGCCGCGTCGGTGGTGCGACCTATCAGGTGCCGATGGAAGTGCGCCCCGATCGTCGTCAGGCGATGGGCATGCGCTGGCTGATCGGTTTTGCGCGCGCGCGTGGCGGCCGTTCGATGGAAGAGAAGTTGGCCGGCGAGTTGCTCGACGCAGCCAACAATACCGGCGCGACCATCAAGAAGCGTGAAGACACCCATAAGATGGCCGAGGCGAATAAGGCCTTTGCTCATTACCGCTGGTAGAAGCTAAGGATTTCGCAATAGGACATGGCAGTACGAGATTTTCCTCTCGAGCGCACGCGCAATATCGGCATCGCCGCTCACATCGACGCGGGTAAGACCACCTGCACCGAGCGTATTCTGTTTTACACCGGTCGCGTTCATAAAATCGGCGAAGTCCACGACGGCGCCGCGACGATGGACTGGATGGTGCAAGAGCAAGAGCGCGGCATCACGATTACCTCTGCAGCGACCGCCGCGACGTGGCGTGAGAACCGTATCAATATCATCGATACGCCAGGGCACGTTGATTTCACCGTCGAGGTGGAGCGCAGCCTTCGCGTGCTCGACGGCCTCGTCGCGCTCTTCGATTCCGTCGCCGCGGTGCAGCCCCAATCGGAGACGGTTTGGCGCCAGGCGAACAAATATAAAGTGCCGCGTATCATCTTCGTCAATAAGATGGACCGCATGGGCGCCGATTTCTTCAACGTCGTGGACAAGATTCGCGAACGCCTCGGCGCGCGCGCCGTTCCGATTCAGGTCCCGATCGGTGCCGAAGATAATTTCAAGGGCGTCGTCGATCTCTTCACGATGCACAAGATTATCTACACCGACGACCTCGGGTCGACGATGGGCGACGAACCGCTCACTGATGCCGACGGAGAGTTAAAGACCACCGCTGAAAAGTGGCGTCAAGAGCTCGTCGAAGCGATCGCCGAACAAGACGATGCGTTGCTCGAAATGTTCTTCGACGGTGCCGAGATGCCGGTCGAACGCATGAAGACGGCGCTCCGGAAGGCGACGATCGCCGGTACGGTGCTGCCGATGCTCTGCGGTTCGGCGTTCAAGAACAAAGGCGTGCAGCCGTTGCTCGACGCGGTCGTCGATTATCTGCCCTCGCCGCTCGACGCAAAACCGATCGTCGGAAAAGATCCGAAAGACGAGTCGGTAGAAATTATCCGCAAGCCCGACGATGCCGAGCCGTTCTCGGCGTTGGCCTTCAAGATCGCGACCGATCCGTACGGAAACCTCACCTACTTCCGCGTCTACTCCGGCGTGCTCAACAAAGGATCGTACGTCTATAACGCGCGCTCGGGTAAGAAAGAGCGCATCGGGCGTATCTTGCGCATGCACGCGAACCATCGCGAAGATATCGATGCAATCGGCGCGGGCGACATTGCCGCCGCGGTCGGTCTCACCGACACGCGCACCGGCGACACGCTCTGCGACGAAAAAACGCCGATCATTCTCGAGTCGATCACGTTCCCCGAACCCGTCATCTTCCAGGCGATCGAGCCGAAGACCAAGGGCGATCAGGACCAACTCGGGAAGGGCCTCGCGCGTCTCGCGCAGGAAGATCCGACGTTCCGCATGCGCACCGACGATGAGACGCAGCAAACGATCATCGGCGGTATGGGCGAGTTGCACCTCGAAATCATCGTCGATCGCCTGCGTCGCGAATTTAAAGTCGAAGCGAACGTCGGGAAACCGCAGGTTGCGTACAAAGAAGCGATTACCAAGACGGTCGAGAAGCAAGGAAAATTCGTTCGGCAGTCCGGCGGCAAGGGACAGTACGGCGACATTTGGCTTCGCGTCGAACCGTTGGAGCCGGGAAGCGGCTTCCAGTTCGAATGGAAGATCGTCGGCGGAACGGTGCCCAAAGAGTACCAGAAGGCCGTCATGCAGGGAATCGAAGAATCCGCCCAGAGCGGCGTGTTAGCCGGATATCCGGTTCTCGATTTCAAAGCGACGGCGTTCGATGGCTCCTATCACGATGTCGACTCCTCGGAAATGGCGTTTAAAATTGCCGCTTCGATGGGTTGGAAGGAAGCGAATCGCGCCGCAGGCCCGATTCTGCTCGAGCCGATCATGAAGGTCGAAGTGACCACGCCCAAGGATTATATGGGGGCGATCACCGGCGACCTGAATCGTCGACGCGGTATGATCCAGGCGACCGAGGAGGTCGTCGGCGGCGCTCAGGTCATTTTGGCCCACGTGCCGCTCTCCGAGATGTTCGGTTACGCGACCGATATGCGGTCGGCAACGCAGGGGCGCGCAACCTACACGATGGAATTTTCTCACTACGAAAAGGCGCCCAAGTCGGTCGAAGAAGAGATCGTCGCAAAGGCGGCCGGCAAGAAGACCTCGGCGGCATAAGCTCGAGGCGTTCAATCACCAGGTAACACCGAAAGAGGACAACGCAAAAACACCATGGCTAAAGCAAAGTTCGAGCGTACCAAGCCGCACGTTAACATCGGCACCACCGGTCACGTCGA
>JAJYFM010000048.1 GCA_021790895.1 bacterium
TGGGCGGGTTGCCGCCGGGCGGGCTCTTTATCTCCGAACTCTTGCTTGTGTTTGCACTGGTACGCAGTGGTCTGAATTGGCTCGCCCTCTTTGCGGTGATCGCGATGTTGCTCGGCTTCGCGGCGTTCTTGCGCTTCGCGCTTGAAAGCGCGACCGGTGCCTCGGCGACGGCGACCTCTCCGGCCGGGCCGCGAGCGTTGCTCGGATTTGCGAATCTCGCGCTCTGGTGCGTCGGCCTCGGGGCGCTCGCGCTTTCATTCCTTCCATTTCTTCCGCAGGCAGAGCGCCTGATCGAACTCTCGCGGAGCTTGGCTTCCGGTGGCTAACACGTATCGCGAGCACATCGTCGCGTTGGACGAACTTCCGAACGTCGTCGACGAACTCATGCGCGACGCCCTGCCGCTTGGTTGTTATGCGACGGAGCAAAACGTGCGGACCCTCTTTGCTTCGCGTGACGGCGTGCTTGCGTTGCGGAGCGCACTCGCACCCGGCGAGGCTTGGAATTCGCTTGCCTCGCACCACCCATTTTTTGCAAACCACGAACGCGAGATGCACGCACTCCAAGGCATTCCCGTGCTCGCGAGCCCCGACGACCGTCCACTCTATTTTCCGGCGGAAGCGATTCCCGAGGCGACCGTTGCCGAAGGCAAGGGAATCAGTGCGGTGGTGGTCGGCCCCGTCCATGCCGGAATCATCGAGCCGGGGCGCTTTACATTCAGCACCGGCGGCGAGAGCGTCGTTCATATCGATGCGCAGCTTTCGTACTCCCATCGCAGACTCGAACCATGGTTCGAAGGGCGCGACGCACTCGCGCTCGTTCCGCATGTCGCGCGGATCTGCGGGAATTGTAGCGTCGCGCGATCCTGGGCATACGCGCGGGCGATCGAAGATCTCGGGGAGATCGAGCTCGACGACCGAAGCGAATTCGCCCGCATGGTTTTAGCGGAGATGGAACGCGTGCACGTTCACCTCTTCGATATCGGGAGTATCGCTGCCGGTGCCGGATACGGAGCGGGAACGACCGCGGCGCTGGGGTTGCGCGAGCGCATCAACCAACTCAATCGCGCCACGAGCGGGCATCGACTGCTCTTCGATAGTATCGTTCCCGGCGGCGTAAAAGCGGGCGTGCTTGCCGATCCCGGGAGCGTTCGTGTCGCGCTTCGCGAGCTCCGCGACGATATCGCGCGTTTTTGCGATGCGCTTTTTTCAAAACGCTCGGTGCTTCGACGCCTCGAAGGTGCAGGGATCGTGGAAAAATCCTTGGCGCGACGTTTTGCCGCCGTCGGAACGAGCGCGCGGGCTTCGGGGATCGCCTGCGATATTCGAGCACTGGTGCCGTACGGCGTCTATCGCCGCTTCGCATTCTCTGAAGAGCGAGCGAGCGCGGGGGATGTGTACGCGCGCAGCGAGGTACGCGTTCGCGAAATCGAGCGCTCGTTCGATCTCCTCGATCGTGGGCTGCGCGAGCTCGACGGCGGAGAAGTTCCAACGCCGCTGCCGGTTCGGCCCGTCGCCGGCGTCGTCACGATGGTCGTTGAAGGCGCGCGCGGAGCCGAGAGCATCTCCCTCGAACTCGCGCCCGATGGACGGGTCGAGAGGTTGCACGTCATCTCGGCGGCCTATCGCAACTGGCCGCTCGTCACAAGGGCGATGGAAGGGAACATCGTGCCGGATTTCCCGCTGGTCAATAAAAGTTTCAATCTCTGCTATTCGTGCGTGGATCGATAGCAATGTCGATAGGAAAATTTGGGCGCTCGCTCGGCATACGCCACCTCGTCTGCGGCAGCTGTAATGGTTGCGAATTGGAGATGAATGCACTTGCCGCACCGCAATACGACATTTCGCAGGAAGGCTGGAGCATCGTCGCCTCTCCACGACAGGCCGACGTCATCACCGTGACGGGGCCGATGACCGCGGCGATGCGCCTCGCAGCGCAAAGAACACTCGACGCGGCTTCGGATCCGGTCGTCGTGGTTGCGATCGGGGATTGCGCGAACGGCGACGGCGTCTGGTGCGAAGCGGGAGATGCGGGAGCGGGGGCAGGGCGAAAACTCGGCGCAGCGATCGGCGTGCGTGGTTGCCCGCCGTCGCCCGATGCGATACGCGAGGGTCTGCGTGCCGCTGCGACATTGCTCGATGGAAGGAAATCGTAGCACCGACCGCCAAGGGCAGAGGTCGCCCTTATGCATCTCGACCTCGCCGTACTTCAAGCATCATTCGACGCACCGACGCTCACGCGTGGTCGCGATTATTTCGAACGTCGCCGGGTGTTGCAGTTGGAGGTCGGCGCGGAGGCAATCGACGCTCGCGTTATCGGGACGCAACAGCAGCCGTACTCCGTCCACGTGCGTGCAGTCGGTTCAAACGGCAGCACCAAACTGCTCGCTCGCTGTTCCTGTCCGATGGGAAGCAACTGCAAGCACGCAGCTGCGGTCGCCTTCGCCGCGATCGCCGCGCGTTCGACGGGGCGAAAGCGCGATGCTGCCGATGGCGCCGTGGAGAGCTGGATCGAAAGCGTCAATGCTGTAACGGCGCATAAGCGTCGCGAACTGTTGCGAGAGCACGTTCGTTATGTGATTTCGATCGAGGAGCGCTTCTTCGTTCCATCCTTCTCACTGCAAGCGTTCGTCGTGCCGATGCTGCGCAGCGGTGAGATCGGAAACGCCCGTCGATACGAACTTCAACATCTCGCCGCAGGGAGCGCGAAGCATTTGCAGCCGCTCGACCGCACGATCGGTCGCTTGGTTGGGGCGAGTGGATTGCTCGGCGGAATGAATGCGCTCTCGCCGACCATCTTAGGAACGCTACTCGATGTGTTGCTTGAGAGCGAGCGGGTTCATTGGCAGAGCCTCGATCAGCAAGCGATTCAGCGCACCGACATCGTCGACGCACGGATCGCTTGGCGCATCGACGACGACGAACGGCAGCGCCCGCATATCGTTGGCCACCCGGGCAGCGTGCTCGTCGGCGCGATACCGCTCTGGTACGTCGACCCCGATCGGAACGTAGCCGGTCGCGCAGCGGGTGAACTCGCACCCGACCTCGCTGCGGTTCTCGCCGGCGCGCCGGCGATGACCGCCGAACACGCGAAGCGCGTCCAGGTCGCATTGCGGCGCGTGTTCTCGGCGAGCGGCATCGATGGGCCACAGGCGAGGATCGACATTCGCGTGATCGAGCGCGACCCGACCCCCGTGTTGCATCTTGGTCGCGGACGAATGGTGGCGACCGCGGAGTTGGAGTTTACCTACGGCGATTACCGAGTCTCGCCCGAGAGCGGTGAAACGGAATTTCGCATAGCTGAAGGAGGCGGAGCAGCGCTTTGGCCGCGGCAACGCGCATTCGAAGAGCGCGCGATCGAGCGCCTGCAGGCACTCGAGTTTTTACCGATTCCGCGCTCGCTTGAGTTCGATACGGAGGAGCGACGCGCAATATTCCGACTCGGCGCAGAGGAGAGCTCTTACGCCTGGGCGCGTTTTCTCGGTTATACCGCTCCGTTGCTGCGCTCCGAGGGTTGGAGGGTGGAGATCGATGCTGAGTTTCCGCACGAAATCGTTGAATTTTCCGATACGTGGGATGCCGATATCGAACCCGATCCGCACCGCACGGGATGGTTCGAAGTCGACCTTGGCATCGAAGTCGACGGCGAGCGCATTCCGCTGTTGCCGGTGATCGTCGAGGCGTTGGCGGCAAATGGAATCTCCTCCACCGACGATCTCGTCGCCATCGCCGCTCGAAGCGAACCGATCTTCGGTCGTCTTCCTAGCGGTGCGTACGTCGCGCTTCCCCCCGCGCGCGTCGCTCGCGTGTTGGCGACCCTGGTCGATCTTTTCGAGGGCGAGCACGCTTTGGTAGAGGGCGAGCGAATTGCATTGCCGGCGGCGCGGGCAATTTCACTCGCCGAGATCGATGGAACCGTGCTGCGGCGCGGCGCAGTCACCGACGCGTTCGGGACGTTTATCGATGGGCTAAAAGATCTTTCCGCGCGTGCTCCGGTCTTGCCGGAGAACTTTCGCGCCGAACTGCGTCCATACCAGCGCGAAGGCGTTGTGTGGATGCAATTGCTGCGCACGCACGGGTTCGGAGGCGTGCTCGCCGACGACATGGGCCTCGGGAAAACCGTGCAATTGCTCGCGCACGTAGCGATGGAGAAAGCGGCGGGACGGCTGCAGAAGCCGGTGCTGATCGTTGCCCCGACGAGCGTCGTTCCAAACTGGCGCGCGGAGATCGCGCGATTCACACCGGAACTGAGCGTGTTAACGCTCAGCGGCCCCGACCGAGCCCGCTACTTCGACGAAATTTCGAAGTTCGATATCGTATTGAGCACCTATGCCCTTTTGGTTCGCGATGCCGAAGCGCTTCACGCTCACGAATGGGCAATCGCCGTCCTCGACGAAGCCCAGGCGATTAAAAATCCTCGTGCGAAAGCGGCGATCTCCGCTACGAAGCTGCATGCAGAGCAGCGGATCGCGATGACCGGCACGCCGATTGAAAATAATTTAGAGGAACTCTGGTCGATCTATGCCTTCGCGTTGCCGGGTCTTCTCGGTACGCGGAGTTCTTTCGCACGCTTCTTCCGAACGCCGATCGAAAAACGTGGAGATACGTTACGTAGAAATGCGTTAGGGAGGCGTCTGCATCCGTTTTTCGTTCGACGCACCAAGGAAGATGTCGCGCGCGACCTTCCAGAGAAAACAGAGATTATCCATCGCGTCGAGCTTGGCGGAGAGCAACGCGATCTCTACGAAACCATTCGCCTGGCCATGCACAAACGCGTGCGCGATGAAGTTGCTAAACGCGGCCTTGCCCGGAGTCGTATCGTCGTTCTCGATGCGTTGCTGAAACTGCGCCAGGTCTGCTGCGATCCACGCCTTCTCGATTTAGATGCGGCGCGCAGCGTCAAAGAGTCGCAAAAACTCGACGCGCTCTTAGAAATGTTGGAGAGCTTGATCGCCGACGGGCGACGAATTTTGTTGTTTTCGCAGTTCACTTCAATGCTCGATATCATCAAACCGGAGTTGGCGAAACGAAACATGGAGTTCGTCGAGATTCGCGGCGCGACGCGCGACCGCGAGACTCCGGTGAAGCGCTTCCAAAATCGCGAAGTGCCGCTCTTCCTGATTAGCCTCAAAGCGGGCGGAACGGGGCTGAATTTGACCGCTGCCGACACCGTCATTCATTACGACCCCTGGTGGAACCCGGCAGTGGAGCGGCAGGCGACCGACCGAGCCCATCGCATCGGCCAGGAGCAGCACGTTTTCGTCTACAAGCTCATCGCCGAGGGCACCGTCGAGGAACGAATTCTCGAATTGCAGGCGCGCAAAGGAGAGCTTGCCGCCAGCCAGTTTGCCGATGCATCGAGCGCGCCGTTACCACTCGATGCCGCCGATATCGAGCGACTCTTCAGCTAGCAATGCACGCGTGCGCAGCGTTCCGTCGGGGCAGCCTTGCTGCCGCATTCACCGCGGCGGCGCTGCTGGCGAGTTGCGGCGGGGGCGGCACGACGACGAACCCGCTTCCCCCCGTTGCTCCTTCACCGGTAGCGACGGCGGGTACCTCGCCGCAATACGTCGGCTATTGGGACGATTGGGAGCAAACCTCGTGGAGTTCGGTTCCGCAAGGAGTTACCACGCTTATTTATGCTTTCGATTTCGTCTCTGGACACAGCGTTATTTCCGACGGCAATTCGCCGGGGTATCTCACCGCCGCCGCGGTCGCTGCGCTTCACCAGCGCGGAATAAAGGTATTGCTGTCGCTCGGCGGCGGAAGCCCGGCAACGGCGTTTGTTTTCGACGGCGACACCAAAGATTTCGAATCGAGCCTCGTAGCGGTTATTCGACAATACAGTTTCGACGGTGTCGATTTCGACGACGAGTCCGGAACGCCGGCAGAGCGCGTTGCTGCTTTGGAGACGTTGATTCCGGCGACGCGCGCGGCTTTCACGGCCGACGGGATCGGCAACGATATCATCACGCTCGCTGCATTCGATACGCCGACGAACTTCGGCGACGGCACTATCCTCGCGGCACCGGGCGTCGCGGGCGCGCTTTCATGGGTCAACGTGATGAGCTACGACTATACCGCGGCGCAAAGCGATCTCGCTACCTATGCGTTGCTCTATCCGGCGGCACAATTGATGCTCGGCAGCGATATCGATGGCGACGTACCGCTTGCTACGAACGCGACGCTCGAGATGCTCGCAGCATGGGTGAAGAATAACGGCTACGGCGGCATGATGCTCTGGACCGTCAACGATGCAAGCGCCGCCCAAAACCAAGCGATCCTCAACGGGCTCACGACCGGGAAATAGCGGGTCGTTCCCTAATCTCTCCGCTTGGAGGATTTGCCGTGAAACGTCTTGTGCCGCTTTTCGTTGTGTTCGCCGCACTTTGCTTGCCGGGGGTCGCGCGCTCGGCGCAGCCTCCCTTCGCATCGATGCATTTTCGTTCGATCGGGCCGGCGACTGCCGGCGGCCGCGTTCCGGCAGTCGCCGGGAGCGCGCAGCATCCGAATCTCTACTACATCGGTGCAGCGGGCGGCGGCGTGTGGAAGAGCGTCAACGGCGGAGCAACATGGCGCGACGTTTTCGCAAAGGAGCCGGTAGCCTCCATCGGCGCGATCGCAATCGATCCGCGCAACGCCAAAATCGTTTGGGTTGGAACCGGCGAGAGCAATCCCCGCAACGATGTGATTCGCGGCGACGGACTCTACAAGAGCGTCGACGGCGGAAAAACGTGGACGAACGTCGGTCTTCGCAAGAGCGGGCATATTGCAGCGATCGCCGTCGATCCGCGCGACAGCGATCACGTGGTCGTTGCGGTGCTCGGAGACGTCTATCGTAACAGCACACACCGCGGCATCTATGTAACCTTCGACGGCGGCAAGACGTGGAAAAAGACGCTCTACCTGGCTCCCGATAGCGGCGCGAGCGACTTGGCGATGGATCCTCGCAACCCGGAGATTCTTTACACCGGGATGTGGGAGTTTCGCCGAAAGCCGTGGACGTTTTCGAGCGGCGGAGTGCACGGCGGCCTCTATAAATCAGTTGACGGTGGAAAAAGTTGGAAGCGAATCGAGGGGAACGGATTCCCTACCGGGATTACCGGACGGATCGGCCTGGCAATTGCGCCAAGCAATCCGAACCGCGTCTACGCGTTGATTCAATCGCGCGAAGGCGTGTTGTGGAGATCGGATGATGCCGGCGCACACTGGAAGAAACTTTTCTCCGGCACGCTTATCGACCAACGCCCATTCTATTTTACGCATCTTGCCGTCGATCCACGCGACGAGAATCGCGTTTATACCCTCTCGATGAATCTCGCTCTGAGTACCGACGGGGGAAAAACCTTCAAGCGCTTCGGACGCGGAGTTCACGCGGATGCTCACGCAATTTGGATCGACCCGAATAATGGGAAACGTTTTATCATCGGCGATGACGGCGGGTTCGCGCTCACTCTCGACCGCGGCAAGCATTTTTCGTTTACGCGGAATGTGCCGATCGAACAGGTGTACCACGTCGGAATCTCCTCCGCGCGCCCATTTATGGTCTGCGCTGCACTACAAGATAACGAAGCGTTCTGCGGACCATCGAATTCTCGCTCGTACGACGGCATTACCGGACGCGACTGGCGCGTTACCGTGGGGGGCGACGGCATGTGGGCGGTTCCCGATCCCGCGAACGCGCGCTACGTATTTGCCGATTCCGAAGATGGCTATCTGCTGCGCTACGACTGGAAAGATGAAGATTTCCGTTACGTGGGGCCATATAACGCAACCTCCGCCGCGCGCTTCGATCTACGGCTCGCAAAATACCGCTTCAATTGGGATTCTCCGATTGCGTTTGCGCCGTGGAATCCGCACATCATGTGGTACGGAGGAAACGTCGTCTTCCAAAGTAGCGATCGCGGCGAGCAGTGGTCGCCGATTAGCCCCGATCTCACGCTCGATATCAAATCACACCAGGCGCCTTCGGGAGGCCCAATTACCAAGGACGTCTTCGGTACCGAATACTCCGACACGATACTCGATATCGAAGGCTCGCCGGTATCGAAGGGAGAGATCTGGGTCGGCACCGACGACGGACTCGTGCAACTCACGCGTAACGGCGGCAAAACATGGACGAACGTCACTCCGCCTGGGCTCGCTCCATTCGGCCGGGTCGAAACCGTCGCACCGTCGCCGTTTACCGCCGGCACGGCTTATGCGGTTGTCGATCGACATCGATCGGGCGATGACGCACCCTATGCATTCGTCACGACTGATTTTGGGAAGCACTGGCGAAAAATTGTCAATGGAATTCCCGCGACGGAGTTCGTGAGAACGATCCGTCCCGATCCGGTCAATCCGAAGGTTCTCTACCTCGGAACCGAACGCGGCCTCTACGTGAGTTTCAACGATGGACGGCACTGGGAGAGTCTGCGAAACAACATTCCGGTCGCGAGCTTCCGCGATCTCCGTGTCGCACCGCGCGAGCGCGATTTAGTCGTAGCGACTCACGGGCGTGGTATATGGATTCTCGACGACCTCACACCGCTGGAACGACTGCGCGCTGCACAGCGGGCGGGATTCATGCTGTTTCATCCGCGTACGACGTATCGTTGGGTCATGCATTCGAATCAAGAAGGGCTCTACGGCAGATTCTCCGGTAAAAATCCGCCCGCCGGCGTGATGGTTTCTTTCTACCAGCGCCGTGTCTCGAACACTCCGCCGGTATTGCAAATCTACGATGCCCGAGGGCATCTGGTGCGGACGATCTCCGGCACCCACAAAGTCGGCAAAAAAAAGGTCGCTCGTATCTCGAATCGCCGCGGCATCAATCGCTACGTCTGGGATCTCAATGCGACGCCCGCCGTGCAATGGAAAGGCGCGGCGCCCGCGTTTCGCGTGCAGTCGGGGCCCCCGGTTCCTCCGGGAACCTATACGCTCCGCCTTACCGCCGACGGGCGCACCGAGACGACGACCTTTATGCTCAAGGCCGATCCGCGTTCTCCGTGGCGGCAGAGCGACTACGAACGTGCGTATCGTTTCAACCTCGGATACGTGCGCGTCACCTCCGCGATCGACATGGCACTCAACGATCTCGATGCGATGGCGGCTTCGCTCGATAAGGCTCGCACAGCAACGCACGACAAAGTATTGGGCGCGGCAATTGCAGATGCTATCGCCAAGCGCGACGCCGTGTTTGCGGCGTTCACCGCCAATTATCGCAACGGCGAGGATTTTGCGCTTCGCGCCGGGTCGTTGCGGGAGGATCTCCCGGCGGGGCTCAGCTTTTCGCTTCATCCGCCGACGGCGGCAGACCTCACATTCGACCGATCGTTTATGGTGCGCTATCACGCTGCCATGAAAACATTTGCGGAGCTACGGGCGAAGGTAATGCAACCGCTGCAGAAACGTTTGCGCGCCGCTCATTTGCCCGAGATTCGGGGGCTCCATACAGGGGATGGAGTCTAGCGCTTATCCGGTCTTGATGCGTTTGCTCCGTCCGGTGGTATGGGGCGCTTTCCCGCGTAGCGGCTCGAAGCGACCGCCGGAGCTTCGAGCCACGATGACGACGTGGAGCGCACCGGCGATCGTATCGTCGATTGCACGTTCGACGAGTTCGAACCCCCCGTCGACGTGAATGCGCGCTGCAGCGGCAAAGCGCCGGTCGGGGTGTGCGGACAAATGTTCGAGCCGTTCGATGAGGAGGCTCCGCGAAACCGGAGCCGCCCCTTCGAAAAGACAGAACTCGGTTCCGCGAGCTGCGGCACGCGTGCGAATCTCCCCCGCGGGCTCACTCGTGGTTCCCGTGCGCAAAAAAACGTTCGCGCCCGAGCAGGCGCGAAGCGCGGTCAGGAGGGCGGGCCAGTGGAGACTCTTCGGAGCCATTCGTTGCATGATGTCGGTGTCTTTTCGCGCAAACGACGGGAGCGGCCTACCCTGCCGGCTTCAACGTCCGATCGTAGACCCAGAGTAGTAGCGCTGTTACGACGCCGAGAGCGGTAACGATCCACCAGATCGTCGGTGGGTACTGCTTGCCGCTGCCGAAATGCTGCAGCAGCGTTCCGCCGAACCAGCCACCGACGATCGAACCGATGCCGATTGGAAGAAATGCAAAGCCCATGTACGTGCCTTGCTGCCCGGGCGGCGCGAGGCGCGAGATATATTCGTAGTAGCGCGGCGATTGAATGATCTCGCCGAGTGCGAGTACGACGAGACTAAGGACGGCCATAAGAACGCTCGCCTTCGCAGCGATGAGTAACCATCCCACCGAGGTAACGAGCGTCCCGATCGTCAGCGCTCGAAACGACGGAATGCGACGGGTGAGGGCATTCATGGCCACCGTCAAAGTAATAACGATGAGCGGATCGGTGATGAGAATCATTGCAGTATTGGCTTTGGGATCGATGAAATCGTGAATGTAGATCGGAAGAATCAAATATTGCTGCCAATAAACGATCCAGTAACCTGAGAAAATCACAAGGAAGAGAACGAAACGCCAATTGCTGAATACCGTTAAGAAATCGCGGAACGGCTCTGCCGGTGCGCTCGACGCTTCGCGCGCTTGACCGCGCGGTTCGCGATAGAAAGCGAGCACGACAAAGAACATCAGCGAGACGCTGACGGCAGCGATTAAAAATACATCCTGTGGAGGGAGCCGCGAGTGCAGCCAGCCTGCAAGGAATGGGCCGAGCGTGCTGCCGATGTTGACCATCGTGTAATAGATGGAGTAACCGATGGAGCGAACGCTCTCTTTCGAAGAGCGTGCCGTCGTACCGACGACCGAGGGTTTGACGAGAGCGACGCCGAGCGCCGGTAAAAATAGGATGACTCCGGCGAGTAAGCCGAGCGGAACGACGGCGCGAACGGGGGCGAGCCACGGAGCGCCGATCGAGCCGACCATAAAATAGGCGCAGGTCAGAATAAAGTATGCCGCCGAGAGCGCGCGGCGGAAGCCGATGCGATCGGCGAGTGCCCCGCCGAAGATCGCCATCACCAGACCGCACCGCCGAAGATGCCGCTGAGACTCGCCGAGAGCGCGGTCGAGAAGCCGAGGGTCTGATTGAGGTAGAGTGCGAGGGTGGAGAAGACGGCGTAATACGAGAGTCGTTCGAAAATTTCGCTGATATTGGCAACCCAGAACGGTCGCTCGAAGCCACGCCGAATTTCGTCGATCTTCATGGGGTTCGGCGTTTCACATTCTCGCCGCCGGATTCCCGTTCTCGAGGGCTTCGAAGGTCGGCGGAGATGAAAAAGCGCGCTGCCCTATTGCAGCGCGCCCTTTCAAGCGAAATCCAGCATTCGTGTTTCGCGTGGTTACTGAATGACCACCCCGGTCGTCGTCACGCCGATATTGGCGGTAACGTGCTGCCCGTTCGTATCGGCGAAGGTTGCGCTACAGGTTCCTGCGGCGAGACCGGTTACCGTGAACGTGAAGCTGGGGCCGGTGCCGCTGCTCGGGGTGACCGTCGCGATCGTGCTGCACGTATCGCTTTCGGTGAAGCTGCCGGTGTAGCCGGTCTCCGTCACGACGAGCGTCTGCGCGTTGCTTGCCCCGGTGCCGGTGAGCGCGAGCGTGCTCGGCGCGATGCCCATCGGATTCGGCGTCGGCGTCGGTGACGGTGACGGTGACGGTGACGCGCTCGGGCTCGGGCTCGGTGTCGGGGTCGCAGCTGCGATGGTGATGTTTTGTAATGTCGTCGGCGCGATCGTAAGACTCTCGGAGCCATTTACGGTGATCGACGCGTTGCCCGGTGCGAGTGCCACGACGTACGCTTGACCGTTCGGACTGATGATCGTCTGCGGCCCGCCGGACTGAGGAGCGCGCTGCGTCGACTGCAGTTTTTGCTGAAGGCTCAACACCGCGCCGTTGCTTGATGTGATCGTGTAGGGGCCGAGGAAGCCGGGCTGACTCACCTGCAAAACGGCGGTCTGCCCGACGGTTTGAAGCGGGCCGATAAGGTTCACGGTGAGTGTAGGTGCCGAGGGCGGTGTCGCGATCCCCGGCCCGGTGCCCCCACCCGGGGAGCAGGCTGCGAGCGCTCCCATTGTTAGGAACGCGCATACCCCAAAAAAAGGCCGCCGAAAGTGCATCAAAACTCTCCTCAACAGTAGCGAGTGGCCTTCGATTCTCGCGGCGGAAAAAGGTTCCTGCTTGGGCGATAATATCAGGCCGAGTTTTACAGTTGTTCGAATGAAAGGGAAAGGAGGAGTGTTTGCATGGGTCAAACATCCCGGGCCATCGTTAACTGGCTTCCAACCGTTCATCGCGTTCGTTCGAGGGAGTTTTCATGCGTATTTTTCCCGCAGTCCGTGGGGTCGCATGCGTCGGCGCTCTGGCGCTCCTTGCCGGTTGCGGAGGAGGGGGAGCGGGTTCCGGCGGCCTCGGCTCGACGATTCCTCACCCGACAACCGGGGTGAACGGGGGCGTGCGTTTCGCGGTGACGGTGCCGCCGAAAACGACCTCGAGCGGACGAAGCCCCGCCTACGTTTCGCCGGCGACGCAATCGATGACGATCGCCGTGTTGCAAGGGACGACTAACGTGGTCAACCAGAGCATCGGCCTCACGCCGAGCTCGCCGGGGTGCACCAGCTCGCTCGCGGGCACGCTCTGCACGGTTTCGTTGAGTTTGGCTGCCGGTTCGTATACGGCATCGATTACTACCTACGACGGTACGAACGGGACGGGGAATGCGCTCTCGACCGCGCAGAGCGTTGCATTTACCAT
Organism: bacterium; assembly: GCA_021790895.1. GTDB lineage: Bacteria > Vulcanimicrobiota > Vulcanimicrobiia > Vulcanimicrobiales > Vulcanimicrobiaceae > JABEUX01. Next base: position 12,707 of record JAJYFM010000048.1, read on the forward strand.
CACGGCGAATACCAATAATACCGTGCCGCTGACGCTCAGCGGCATTCCGAAGGCGATCAACGTATCGAGCGCCGGTACGAACGCAGTGAATGTGCTTGCGCAGGACGCCGACGGCAACTTCATCGTCGGCGCGGGCGCGCCGACCTTTACGGTGAGCGCGAGCGGCCCGGTGGTCGCAACGGTCACGCAACCGACCGCGAGTCATCCGAACGTGGTGTCGTTCGCGCAGGCCTCGCCCACTGTCGTCGGAACGGAGACCTTCGGCATTACGGCGAGCTACCCGGCGGGGGAGACCAATGCCTGCGCGCAGACGGGAGCGGTCTGTTCGCTCGCCTCGGCGATGACGGCGAAAGTGACGCCGATGGCGATGGTTGCGAATATGAACGGCGGTACTGTCGACGGGTACACGTTGCCGCTGACGAGTTCTACGCAGAGCCCCGCTGTCACCGTTCCCTTGACCTCGGCGTTTCTTCTTGCCGAAGACGCGAGCGGGAATGTTTTTGCAGCGAACTATGGCGTCCCGACGACGGTTTTGGAGATCTCGCCGCCGTACACCGCCGCGACCGTCACGAACGTACTCGGGGGCG
>JAJYFM010000009.1 GCA_021790895.1 bacterium
TGCCGAGGGCGAATGAAAGCCCTCCCATGAACGACGCTTCGCGCGCGGATTATCGCGCTACCCTCAACCTTCCCGCTACCGATTTCCCCATGAAAGCGGAGCTTCCCAAGCGCGAGCCGGCGCGCGTTGCGTGGTGGAACGAGCATCGCATTTACCAGCGCGCCCTCGAGCGCAACGCAAATGCCAAACCGTGGATTCTCCACGACGGCCCGCCCTACGCCAACGGCGAGTTGCACATGGGACATTTTCTCAACATGGTGCTCAAAGACACGTTCGTCAAAATCGCGTTGCTGGAAGGGCGCGCCGCACGTTTCGTTCCGGGCTGGGATATGCATGGGCTGCCCATCGAGTTGGAGACGCTCAAACATCTCGGCGTCAAGGATTTTCACGAGATCGATCCGTTGGAGCTGCGCGCGAAATGCAAAGAGCGCGCGCTCTACTGGTTGGAGCGACAGGGCGCGACGCGCGAACGCATGGGCGTCTTCGCCGAGTTCGATCGCCCGTACCGCACCGTCGATGCCGCGTTTGAAGCGACGATCGTCGACGCGCTCGCAACGCTCGCCGAACGCAAGCAACTCTATCGCGGTTTGCGCGCGACCCTGTGGTGCATTCACGACGAAACGGCGCTCGCCGAAGCGGAGATCGAATACGAAACGAAGGTCTCGCCCTCGATCTACGTGCGCTTTCGCGCCGAGGGAGCGCAGCGTGCAGATCTGCTCGCGCGTTTCGGCCTCACCGATGCTGAAAATACGCCGCTCTCGTTCCTGATTTGGACGACGACGCCGTGGACGCTGCCCGCCAACGTCGCGGTTGCACTCCGCGCCGATGCTTCCTACGGGCTCTACCGCATCGGCGAGGAGAGCATCGTGGTCGCCGAGGCGCTCGCCGAACAAGCACTCGGCGAGGCGTTCGCGCAGGCACATTTGCTTGCCGCCGTTCCGGGGAGTGCGATCGACGGAGCGCAGTTGCGTCACCCGTTCGCGCAACGCGATTCGGCGGTCGTGCTCGCCGATTACGTCGATCTCGAAACCGGAACCGGTGCGGTGCATACCGCCCCCGGGCACGGCGCCGACGATTTTGCGACCGGCGTCAAATACGATCTGCCGATTCTCAACCCCGTCGACGCGTCGGGACACTTCACCGCCGAGGCGGCGCCCTACACCGGGATGCAGGTTTTCGAAGCGAACGAACGCATCGTCGCCGACCTGCGCGCGAGCGGCGCGCTCTGGCGCTTCGAGAGTTACTCGCACAGCTATCCGCATTGTTGGCGCTGTCACCAGCCGGTGATTTTCCGCGCGACCGCGCAGTGGTTCATCGCGATGGATCAGAATCGGCTGCGAGCGCGCGCGGTCGAAGCCGCCGAGGGCGTCGCCTACGAGCCGGAGTGGGGGCGCGCGCGACTCGTGCAGATGCTCGAGAATCATCCCGAATGGTGCATCTCGCGACAGCGCACGTGGGGCACGCCGATTCCGGCGCTTCTCTGCAAAGGCTGCAACGAGTCGTTGCTCGATCCGCGCGTCGCGCGCATCGCGGCGGCGCGTTTCCGCGAGGTTGGTGCCGACGCGTGGTGGTCCGAGCCGGTCGAACGCTTTCTGCCCGAGGGATTCCATTGCGAGCGCTGCGGCGGAACGGATTTCGAGAAAGAGCGCAACATCGTCGATATCTGGTTTGAATCGGGGGTGACGCATCTCGCGGTGCTCGGGCACGACGACACGCTGCCGTGGCCGAGCGATCTCGTGTTGGAGGGCGGCGACCAATATCGCGGATGGTTCCGGAGTTCGATCGTCACCGCCGTCGCGCTGCAAGGGCACGCGCCCTATCGTTGCGTGGTGAAGAACGGTTGGGTGAACGACGAACAGGGTCGCCCGATGAGTAAATCGCGCGGCACGGGTATCGATGCGCGCGACGCGATGGCAACCTACGGCGCCGACGTGCTGCGGCTCTGGTCGGCATCGGTGGAGTTCGTCGACGACGTGCGCTTCGGGCCGAACGTCGTCGAACAGGTCGCGCGCGTCTATCGCAACATCCGCAACCGCATTCGGTTCATCCTCGGGAATATCGCCGATCTCACCCCCGAGACGATCGTCGAACCCGCGGAGATGCTCCCACTCGATCGTCTTGCCTGCAGCGTCACCGATGCATTCGTTACCGATGTGCGCGCGCGGTACGCGGCGTTCGGCATTCACGACGCCTATCTCGCCATCGTTGCGTTTGAGAGCGAGATGTCGGGGCTTGCATTCGATGCCTGGAAAGATCCGCTCTACTCGGGGCGGCGCGATGGAGCGCGGCGCCGAAGCGCGCAATCGGCGCTCTTCTATCTGCTGCGCGGTTTCCTCACCGTGCTCGCGCCGTTGCTGCCGTTTACGGCGGAGGAGGCGTGGCAGTCGCTCTCGCCGGCACTGCGCGGCGAGCGCGAGAGTGTTTTCGCGCTGCGATTCGCCGACGAACACCGCGTGACGAACGCCGACGATCTCGCGCTCTGGGAGCAACTGCGCGCGTTACGTTCGCAGGTCGCGGCATCGGCTTCGCCGCGCGATTACGAAGCGGCGGTCGACCTCTACGCCTCCGGCGAACACGTCGATGCGCTCGCGGCGCTCGGCGATACCTTACGGGAAGCATTGATCGTCTCGGAGGTGCGCCTGCATCGCGATGCGGAGGCGCAGAATCCGCGCCTCACGATCGGGGCTGCGAGCGGAGCGAAGTGCGCGCGCTGTTGGAAGTTCCGCGATCTGCACGAAGGCGACGCGCGCGGCGCGATCTGCGACGACTGCGAGCGCGCGATTAGCGCGCCGACGTAAGCTCGGCGAAGAGCGCGTCGCGCCACGCCGGCCAGGCGTCGCGCTCGATCGCGTCGCGCGCTTCGGCCATGAGTGCGTGCAACAACGCGACGTTGTGATACGAGAGCAATTGCGGCCCGAGCATCTCGCCGGCACGAAAAAGATGGCAGAGATAGGCGCGCGTATAGGTGGTGCAGACCATGCACGTACAGCGCGGATCGACGGGGGTGAAATCGCGAATGTAGGCCGCGTTGCGGATATTGAACTCACCGGAGCGCGTCATCGCGCGCGCGTTCCGCCCGCAACGCGTCGGATAGACGCAGTCGAACATATCGATGCCGCAGTCGACCGCGACCGCGATATCGGCGACGGTGCCGATGCCCATGATGTAGCGTGGTTTTTCGACGGGGAGCAACGCGGCGGTAAAGCGCGCCATCCGCTCCATCTCATCGCGCGTCTCTCCGACCGAGAGCCCGCCGATTGCGTAGCCGGGAAGATCGAGGGCGACGAGTTCGCGCGCGCTGCGCTCGCGGAGCCGTTCGTCGAGCCCACCTTGCACGATGGCGAAGAGTTGCGTTCGATCGCTCGCGCGGCGCGCTTCGGCGCCGCGTTGCGCCCAGGAGCTCGTCATCGCGACCGCCGCTTCAAGCTCCTCGCCGCTCGCCGGTAACTTCACGCAGACATCGAGTTGCATGGCGATGTCGACACCGATCGCTTCTTGAAACTCAACGCTATCTTCGGGAGTGAAGCGGTGCGTGCTGCCGTCGAGATGCGATTTGAAGGTGACGCCGTCGGGATCGAGTTTGCGGCGATCCTGTAACGAAAAAACTTGGAAGCCGCCCGAATCGGTGAGAATCGGTCCATTCCACGCCATAAAACGGTGTAGCCCACCGGCGGCGAGGAGCGTATCGCGCCCCGGGCGCAGCCGCAGATGGTAAGCGTTCGCTAGCAAAATCTGCGTTCCGGATTCGCGGAGCTCGCGCGGCTGCAGCCCTTTGACGCTCGCCGCCGTTCCGACCGGCATAAAGGTCGGCGTCTCGACGCTTCCGTGCGCGAGCGTGAGGCGGGCGCGGCGCGCGCTGCCGGAGCGTGCGAGGAGTTCGAAGCCGCTCACGATTCGTGTGCGGCGAGATGCGCGCGCACCGCTGCGTACGCCGGCGGCGGCGCCGCTTCGAATGCGAGTTCGACGTGCGTGCGTGGGTGAGCGAAGGAGAGTCGCCACGCGTGGAGCGCCTGCCCGGGAAGCGGCGAGCCGGGAACGCTGCGCCCGTACACGGGGTCGTTGTAGATCGGGTGATGCATCGCCGCGCAGTGGACGCGAATTTGATGCGTGCGCCCGGTCTCTAAGCGGAATCGCAGCTCGCTGTGGCGCGCGAAGCGTTCGACGACTTCGTAATGCGTGATCGCGCGGCGTCCGTCGCGCGTGACGATATATTTCAGTCGGTTGTGCGGCTCGCGCCCGATCGGTCCGTCGAGCGTTCCGCGGTCGAACTCCGGCGTGCCGTGCACCAAGCCGAGATATTCGCGCGAAATGCGACGTGCTTTCATCGCGATGCCGAGCCCCGAGAGCGCCTCGGGGGTCTTCGCGATAACGAGCAGCCCCGAGGTATCGCGGTCGAGGCGATGGACGAGGCCGGGGCGCAGCGCATCTCCGGGAAGCGTGCCGAGATAGCCGAGTAATGCGTTCACCAGCGTTCCGTTGCGCGTGCCGTGCGCGGGGTGCGTTACCATGCCGGCGGCCTTATCGACGACGAGCAGATCCTCGTCTTCGTAGATAATCGCGAGATCGATGCGTTCGGGCGCCGCGACGAGCGGCGTCGCTTCGGCGAGTTCGTAGTCGAGGATGTCGCCTTCGACGAGCTGACGGCTCGCGCGCGCGGGTTCGTCGTTGACGCGCACCGCGCCGCTGCGAATCGCCTCGGCTACTCGCGAACGCGGTGCGGCGGCGTGCCGCGCGATGGTGACGTCGAGACGAGCGCCCGCCTCGTCAGGTGCGACGACGTGACGCAAGGAGGCTCGACAGGAGAAGCAGCGCGACGCCGACGGTCACGCACGAATCGCCGATATTGAAGATGTTCGGCCAGACGCGATAGAAATCAATGAAATCGACGACGTAGCCAAAATGGATGCGGTCGACGATATTGCCGATTGCGCCGCCGACGATGAGGCCGAATGCCAAGCGGACGAGCCGCGAATGCGCCGCCGCCTCGCGAAAGCTGACCCAAAAGAGCACGAGCACGACCACCGCCATCGCGATGAGCAGCGTGGCATTGCTGCCGAAGAGCCCGAACGCGCCGTGATAGTTTCGTTCGTAGGTCCAGCGCAGCAGGTGCGGGATTGCAACCCGACTTTCGTTAGGGAGCAACGATTGCTGCACGAGGCGTTTGGTGTATTGATCGAGCGCGAAGGCAACGATGGCGACGACCGAGATGGCGAGCGCAGCGGTGCTAGATTTTTGGTGCTGGGACAAACTGATAAAATACTCCGGCGATAGTGAGGAAAGCGTCGTTGACGAGCACGAGCCCGACGAGAACCATGAACGCTCCGGCGGTGAATTCAATTGCGGGAATGAAGCGTTTGATACGGTCGAGCAGCGGTAGAACCAAGCCGATCGCCACCGCGGTTGCAAAGAACGGTACGGCGAGCCCCGCGGAATAGACGACGAGCAACCAAGCGGCTTGGAGCGTCTGTTGCTGCGACGCCAGCGCGAGAATGCCTGCGAGAATCGGCCCGATACAGGGCGACCAACCCGCCGCGAAGGCGATCCCGACGACGAACGAGGTGAGCAGGGATCGCGGGCGGCTCCCGGCGACGTGCGCGCGGGTATCCATCATCAGCAGCGGAATGCGGAGCAGCCCCATCATGTGCAGCCCGAGCACGACGACCACCGCGCCGCCGATCTCGGCGACGAGCGTGCGGTTCGCCGCGAGCGCCCCGCCGAGCGCGCTCGCCGAGATTCCCAGCAGCGTGAAGACCACCGTGAAGCCCAGGATGAAGGCGAGCGCATGCGTCATCGCTCGCGCGCGGAGTGCAGGGGCCGCCTCTTCGGCGCGGAGTTCCTCGAGGCTCGCTCCCGTCAAAAAGGATAGATAGGCCGGCACCAGCGGGAGGACGCATGGCGAGACGAAGGAAACGAAGCCCGCGAGGAACGCGAGGCCGACGCTGATATGCGCAGTCGTGTTCACGTACGCCCCTATTGTACGACGGCGGCTCGCGCGGGCCTGTAGAGGCATCGCCACAGAAGGACTACATGCAACACTGGTTTGTCTACCCGAATATTTCACCGATTGCGTTTCGCCTCGGGCCGATCGCGGTGCATTGGTACGGCATTGCGTACCTGCTGGGATTCATCGCGGTCTATTTCTGGATGGCGCGCCCGATCGGGCGGCGGCGTCTCGGCTTAACCGCCAACGAGATTCAAGATTTCCTCGTCTACGCGCTCATCGGCGTGCTCGTCGGCGGGCGAGCGCTCTTCGATATCGCCGATATGATTACGTGTCGGCAGGATATCTCGCGCGTGCAATCCTGTCACACCGTCGCACAATACTTTTCGCATCCGATTCTCTTTGTCGCCGTGTGGCAGGGTGGGATGGCCTTCCACGGCGGGCTGATCGGCGTCGTCATTGCGATTTTCTTATTCTTGCGCAAGCACCCGCACCTGAAGTTCCTCGTCCTCGGCGACGAAGTGGTGATGATGCTGCCGATCGGTATCACGATCACGCGCATGGTGAATTTCATCAACGACGAGCTGTGGGGACGCATCTGCCGCCCCGACCATCCGTGGTGCATGATTCCCGGCGACACGCTGCAGTGGGGCAATCAGTATCGCCACCCGTCGCAAATTTACGAAGGAATTCTCGACATCGCGACGTTGCCGATCTTGCTGTTGCTCTACCGGCGCAAGCCCGCCGACGGCGTCGTCGGTTGGACCTGGTTCATGCTCTATGGCATTGCGCGCAGCATCGCCGAGATTTGGCGGTCGCCGGGAATTCTTTTCCTCGGCCTCACCGGTGGGCAGTTGCTGGCGGTACCGATGATCTTCATCGGTGCGGCCGGGATCTGGTGGTCGGTGAAGCGCGGCGAGCGTACCGAGGAGAGTCTTCCGACGCGTGCTGGCTGAACGCGTCGCGGCAATGCGCGCCGAGATCGAGCGCGAACTCGTCGCGTGCGGCCGCGCGCCGGAGAGTCTAGCGATCCTCGCGGTCAGTAAGAAGCAGCCGCTCGCGGCGATTCGCGAGGCGTACGCCGCCGGGCTGCGCCTCTTCGGGGAAAACTATCTGCAAGAAGCCGCCGAGAAGTTCACCCCGCTGCGCGAGGAGGGGCTCGCGCCCCAGCTCCACTTCATCGGCCACCTGCAGAGCAATAAGGCGGCGAAGATCGCGGCGCTCGTCGATTGCGTGCAGTCGGTCGATCGCGAGGAGGCGGCGATCGCCCTGGGACGCGGGGCGGAGCGGGCGGGGCGTACCCTGCCGGTGCTGCTCCAACTCAATATCTCGCCGAGCGAGCGCTTCGGTTGCCTTCCCGACGAAGCGCCGCGGCTCGCCGAACGCATCCGCGCCCAAGCACACCTCCGCCTCGACGGGGTGATGGCGGTCGGCCCCATTACCGCCGACCGCGGAGCGATTTCGGCCGCTTTCGAGCAGGCCGCAAAGACGTTCGCGCTCGTTGGTGGAACAACACTCTCGATCGGCATGTCGGGCGATTGGCGGGAGGCGGTTCGCGCGGGTTCGACGATGCTGCGTATCGGGAGCGCGCTCTTCGGCGCACGACCGAGCTGACGAAGGAGGTGACGAGGTGAGCGTTTTTCAAAGAATCGGTTCGTTCTTCTCCGTACGCGAAGAGGAAGAAGAGTATTTCGACGAGGAGCCGGCGCATTCGCGCGTCGTGCCGATCGCGCACGGGGCTCAGGCGCAGCGGCGCAACGGTACCGAAGTCAGCGTGTATTCGCCGCGCTCGTACCAAGATGTCGTCGAGATCGCCGACGCTTTGCGTTCGCGTCAAGTCGTCATCGTCAATTTGCAGAACGCCGACCGCGCGCTCTTACAGCGCGTCGTCGATTTTACTTCCGGTGTCGCCTACACGATCGACGGCAAGATGCAGAAGCTTGCCGAGGCGATGTATCTCATCGTTCCCGCCGGTATCACCGTCAATGCCGCCGGGCTGCGCGAATCGATGGGCGCCGACGGTGGGCTCGATTTTATGGTGAATAGGGGATAAGCATGGAAAAAATCACGCCGATCGATATCCAACATAAGGAATTCAAGCGCGCGCTTCAGGGATACGACCGTACCGATGTCGACCGTTTTCTCGACGAGATCATCGAAACGCTTGAGGACTACGCGCAGGAACGGGTCGCGTTGCAGACGGAGATCGCCGATCTCAAAGAACGCATCTCGCATTTTAAAGCGATGGAAGAATCGTTGCAAAACACCTTGGTGCTCGCGCAGCGCACCGCCGATGAAGTGAAGGCCTCGGCGCATAAAGAGGCCGACCTCATTCGGGCGCAAGCGCGCATCGCGGCGGAGCGCGAAGTCGCCGGCTTCAACGATGCGATCGCCGAGGTTCGTCGCGAAGAGCAGCGTGCGCGCGAGCACGCCGAAAAAGTGAAGAGCGAACTCCGAAGCCTTCTTACCACGCATCTGGCGCTGCTCGACCGGACGCCGAATAACGGCATCGCCCCAACCGTCGTCGCCGAGAGCGTCACGGTGATAGATGAAGAAGCTCCGCAACTGCTGAGCGACGATACCACGCGCATTACGGTGTATTAAAACTTGAAACCGAAAGTAGCAGTTTTGCCCGGTGACGGCATCGGGCCAGAGGTCGTGCGCGAAGCGGTTCGCGTGCTTGCGGCGGTTCGCCCCGATATCGATTGCATCGAAGCGCCGGTCGGCGGCAGCGCGCTGCGGCAAGGGATGAGCGCGCTTCCCGATGCGACGCGCGAGCTCTGCGAGCGCGCCGACGCGATTCTCTTTGGCAGCGTCGGGCTACCCGAGTACGACGGGAAAGCGCTCGATGCGCGCCCCGAATACGCGCTCTTTCTGCTCCGGCGCGATTTCGAACTCTTCGCCAACGTGCGCCCGGTGCGCGTCTTCTCGGGGCTCGAATTTGCCTCGACGCTAAAACCCGATATCGTCGCTGGACTCGACTGCACGATCGTCCGCGAACTCACCGGCGGCATATACTACGGGCAGCCGAAGGAGCAACGCGTCGTCGACGGCATCGAGTGCGCGGTCGACACGATGGTCTATCGTGCGCCGGAGATCGAACGGATCGCGCGCGTCGCCTTCGATCTCGCGCGCACCCGCCGCTCGCACGTCACCTCGGTCGACAAGCAGAACATTCTCGAGACCTCGCGCTTATGGCGCCGGGTCGTGACGCGGGTCGCAACGGAGTATCCCGACGTTACGCTCGATCATCTGCTCGTCGATACGGCAGCGATGCAGCTCGTCCGTCATCCGCGCGCGTTCGACGTGATGGTGATGGAGAATATGTTCGGCGATATTCTCTCCGACGAAGCGGCGATGCTCGCCGGCTCGATCGGCACGCTTCCGAGCGCGAGCCTCGGCACGCGCACACACGAGCGCGGACGTTTCGGGCTCTACGAGCCAATCAGCGGCAGTGCACCCGATATCGCAGGGAAAGGCATCGCGAACCCGACTGCGGCGATTCTCTCGGCGGCGATGCTGCTGCGCACGAGCCTCGGCGACGAAGCGGGCGCGCAACGCATCGAGAGCGCGGTCGAAGCGGCCTTCGCGTCCGGAGCGCGCACCATCGATCTCGGCGAGCCGTCGTCGAGCACGTCGGCGTTCGCCGACGCCATTCTCGCGCGCCTGTAAGCGGAGCGGCGCGCAGCACCGATCGCCCCCGATCTCCCCTTCTGTATGGAAAGGTCGGAGGCGATTGTAAAGTTTCCGTGCTATGCTCCTGCGAGTTTACTTCGGACGGCGCTTGCCTTCAAGGAAAGTATGTTTCGTATTTCATTTCGCCATTTCGCATTCATCGCACTCGCTACGCTCGTTGCAGCCCCAGTCGTCGCTTCGGCGTTGCCGGCCGCTCCGGTGCCAAGCCCTACTCCGAGCTCCGCTACAGCGAGCTTTCTCCTCGTTCCGTACCAAGAGCCGGGCAGCACCGATCCCCATGCGGCAGCGATCACGACCGATATCGCCCGTGATCTCGCAGCGTCTGGAATCAAAGCCGTCGTTGGTTCACCGATGAACCATCTCCGCGCCGTTGCCGACGCCGCCAAACTCTGTAGCACCTATCACACCGCGGGCCTTTTGATCCCCGATGGTCGCTACGAGCAGACGATGAAGCGATTCAGTATTACATTCTTTCTGACGATTCTGCGCTATCCGACGCACGCTGCACTGCGCGTCGATGAAGTCGGCTGCTCGGGGCGCGTCCACTCAAGTGCGGTCGCTACCGGCGACGCGGCGCCATCGGGCGTTGATTCGGTCGGAAACCTCGGTGCCGCAGTCGATACGGCGTTCCGTGCCGCGGCAAAACGCGCTGTACGCACAATCGTCGCCGACGGCGTCTCGGCCTCGACTCCGCAACCCGTGAGTTCGTCAACACCAGCCACGAACGTCGAGCCCACAGCGGGCGCGAACGCGTATCTGGTGTTTCCATTCGGTCAACCGGGCATCTCCGATCCGCGTTCCCACGACATGAGCAACGCCTTCGTCAAACGACTCCGGCAGCGGGGATTCACCGTGAAGGTCGCGCCGCGTACCGACGACCTTCGCGTTATCGCCGAAGCCGCTCAGCTCTGCGCGAGCGATGACGTGAACGGCATTATCGTTCCGACGATCCGCGTCGAACAGTCCGAATATAGCGGAAGTTCGTTCGCCTCGCTACGCCTCGCTCTCGTTGGCTGCGGCGGCACGATCCGCAGATTGGCAGAAGCGCACGCGCAGATTGGCAGCTTGCTGATCGTCAATTTCGGTGCAAAAGCGGTCGCGGTCGCCGAGCAGAGCATGAAACCGGCAATCGCCAAGCTTTTCCTGAATCCGTCCCCGTCGGCGACCCCGGCCGTCAACGCTCCCTTGAACCCTATTTTTCGCTAAAGAAAGACGGCTCGAATCGGAGAACCGTACCGGCCGCCCTCGGGGCCCGGTGCGCGTTCTTCTTTCGGCAATAGCGCCCTCACGCGCGCGTAACCATTGCAGCGTAGGTTTCTCGCATGACGGGAATCCAATGGGCAGCGCAGGCGATGTACGCCGCGCAACGCCGGCTCGATATCGCAACCGGTAATCTCGCAAATGCGTCGAGCGATGGATTTGCGCGCCTTCGGGCGCGCGGAAGCATCGATCGCAACGGCGTGCATATCCGCGCCGTCGCCGACACGCGCGCCGGTGCGCTGCGCCCGACCGGGCGCCCCTTCGACCTCGCCGTGCGCGGCGGAACGTTCCTGGTTCGCGACGCGCGCGGCGCGATCGTTCGCCTTGGGAATGCGCGCTTGACCCGCGATCGCTTCGGTACGTTGCGCGATCCGCATGGTCGCGTGCTGCTCGACGCATCGCAACATCCGCTTCGCGTTCCTCCGGGAGCGCGCTTCTTCAGCGACGGCACGTTACGCCTCGGGGAGCGCATCTGCGGTCGCCTCGGAATCGGCGCGAGTGCGACGCTCGACGTCGGCTTCGCGATGACCGCAAACGTCGACGCAATCTCCGAGATGGTCGATGTATTGGCAGCGCAGCGTTCGTTCGAAGGTGCGCAACGGGTGATCGCCCGGATCGAAGCGACACGGAAGAAAGCGACCGACGAAGTCGCGCAACTGCAGTAAGAAAGGCAGCAACGTGGACCGAGCACTCTACGCCGCGGCAACGGGCATGGCCGCGCAGCAAAAAAATCTCGATACGATCGCAGCGAATCTCGCCAACGCCGATGTAACCGCCTTCAAGCGTTCGAGCATGCGTTTCACCGCACTCGCCACGAGCGACGGCGGCGCGATCGGGGTTGCCTCGTTGGGGCGTCGTCTCGTCTTCGGGCAGGGGAAGCTGCTGAAAACCGGCGGCCCGTTCGATTGCGCGATATCCGGCCCCGGATTCTTCATCGTCTCCGACGACCGCGGTCGACATGCCTACACGCGTGACGGCTCGTTCGAGCGCGCTGCCGATGGAACGCTGCGCGATCGACGCGGCTGGCGGCTCGAAGGCGTTCGCATTCCAAGTGATGCCGTCAACGTGCGCGTCGCGCGCGACGGGCGCGTGAGCGCGCAGACAACGCACGGCGTGCGCGAACTCGGGCGGATTCGGCTTGCGGTCTTTCCCGCGCCGGAACGCCTGCACCAGATCGCCGGCACGCTGCTCGCTGCAAGCCCCGAATCGGGGGCGGCGCGCACGATCGATGCTTCGGCGATCGGCAAGCCGCAGATTCGCTTCGGTATGCTCGAGGCATCGAATGTCTCGGTGGTCGAAGAGATGATGGCGATCCTCGGCGCGCAGCGAGCCTATGAAGCGAACGCGAAGGGCGTACAGGCCGCCGATGAGATGCTTCGTATCGCGGATAATCTCAATCGTGGCTAGCGCGATCGAAGCGCCGGTGCTCGCGACGTTGGAGAGCGTGCTGCTCGAAACTGCGCTTGCGCCGCTGGATCGCGCGCTCGGCGGATTGGGGACGGAGATTCTGCAGCCGTTCGCGCAGGAAGTCGCTCGGCAGATGGCTGCGCCGCGATGACCAAACGCGACGCAACGATTCTCTCGTTGGTGCCGTTGGTGCGTCGCCTCGCGCGGCGCGTCAAACGGGTCATCAGGCAGGCCGAACACGAAGAGTTACTCGGCGAGGGATATCTCGCCATCGTTCGCGCGGTCGACCGCTACGATAGTTCGCTCGGGATTCCGCTGGAAGGCTTTGCAGCGAAGATCGTCTTCGGATCGATGATCAACGCCTTGCGTCGGCGCGACCCGGTCGGCGAGCGCGCGCGCCGCGTCCTGCGCGCCGTCGAACGCGAGCGTTTCGCAATCGCCGCGCGCGAGGGCGCGATGCCGAGCGAGCGCGTTCTCGAAGAACGTTTTCCGCAGTATCGCGCGAGCGCCGCCGAGGTCGCCGAACGCAATCCGCTCTCGCTCGATTCGCCGCTTCCCGAGCACGTGCGTGTGCCGCTCGATTGGAGCGGCGATCCGTTACTCGCGGTGCTGCGCAACGAACGCGATGCGGAGATCGGTGCCGGGCTATCGCGCCTTCCGGAGCGCAAACGCACGGTCGTCGTCGACCACTATCTGCACGGAGAGTCGCTCGCGAAGGTCGGCTCTACGTTGGGGGTTACGCGTCAGCGCGTTTCGCAACTCCACATCAGCGCGTTGCAGCAACTTCGCGCGCAGCCCTACGTTCGTGCGGCGCATTGAAGGCGAGGAGCTGCAACGCAGCTCCGGACGCGCATATACCGATCCGCTTGCGGCGATCGCTCCGCATGTTGCCGAGATCGAACTCGAGGCGCCGCCGTTCTCGCCCGATCGTCCGGAATGGACGCGCGACACGCTCACGCTCTCGCGGCGCGCACGTGAGTATATCGCGCGCCTGCGTCCGATCGCGCTGAAGGTGTTGACGTTTTGGGACCACGTTACCCGGAGCGTTGCAATCGAGGGGACGCGCCTCTCGATCGATGCAAGCGGCAGTTATCGGCTTGCGCGATAACGCCGCCTGCGAATCGCGACGCTAGACGTGCATCAAGAAGCCGTCGATGAGATCGGCGAGTCGGTCGCCGGCTTTGGCAGCCGCGGCGTTCACTGCATCGTGCCCGGTCGCCGGAGCACCGGCTTGATTGGTGATGACGCTGACGCCGGCCGTACTGAGTCCGCGATATTTTGCGACGATCGCTTCGAGCACCGTCGACATGCCGACGGCATCGGCGCCGACCGTGCGGAGCCACCGCGCCTCTGCCGGGGTCTCGTAGGTTGGGCCGAGCAATCCGGCATAGACGCCCTCGTGCAGCGGCGTTGAACCCGCAGCGGCGCGCAGATGGGCGCGAAGGCGCTCGCTGTAGAGCTCGCTGCAATCGAGAAAGAGATTCTGTTGCGGTAAGGAGACGAGCGGGTTGTGGCCGGTAAGGTTGAGTTGATCGGCAATCAACATCAGATCGCCGGCGGCGTAACTTTCGTTGATCGCTCCCGCCGCGTTCGTCAGTAAGAGCGTGCTTGCACCCGCTTCGACGGCGAGCCGTACCGTCGCGGTGACTTGCTGTGCGGAGAAGCCTTGATAGAGATGCACGCGTCCGGCGAATGCGGCGACGCGCTTTCCTCGCCAGACGCCGACGAGTACTTCACCGGCATGGCCGAGCAACGGTGCGACCGGAATCCCAAGGAGCCGGTCGTATGGGAGCGCGTTGAAGTTCCAGTGTTGGTGCAGCGCGGTCGAGAGCCCCGTGCCGAGGACAATCGCCACGTCGATCTTTCCTCCGGCGAGCTGTTCTATCGTTGCGGCATCGCGCGAGAGGACTTTATCCGATGGGGCGCGTCGATCGATCATGGTGGTCCCTCCTTGTGGCCGTGCGGTTATGGTTCGAGAAGAATCGATCCGGTCATCTCCGTGGGCACCGGAAGGCCCATCAACGTCAAAAGCGTCGGCGCAACGTCGCCGAGTTTTCCACCGGCGCGCAATCCGCTCTCCAAAGCATCCGCGACCAAGATCAACGGAACCGGGTTGGTCGTATGCGCGGTGAGCGGATTTCCGGCTTCATCGATTTTCTCTTCGGCATTTCCATGGTCGGCCGTTATCGCCAAGAGCCCGCCTGCTGCAAGCACGGCCTGTGCAAGCTCGGCGATGCAGCCGTCGAGCACCTCGCAGGCCTCGACGGTCGGCTCCCATTTTCCGGTGTGCCCGACCATGTCGGCGTTGGCGTAATTCATGACCACCGCATCAAAAGAACCCGATGCAAGAGCGGCGAGCGCTTCATCGGTAATCTCGCGCGCCTTCATGCGCGGAGCGAGGTCGTAGGTTGCAACGGTGCGGTCGGAGGGAACGAGCGTGCGCTCCTCACCCGCGAAGATCTCTTCGCGCCCGCCGTTAAAGAAATAGGTAACGTGCGCGTATTTTTCGGTTTCGGCGAGACGTAATTGTCGTAACCCCGCGCGGGCAAGCACTTCGCCGAAAGTTTGATGCTGCGGCCTGGGGCCGAAGAGCACCGGGTTCGGAAAGGACTCGTCGTATTTGGTCATCGTCACGAAGCGCAAATCGTGATAGCGCTCGTCGTTGGCGAACAGCGTCGTTAACTGGCGCGCGCGGTCGGGGCGGAAGTTGAAAAAAATGCAGGCATCGCCGTCATGGACGGTTCGTGTTTTGCCGATCGCCGACGGGATGACGAATTCATCGCTTTCGTAGCGTGCATACGCGTACTCCAATGCATCGGCCGCCGTGGCGAAGTGCCGCTCGGTCGTGCCGTCGACGAGCAGATCGTAGGCAGCGCGCGTTCGCTCCCAGCGGGCATCGCGATCCATTGCGTAAAATCGCCCGGAGACCGTCGCAATAGCTCCCTCGGCCGAGAGCGCGGCGAGCCGACTCTCAAGCGCATCGATATATCGGTGCGCCGAGCGCGGTGGCGTGTCGCGGCCGTCGAGAAAGGCGTGGACAGCAAACGGAATCTTCGCCGCTACGCTTTCGTCGATCAACGCAAAAAGATGCGTGATGGAGCTGTGCACTTGGCCGTCGGAGAGCAGCCCGAGCAGATGCAGGGTCCCGCCGGTGCGTCGAAGGTGCGCGAAGGTGTCGAGCAGGACGGGGTTGCGTGCGAACTCGCCCCGTTCGATCTCGTCGTCGATAACGACGACGCCTTGCGGGACAACGCGACCGCTGCCGAGATTCATGTGCCCGACTTCGCTGTTGCCCATGATCCCTTTCGGCAACCCGACCGCTTCACCGCTGGCATCGAGAAGCGTGTTCGGAAAACGCTCTAACAGCGCATCGTACTGCGGCAAACGCGATGCCGCGATCGCGTTTCCGTGTGTTTCGGGGCGATAGCCCCAACCGTCGAGCACCGCGAGCACGAGCGGGCGAAACTTCATTCCGCAATCGCTCCGGCGATAAGATTCGCAAACGAACGGGGATCGAGCGATGCGCCGCCGACAAGGCCGCCGTCGATATCGGACATCTTCATATAGGCTGCGGCGTTCTCGGGCTTCATGCTCCCTCCATAGAGAATCGGAATGTCGGCGAATGCATTGCGGGCGGTGCGAGCGGCGTGAGCAATCTCTTGCGCTCGGTCGCAGTCGCAATTCTTTCCGGTACCGATCGCCCAGATCGGTTCGTAGGCGAGCACGATGCGCGCGGCTTGTTCCTCTGTAAGGTCGCCGGTAGCAGCCTGAATCTGTGCGAGAACGTGCGCGACGGCATCTCCCGCCTCGCGAACCGCGAGGCTCTCACCCACGGCGAGAATCGGCGTGATGCCGGCATCGAGCGCGGCGCGCACCTTCGCTCCGATCGTTGCGTCGCTCTCGTGTTGGTAGAGCCGACGCTCGGAGTGACCGAGAATAACGTACGCGACATCGAATTCCGCGAGCATCGGCGCGGCGATCTCACCGGTATATGCGCCTTCGGAAAATTCACTCATCGTTTGAGCGGCGAGTGCAACGCGGCGCTTGGAGCCGAGCGCCGCGGCAGCCGCGGCGAGCGCGGTAAAAGGCGGTGCAATCGCGATGCCGACCGTCGACGGGAAAGTTTCGACGAGCGGGAGAAAGGATTCAACGAAGGAACGCGCCTGCGACGCGTTCTTATTCATCTTCCAGTTGCCGACGAAGAGCGGCGGACGTTGCTTCATGCTCGCTCCAAGGCGGCGATGCCCGGAAGCGTCCGTCCTTCGAGAAATTCCAGGGTCGCTCCACCGCCGGTGCTGACGTGCGAGACGCGGTCGGCAAAACCGAGGAGCATTGCCGCCGCCGCCGCATCGCCGCCGCCGACGACGGTGAACGCGCCGCGTTTGGTGGCGCGAGCGATCGCGTCGCCGACCGCGCGGGTACCCGCGCGATAGGTTTCTTTTTCATAGACGCCCATCGGGCCGTTGAAGACCACCGTTTTTGCGCGCGAGAGCGTGTCGGAATAGATTTTTGCCGTCGCGGGGCCGATATCGAGAATCATTTCGTCGCCGACATCCTCGATCGCGACGACGTGCGAGCGGTCGTCGGCATCGAAGCTGGGCGCGATGACGGCATCTTTCGGTAGGTGAATCTGAACCTTCTTGCCGTCGGCGCGAACGAGAATTTCGCGCGCCGGGTCGAGATCTTCGTCGCGCAATGACGAGCCGACATTTGCACCCTTCGCCGCGAGAAACGTGTTCGCCATTCCCCCGCCCACGCAGAATGCATCGACGCGATCCATCATGTGCGTGAAGAGCGCGACTTTATCGCGTACCTTCGCCCCGCCGATGGCGCAGACGAAGGGGCGCTGCGGATCGCCGAGCAACCCCGAGAGCGCGCGAATCTCCGATTCCAACAACGGCCCTGCAGCGCACGGCAACAGGTGAGCGAGTGCTTCGGTCGAGGCGTGCGCGCGATGCGCGGTGCCGAAGGCATCGTTCACGAAGAGGTCGCCGTTCTCGGCGAGCGCGCGCGCGAACGTCGGATCGTTCGCTTCTTCACCGGCGTGAAAACGAACGTTCTCGAGCAGAAGGATATCGCCGGGCTTGAGCGCGGCGACCGCCGCGCGAGCGGGCTCGCCGATGCAATCGGCTGCAAATGCCACCGGCGTTCTGAGCCGCCGTGCGAGCGCTTCGGCGACGATGCGCAGCGAGTAGCGTTCGTCGACCTTCCCTTTCGGGCGCCCGAGATGCGAAAGCACGATGGTGCGAGCACCCTTTTCGCGTAGGCGTTGCAGCGTCGGCAGCGCTGCATCGACGCGCGTGTAGTCGAGCACGGCACCATCCTTGAGCGGAACGTTGAAGTCCTCGCGAAGAAGGACGCGCTTTCCGTTGCAGTCGAGATCGTCGAGTGTCGCAAACGACATAACGCTAGGCCTTCAGGCTATGCAGCACCAGCGACGTCAGGTCGGAGAGTCTGCACGAATAGCCCCACTCGTTGTCGTACCATGCGGCGATCTGCACGAGGTCGCCGTTGGCGTTGTTGAGGCCGGCGTCGATGATCGAGCTGTACGGCGATTTTTTGAAATCGCTCGAAACGAGCTCTTCTTCGCAAAATTGTACGTACTCTTTAAGATCGCCGTTCGCGGCTTTGCGAAGCAGCGCATTGAGTTCGTCCTTCGTCGTTGCTTTCTTTACCTGAGCGACGAGATAGATCATCGAAACCGTCGGCGTCGGAACGCGCAGGGCGAAACCGTCGAATGTTCCTTGAATCTCGGGAATCGTCAGGTAGAGGGCCTTCGCTGCCCCGGTGCTCGTCGGCACGATGTTCGTCGCTGCATTGCGCGCGCGGCGGAGATCTTTATGTGGGGCATCGAGAATGTTCTGGTCGTTGGTGTAGGAGTGCACCGTCGTCATAAAGCCCTTCACCCAACCGAGCCCATCGACGATCGGCTTGACCGCCGTCGCAAGGCAGTTGGTGGTGCAGGATGCGTTGGAGATGATGTGGTGCTTCGTGGGGTCGTACGATTTTTCGTTGACGCCGAGGACGACGGTGATGTCTTCCCCTTTGGCCGGCGCAGAAATGATGACTTTCTTCGCGCCGCCGCCGTCGATATGGGCGCGTGCCTTCGCTGCATCGGTGAAAAGCCCGGTCGATTCGATCACGACGTCGACTCCGTGTTGCTTCCACGGAAGTTTCGCGGGATCGCGTTCGGCAATGACTGCAATCCGTCGACCATCGATCGTCATCTCGTTCGCCGATGCGGAGACCGGGCCCGGATAGGTGCCGTAGTTGCTGTCGTGTTTAAAGAGGTGCGCGCATTCGGACGCGCTGGTGAGATCGTTCACGGCGACGATCTCGATCTCCGGGTGGCGCTCGATCAGCGCTTTGGTGAAATTCCGTCCGATGCGGCCGAAGCCGTTGATGCCGATGCGCATGCGTTACTCCGTTGTAAAAGAAAGCACGTCCAGAGCGCCCGCTGCGAAGGCGGCGAGCCGCTGACCCGTACTTTTACCGGGTCACGAGCGGTCGCCCCTTCCTCCACGGCTCATTCGCTCGAGCGGTCGCCGCGCAGGCGCCCGAGGTGACGCGCCAACGCTGAGAAACGGCTCTGAACCGTCGGTTTGGAGATCGGGGGCTCGCAGCGTGCCCCGAGTTCGGAGAGGGCGGCTTCGGGGTACTTGAGGCGTAGCTCGGCGATTTCACGCAGTGCCGGCGAAAGGGTTTTGAGCCCGTGCTCGCGCGTGATCTCGAGAACGAGTCGGCGTTGGCTCGCCGCGGCGCCGGCGCTGCGATCGAGATTGGCGGCCTCGGTATTAACCAGACGATGGATGCGATTTTTTGTCTCGCGCATCGCGCGAATATCTTCTAGCGCCAGTACCGTGCGGTGCGCGCCGAGCAGCGTCAACAATTCGACGATGGTATCGGAGTGCTTGTAGTAGAGGACGTCGCGCGACTTTCGCTTGGTGCGCTTGGGGGGATAGCCGATATCGGCAAGCAACGTTTCAAGGCGCTCTGCCAACGCTGCGTCGTGCGGTGTGAATTCGAGATGGTAGCCGGCGCTCTCTGCCGCAAGCGAGCCGATTGCAAGAAAGGCTGCGCGTGCCTCCATGACGCGATCGCAACGCCGGCGCGGCTTGTGCGCCGTTCCGGCTAGCTCTGCGGGAACGCGAATGCTGTAGTCGACGCCGCCGCGAAGGCGCTTTACGGGTTGTGATTCGATAACGAATGATTTGCGGTCGGGAAGCAACGACCAGAACAATCGCGCGACGGCATTGCGCTGCGTATGAAAACGTCCGCGTACGCCGCCGTAGGTAACGAGCGCTCCCAGCAGAGCGAGCCGGCAATGCTCGGCATCGGGCATCTCGCGGGCGAGCGCATCTTTTGCGTCGGTCGAGAGCGATGCATTCATCTGCGGCACTTCGCTAGATCCACTCCTCCGGTTGCTCGCGTCGCGTTTCCAAAATTTCGTAGAGCGCGGCGGGCACGACCGCCGGAGTGACGCGGAGCGGAACGTCGAGAACACGTAATACGACGATGCGGCTGGCGTAGTGAATTTCGAGCGTGTCGCCCGCGACGACGCGATGCCCGGGCTTTAAGGCCTTCCCGTCGCGCAAAATGCGGCCGTGTTCGAGCGCTTCGTGCGCCTCGCTGCGTCGTTTTGCCAGCCGAGCAACTTTCATGAATTTATCGAGCCGCATATACACGATAATGCGCGCCCGCGCGGCGATCACCTTTGCGGGAAGGGGTTGCGCCTCGCTTTGCGCGAAGACTTGAGCGATGTCAACGCGTGCGCCGGCGCGTCGCAGTGGTTTCGATCCGCTCGACGAGAGTAAACCGTTGTGGAAAAGCCTCGCGATCTTTCTCGTGCCGTTAATGCTGAGCAACGTGATGCAATCCGCTTCGGGAACGTTCGGCAGCATTTTTCTGGGCCGTTTGATCGGCGTCGGAGCGCTCGCCGCCGTCTCGGCGGTCTTTCCAATTATTTTCGCGCTGTTTTCATTTTTGATCGGCATCGGCAGCGGCAGTACCGTCTTGATCGGGCAAGCGTACGGGGCGAACGATCTTCATAAAGTCAAGAAAATTGCCGGGACGGTTCTGGGAGCGACACTCGCGTTGGGAATTGTCGTGGCCGTTCTCGGCGAACTGTTTTCGCCGAGTATGCTCGCAGCGCTCGGAACGCCGGCAAGCATTATTCACAATTCCGACAGATACGCGCGCGTCCTTTTTCTTTTTTCGCCGGTGCTCTTTCCGTACATCACCTATACGACGGTCATGCGCGGCGTCGGCGACGCGAAAACCCCGTTCTATGCATTGACGTTTTCGACGCTCTTGAGCATCGTGCTCGCTCCGGCGTTTATCCTTGGGTGGTTCAGGTTGCCGCATCTCGGCGTTGTGAGCGTTGCCGTCGCATCGATCATCGCGCAGAGCCTCGCATTGATCGGGCTCCTGCTGACGCTCCGCTTTCGGAACGATCCGCTGCAACTCGACCGCGAGATGCTCCGCGATTTCATCGTCGACTGGAAGATCTTCTGGATGGTTCTGCGCATCGGCATACCGACGGGCATTCAGGTCGTGCTTTTTGCTCTGGCTGAGATCGCGGTGATTACGTTCGTCAATCGTTTCGGTCCCTCGGCAACGGCAGCGTACGGTGCGGTCAACCAGGTCGCAAGCTACGTGCAGTTCCCGGCGGTCTCGCTCGGGATCGCCGCTTCGATCTTCGGCGCGCAATGCATCGGCGCGCGACGCGAGGATCGGCTTCGCGGCGTCGTGCGCGCTGCGGTTACGCTCAACTACATCGTCGTCGGCACGCTCGTCGTGCTTTGTTATATTTTCGCTCACGATATTCTTGGGTGGTTCATCACCGATATGCCGACGCTGAAGATCGCCGCCGGGCTGCTCGCCATCACGCTCTGGAGCTACGTGTTCTTTGGGAATTCCAGCGTCATCTCCGGTGTCGTGCGCTCCTCGGGCGATGTCATCGTGCCGATGTTCAACGGCATCGCCGCGATCTGGCTTGTCGAGGTGCCGGCGGCCTATCTGTTGATGCAGCGCTTCGGCGTCGACGGTATTTGGATGGGATATGCGCTCTCGTTCTGCGTCGTGCTCGCGTTGCAGTTCGGGTATTACGAGTTCTTCTGGAAGCGCCGAACGCACGAACGATTAGTGTAGCCGCGCTCGGTCTCACGCCGAGTAGCGCTTCTGTCACATCGAGTAGCCGCCGCAGGCGGCGTATCGAGATGTGCGCATCGCCCTCGATACGCGCTTCGCGCTACTCGGGCTGACAGGGGGGCCCTCGATACGCGCTTCGCGCTACTCGGGCTGACAGGGGGCCCTCGATACGCGCTTCGCGCTACTCGGGCTGACAGGGGGCGCTACTCGGGCTGACAGGGGGGCCCTCGATACGCGCTTCGCGCTACTCGGGCTGACAGGGGGCGCTACTCGGGCTGACAGGGGGGCGCTACTCGGGCTGACAAGGGGGGCGCGGCGCCTTTTTAAATGAGAAGGTAAAGTTCCCGTAACGTTCATGAAGGATTCTGATGAACGTCGTAGTCGGATACCCGCGATAGCAGGAAGATCGGTCTATCCCTTTCACCGATAACCAACAACAAGGAACCCCTATGTCCCTTTCACTCGTCCGCCGTTCGATCGGCGCCGTATTTCTCAGCGCCGCGATCCTTCCGGGCATCGCATCGGCCGCAACGGTCAGCGCATCGCTCGTTCCCGACGGCACCTACGTCGTTCAGGTTGAAGCCGTCAAAGACGCGCGGCATGCCCTCGTGCTCCTTCCCAACGGAATGGAGACGACGCTCACCGCAACCGGAAGCGCGAGCTTCGCCAACGTTAAAGCGCATCAGCAACTGCGCGTCTCGATCATCGCCGGCAAGACGCCGGTCCTCGCGGTTACCCGCCGCTAACGGTTGCCTCGCGCCGGGGTCGGCGACGGACTCGGCGCGAAATCCACTGCCGGTAGGCTCGCCGGCGCGGCGATCTTTCGAACCGCGATCCCAACCGTAATCTTCGAGAACTGCAGTCCGAACGAACGAAAACCCATCACGAATCGCGCGTCACGAATCAGCCAATAGCCGGCGCGTTCGCCGAAGTGCAAGGCGAGATAGCCCGAGACGCCCACCGCAACCATCGAATCGGCGACCGAGAAACGCATCTCGCAGAATCGACCGGTCGCACTCTCAACGACGACGTGGGTTAAGAGTCGGCGTTTTTTGTTGTGGATCGCTTCGAAATGCAACGCATGGCCGGGCGAACCGTCCGGACAGGTCGCTGCGCCGCGATCGGTGATGAGATAATCCTGCGGCGCGACGGCGGTAACGATCGCAATGGTTTTGATCCCGTGCGGCGCATTGCTCGCGGCGCTCTTCGCCGCTGCCTGCTTGGCGTTCTGCGCCTCGGCGATGTCGAGCCCGTAGCGAACGAGTCGGTCGACGCCGCGCCAGGTCGGGTCGATGCCTTTGTCGTGCTGTAGCTCCCAGGCGCCGCGCGGCAACTCGCGCGTACTCACGATATCGTCACTCGTTCGCAAGCGGTATTGGTCGATCGTCGGCGGGTGATTGTGGAGATACAACACGGTATCGAACGTAAGAAACGGCGGCATCGGTTGGCGCTGCATGATCGCGAGCGCATCGCGATAGTACTGCGCGGCGGAGGGCGGTCGCGCGGCGCGCGCCGGCAGCGCGGAGCCGATGCAGATGAGCGTCGCCGCAAGCGCGAGCGCGCGCGTTGAAAATGCTTTCGGTGCGTTCATGTCGCTCGCTCTACGGTGCGATGGCGGGAAATGTTTCAGCGAGAGCTTCGTTCGATGGAAAATGCCAGCGCGTGCGTATCGGGTGGCATCGCGATACGCTCGATCTCCCCGAGGTCATCGCTCCCTTCGACGAGCGCAAAGCTTCCGGCGGCAAGCATTTCCCCGGCGAGCGCGAGCGAGCCGCGAACCACAAAGAGCGCGACGGCGGCGACGTGTTCGGCGGGCGCGGCTGCGAGCGGGAGCGAGAGCGGCCGGTGTGTGACTGCGCCGTCACGCGTCATGATGTTGAAGGCCTCGATCGGCCCGGCCGCGAGCCGTGCGCGCACGTGCTCCGAGCCCGCGAAGGAGAAGCCGCTCATCGCCGGGACCGCCACCTCGCGCCGCTCCCCGAGCAGCAGCGAGAGCCCGTCGCCGAGCGGCACAATCGTGCGTGACCAGCCGCTAAAATCGGAGAACACGGCCTCGCTTTGCTCCGCGGCGACCGTCACGCGCAGGTCGCTCGCGAGGTAGAGCTCGCGCGTCGTGCCGCCTCCATTGCGCCAGGGAACCGGCGGGCACTCTGCGAGGCGGCGAATCAACATGGACCGCTCTTTCGCCGATTGGCGAGCGCGCTCCGGCGAAGGTTTACCGAGTGGACAAAGGCCGCCCGGGCTCCCCGTGCCAACCCAACGCTCCATGAGTAGCGAATTGCGTGAGTTCCTGACCCTCTCGTACACCGAGCTCGAAGATTTGAATCTTCGCGCCAAGCAACAGCGCAAGGACCGGGTCGCACCGGCGACGCTGAAAGCCGAACGTTTAGCGTACCTTCAGGAAGAGCATCGCATCAAGGCGGTCACCGTGCTCTTCAGCGATCTCGAAGGGCGCTTGCACATGCTCGATTACGACAAGAAATTCTTGTTGAAATCGCACGACAATCTCACGTTCGACGGCTCGTCGATTCGCGGTTTTACCGCCCAACGCGAGAGCGATCTGCGCCTCTTTCTTGATTGGAGCGCATTTTATTGGGCGCCTTCGGATATCTTCGGTCCCGGCAAGGTGCTGGTCTTCGCCGACGTCATCGACCGCAGCGGCAAGCCGTTTGCCGGCGACGTCCGCGGCTCGCTGAAGAAATTCGCAACCGAACAATTCACGAAAAACGGTTACACGCTCAACGCGGCCAACGAAATCGAGGGCTTTCTCTTCCAAGGGCTCGATGCGGAGCGTCGCTATCACGAGACCGCGAAATTCGAGTACGTCAACACCGGCGGCTACTACCACTCGTTGCCCGGAGATTCGCTGCGCACGTTCATCGATATGGTCGCCGAAGTGCAGCGCGCGATGGGCTTCGAGAATGAAAAAGATCATCCTGAGGTCGCGCCGTCGCAGTTCGAGATCAACTACGGATACGGCGAAGTCGTCGCAGCCGCCGACCAAATTCAACTCTACAAACTTATCTGTCGACAGGTCGCGACGCGATTGGGGATGACTGCAAGTTTCCTCCCGAAACCCGTCATCGGCGTCAACGGCAGCGGCATGCATACGAACGTCTCGGTGAAGAAAAACGGGAAGAACATCTTCTGGGATCCCAAAGGGCAAGAAAAAATCAGCGCCTTCGCATGGCAATTTATCGACCGACTGCTTACCAGCGGCAACGATATCTGCCTTGCGCTCAACGCCAGCGTCAACGCCTATCGCCGGCTCGACCCGCATTTTGAAGCGCCGAACCAAATTAAAGCATCGGCGGTCGATCGCGGCTCGATGATCCGCATTCCGATCGGCAACGAAGGCAGCGCGCGGGTGGAAGTCCGCTCGGTCGGTCCGGACGCCAACCCATACATGGTGCTGCTCTCCGTCTTCAAAACCGGCCTCGAGGGGAGCATCAGTAAACTTCGCAATCTCCGTCAAGCGGATCGCTACCTGCCCGATAATATTTACGACGCGCTCGCGTATTTCCGTGAGTCGGAGTGGGTGACGAAGCTCGTCGGTGCGGAAGTTCAAGCGAAATATGCCGAGCTGAAACAGGCGAGCGCCGATCGCTGTCCGCGTCTGTTAGGGACGATCGTGAAACCGCAAGAAGTGCAGTACCATCACGAAGTGTATAACCAATATCTGTGGAATCTCTTTTAGCGGCACGTTCTAGGAAGTAAGCCTATCGCACCGAGGCGAATCTGCAATCTATGGAACGGAACCAGCAGATTCGCCTCGTGCGTCGCCCGGTCGGCGAGCCGACCGTCGAAGATTTTCGCCTCGTCGAGGAGGCGGTGCCCACGCCGGGTGACGGCGAGGTGCTGCTCCGCACGCAGTGGCTCTCGCTCGACCCCTATATGCGCGGGCGCATGAGCGAGGCACGTTCGTACGTCTCCCCAGCCGCGCTCGATAGCGTCATGGTCGGCGGCACGGTCGGCAAAGTCGTCGCTTCGAACGATCCGCGCTTCGCCGTCGGCGACCTCGCGTTGGGATATGGCGGCTGGCAGCAGTTCAGCGTCGAGTCGGCGGCCTCGCTGCAGAAGCTCGATCCGGCGATGGCGCGCCCCAGCTATGCGTTAGGAATCCTCGGCATGCCCGGGATGACGGCCTACTGCGCGCTCAACGATATCGGCGCGCCGAAGGCCGGCGAGACGCTCGTCGTATCGGCGGCCGCGGGTGCGGTCGGCCAGGTTGCCGGGCAACTCGGCAAGATCGCCGGCTGCCGCGTCATCGGTGTCGCCGGTGGAGAGGAGAAGTGCCGCTACGTCGTCGAGGAACTCGGTTTCGATGCGTGTATCGACCGCAAAGTTGAAGCGCTCGACGATGCGTTCGCGCGCCATGCCCCCGACGGCATCGATATCTATTTCGATAACACTGCCGGCGCGATTCTCGAAGCGGTGATGAAGCACTTGCGGCTCGGCGCGCGCATTCCGTTAGTCGGGTTGATCGAACAATACAACGCCGTGACGGCGCCGAAGGGGCCGAACCTCGCGCCGCTCTTGGTTGCGCGCGCGAAGATCGAGGGATTCCTCGTCTCCGATCACGCCGCGCATACGCGCGATTTCCTCAAGACGGTCGGCGGTTTGCTGCAGAGCGGGAAACTCCACTATCGCGAAGATATCGTCGAAGGGCTCGAAGCGGCGCCGGCTGCATTTATCGGCTTGTTGCGCGGCGCAAACCTCGGAAAGCTTTTGGTGCATACCGCCTGATGAGCGAGGGCGAGGCGCTCTTCGACGCGCTGCTCGACGTCACCGAGAGTATTCTCGGCGCCGAGCAGAGCCAAGATGCGCTCGAGGCCATCGCGAACGCCGTTTCTCGCGTCTTTCATTTTCGTTACGTCAGCATCGTCGCCGCCGAATCGCCCGATAGCGATATGAAGCGACGTATCATGCTTGGTTGGAGCGACGAAACAAAGCAGCGTCGGCTCGGAGAAATTGTCTCGCGCTCGGCGACTCGCGAATTTCTTTCTGCGGAGTTCGAAGTCTATCCGCACTGTTATTATTTCCCGGCCGAGCGTTTCGTCGAGTGGCGGCACGCGCTTTATTCCGATGAGGGCGACGGCCACATCGGGCGCAGCGCTCCGAACGCGTGGCACGAGCGCGATTCGATCGCGCTGGTTCTGGCCGACGCCTCCGACACGATGCTCGGGTATATCTCCATCGATGCTCCCGAGGATGGGCGGGTTCCCGATAAAGCGACGCTTATGCGTATGCGCGTTTTCGCCGATCTCGTCGGGCTCGCACTCGCCAACGTTCGTGCTCGCGTCGCCGAAGCCGCGCGTCGCGAGCTCTTAGAGAGCCGGGCTCGATCGCAGAGCGAATTTTTAGGAATCGTCGCTCATGAATTTCGCTCTCCGCTTGCCGCTATTCGCGGCGCGGGCGTTCTCCTCGAAACGAACTTCGATCGCCTCTCGGAGACGCGTCGGCGCGAGTTACTGCAAACGATCGCCGCATCTACGACGCGAATGTCCACACTGTTCGATGACTTTCTGCTCCTGTCGCGCGTCGATGCCGGCTCGCTCGCCTTGCAAGAAGAGGTCGTCGACGCGCAACTTATCGTGCGGGAGGCGCTCGGCCGAATGCGCAGCGAGTACCCATCGCGATCATTCTGGGTCGATTGCCCCGACGAGCTCCCGAACGTTCGCGGCGACGAAACGCGAATCGTGCAAGTGCTCTGCAACCTGCTTTCGAACGCGGTCCGCTATTCGCCGAAAGATAGCAAGATCAGCATAACGCTGCAGGAAGTGCGATCGTACGTCCGTTTTTCGGTGCGAAATACAGGCCCGGGTATCCCCGAAACGGAGCGCGATCGACTTTTTACGCTCTTCGGACAGATCGGGAAGCACCCCGACGGAACCGGCTTGGGACTCTACTTAAGTCGCCAGCTGGTCGAACTCATGGGCGGCCAAATCGACTTTGAAAGCACTCCCAACGATGCGACGACCTTCTGGTTTTCGCTTCCAATCGCAGTAAATGCGTAAATAGGCGGCAAATACGGTAGGTTCGGGGTATTTGTCGTGCCGAACAGTAGCGTATCGTGAAAACTCGTGCCGATATCCGCAACGTCGCCATTATTGCCCACGTCGACCATGGGAAGACCACCCTCGTTGATGCCATGCTCCGCCAGAGCGGGATTTTTCGTGAAGGGCAGCAGGTCGAGACGCGCGTCATGGACTCCAACCCGCTCGAGCGCGAGCGCGGTATCACCATTTTGGCGAAAAACACCGCCGTTCGTCACGGGGATTACAAGTTCAATATCGTCGATACGCCGGGGCACGCCGATTTCGGCGGCGAGGTCGAGCGCGTATTGCAGATGGTTCAGGGCGTGCTGTTGTTGGTCGATGCAGCCGAAGGCGTTATGCCGCAGACGCGATTTGTGTTGCGCAAAGCGCTCGAACTCGATCTTCGCGTCATCGTAGCCGTCAATAAGATCGATCGCAAAGATGCGCGTGCCCCGGAAGTCGTCAACGAAGTGTTCGATCTTTTTATCGATCTCGGAGCGAACGACGAACAAGCCGATTTTCCCGTCGTCTTTACCAACGGAAAATTGGGAATCGCGAAACGCTCTTTAGATGCGGAATCCGAGAACCTCGAGCCGCTCTTCGATATGCTCGCGCGCCATATTCCCGAAGCTCCGGCTGAAGAGGGTCCGCTGCAACTCTTGATTTCGGCGATCGACCACAATAAATATGTCGGTCGCATCGGCATCGGGCGCATTTTCCGCGGAGTATCCCGTCTGAATGCGCCGATCGTTCGCGTCTCGCACGACGGGACGGTGACCGGCGGCCTTCGCTTAACGAAGATGTTGACGTTCGCCGGTCTCGAGCGCGTCGAAGTCGACGAGGCATCCGCCGGTGATATCGTTTGCGTATCCGGCATCGATAACCTCAACATCGGCGACACGATTGCCGATGCCTCGGCGCCTGAAGCGATCCCCGCAGTCGCCGTCGACGAACCGACCGTCTCGATGTTTTTCTCGGTGAACAACTCGCCGTTCGCCGGCAAAGAGGGCAAATTCGTCACCTCACGGCAGATCCGCGAGCGACTGATGCGCGAGTTGGAATCGAACGTCGCGTTGCGCGTCGCCGATACCGAATCGGCCGATACCTTCGAAGTGCGCGGGCGCGGCGAGTTGCATCTCTCGATTCTCATCGAAACGATGCGCCGCGAAGGTTACGAGATGGCGGTCTCCAAGCCGCAAGTGATTCTCACCGAGCGCGATGGGAAGAAGTTCGAACCGGTCGAGTACGTCGTCGTGGACGTTGCCGAAGAGTACGCCGGAGCGGTGATCGAAGCGCTCGGCAAGCGCAAAGCAGTGATGTCGAACATGATCAACATCGGCGATTCGCGTCGCCTCGAATACACGATGCCGACGCGTGCAATCTTCGGGCTTCGCGGTGAACTGCTCACGTTGACGCGCGGGACCGCCGTCATGTCGCACACCTACTACGACCACGAGCCGTGGCAGGGCGAATTGCCGGGTCGGAGCGTCGGTGCGTTGGTCGCCAGCGATACCGGGCGCGCGACCGCCTATGCCCTCGGCGGCGTCGATCAGCGCGGACGCTTCTTCGTGGGGCCGGGAACGGATATCTACGAAGGCATGGTCGTCGGCCGAGCCAACGATGATAAGGATATCGCGCTCAATGTCGTTCGCGAGAAGAAGCTGACGAATATGCGCGCTGCCGGCTCCGACGATAACGTCAAACTTGCGCCGCCCGACGAACTGTCGTTGGAGCGCGCGATCGAGTTCATCGATGACGACGAACTCGTCGAAGTGACGCCGAAGTCGATTCGCCTGCGGAAACGCATCCTCGACGAGGGAGAACGCCTCAAGGCGCGGCGCCGGGAGCGCACGACCGCTTGAGGCAACTCATGAAGGGTTTCGCCCAATTTCTCGTTCGCGGGAAAGTGGTCGACCTTGCCGTCGCCTTCGTCATCGGCGGGGCGGCGGGGAGCTTCATCAACTCGTTCGTGACCAATCTCTTCTCGCCGCTCCTTGCGGCGATCATCGGTCAGCACGAATTTTCGCGCGTGCATGTCGTCCTGAATCACTCGACGATCTCGTACGGCAAGTTCATCGATTCGACGATCTCGTTCTTGCTGGTCGCCGGCGCGGTCTATTTTTTCGTCATCGTTCCTTCGAACCGGCTCGCCGTCAACGGCGTGCTTTCGGGGCTCTCGAATCCGACGCTCAAGAAATGCCCTGAATGCGCAGCCGAGATCCCCAAAAGCGCTCGCCGCTGCATGTATTGCACGCAGCCCGTCGACGAGAGCTAAACGACCGCAGTCGCGCGCTCCACGTCGAAGGTGAGTTGCTCGGCCGACATATCGTAGCCCACGCGGACGCGGTCGCCGTCGCGAACCTCGCCGCCGAGAATCCTCCGGCTTAGCGGCGTCTCGATTTCGCGCTGGATCGTTCGCTTGAGCGGGCGAGCTCCGTAGGCCGGTTCGTACCCGACGCTGACGATATGCTGCGTCGCGGCATCGTCGAGCAGAATCTCGATATGGCGCTGCGCAAGCCGGTCGCGGAGACGCGCGAGTTGAATCTCGACGATCTCGGCGAGTTGGGAGCGATCGAGTGCGTGAAAGACGACGATCTCGTCGACGCGGTTCAAGAATTCCGGACGAAAATGTGCCCGCAATTCTTCGAGAACCGTCTCGCGCATGGCGGTGTAGCCGGCGTCGTCGCCGCTTCCTTGGTAATCGAGAATGCGGTGGCTGCCGATATTCGAGGTCATCACGAGAATCGTGTTTTTAAAATCGATGGTGCGCCCTTGGCCGTCGGTCAGGCGCCCTTCATCGAGAATCTGCAAGAAGACGTTGAAGACATCCGGATGCGCTTTCTCGATTTCATCGAAGAGCACGACGCAGTAGGGGCGTCGACGCACCGCCTCCGTTAGTTGCCCGCCTTCGTCGTAACCGATATATCCCGGCGGCGCTCCGATGAGTCGCGCGACCGTGTGCTTTTCCTGATATTCCGACATATCGACGCGCACCATCGCGCGTTCGTCGTCGAAGAGATACTCCGCGAGTGCGCGCGCGAGCTCGGTCTTTCCGACGCCGGTGGGGCCGAGGAAAATAAACGATCCGATTGGGCGGTTGGGGTCGCCGAGGCCGCTGCGCGAACGGAGCACCGCTTCGGCGACGCTGTCGACCGCTTCATCCTGTCCGACCACGCGGCGATGGAGCTCTTCGTCGAGATGCAGCAACTTCTGTTTTTCGCCTTCGAGGAGTTTGCTGACCGGAATCTTTGTCCAGCGCGCGATGACCTCGGCGATATCCCCTTCGTCGACCTCTTCTTTCGCTAAGCGCCCGCCCTCGGCGGAATCGAGACGCGCCTCTTCCTCAGCGAGCTTGCGCTCCAGCGTTGCGAGTTCACCATAGCGTAGTTCGGCGGCGCGATTGAGATCGTACTGCCGTTCGGCACGCTCGATCTCGACCTTCGCAACTTCGATTCGTTCGCGTAGCTCGCGTAGCGCGTTGGCGCCGCTCTTTTCGATATCCCACTGCGTACGCAGGCGCGCGCGCTGCTGTTGTAGCGTTGCAAGTTCGCGCTCTAAGGCATCGAGCCGTTCTTTACTGCCGGAATCGCTCTCGCGTCGGAGTGCCTCGCGCTCGATTTCAAGTTGCATCGTCCGGCGCGAAACTTCATCGAGCTCTTGCGGCATCGAATCGATCTCGGTGCGGAGCTTTGCGGCGGCTTCGTCGACGAGATCGATCGCTTTATCGGGAAGGAAGCGATCGCTGATATAACGGTCGCTCAGGGTGGCGGCGGCGACGAGCGCGCTATCTTTGATCCGCACGCCGTGATGCGCCTCGTATTTTTCCTTAAGCCCGCGGAGAATCGAGATCGTATCTTCGACGTTTGGCTGGTCGACGGTGACGGGTTGAAAGCGGCGCTCGAAGGCGGCGTCTTTCTCGATATACTGTCGATACTCGTCGAGCGTCGTCGCGCCGATGAGGTGCAGTTCGCCGCGCGCGAGCATCGGCTTGAGCAGGTTGCCGGCGTCCATCGAACCTTCGGTCTTCCCGGCGCCGACGACGGTATGCAGTTCGTCGATGAAGAGCACGATGCGTCCCTCGGATTTTGCGACATCTTTTAAGACCGCTTTGAGGCGCTCTTCGAACTCGCCGCGATATTTCGCGCCGGCGATGAGCGCGCCCATATCGAGCGAGACGAGACGACGTTCTTTCAAACTCTCGGGAACATCACCGCGTACGATGCGCTGCGCGAGACCTTCGACGATCGCGGTCTTTCCGACACCGGGCTCACCGACGAGAACGGGGTTGTTTTTCGTCCGCCGCGAGAGCACTTGCACGACGCGCCGAATCTCTTCATCGCGGCCGATGACCGGATCGAGTTTGCCGCGTTCGGCATCGAGCGTGAGATCGCGTCCGTACCGTTCGAGCGACTTATAAGTCCCTTCGGGGTCTTTGCTGGTGACGCGTTGATTGCCGCGCACCGCGCGTAACGCGCGCAGCAGCGCATCCTCGCTCAACCGCGCATCGCGAAAGATCGTCCCGACCGCGCCGCCGCCCTGAGCCATTGCCAGGAGCACGTGCTCGACCGAGACAAAATCGTCGCCGAGTTTTTTTGCCTGCGCTTCGGCGCTGTCCATGACGCGCGAGAGCTCCGGCGAGAGCGATACCTGGGCGCTCTCGGCGTTCGGCCCGCTCAGGCGCGGTAGTCGGCCGATCGCCGCTTCGCTCGCGCGTGCGATCGCCGCCGGATCGCCCCCTGCTTTCGAGAGAATATCGGCGGCGATGCCGCGCTCTTGTTCGATCAGTGCGGCGAGGAGATGTTCGGGCGTCGTCTGCGTGTTGCGCTCGGCGAGCGCGCGGCTATAGGCCGCATTCAATGCATCAGAGACGCGTTCGGTGAGGCGGTCAACGTTCATACAATCCTATAATACCGCCGCCGACGCGAACGGTTCCAGGTTGAACCTTCCCGATCTCTTCCTATCGAATCGCAAAGGTGAAAAGCGCTGCCGCTTTCACTTCCAACGGCTGCGGCAAGATCGTCGAGGGTGTCGAGGCAAACGGGAAGCTCGGCAACTTGAAACTCTCACCGCCGATGAAATCGTCGAGGAAGATCGGCTTCACCGCGAGGAGGGCACCGAGGTGGACGCCGCCGGCGCGGGCGATCGCTGCGGCGCGGATCTGCGCGATCCGCTCGGCGGCGACGAGGGCCTGCGTACGGGCCGCATCGGGATCGGCGGCTTCAAAGAGCGTCACGCGTTTCGTATCCCAACCGGATTTGGTGAGCGTCGCGCTGACGGCGACGACGCGATCGGGGGGAACGCGGAGAATCGCGTAGGTGGCGTAGGCGGCATGCCCGTTTTTGCCGAGCGATTCGAGCGGTACCATGCTCGCGATCGCCGAGGAGTTCAGCCCGAGCGAGGGCAGCATGGCGAGCAGCGACGCGGTCGCCTCGGCGCCGAGTGCGGCGTTCGCGCTCTTGCCGAGCCGACTCACGAGCACGCGTTCGACCGGGAGATCGACGACGAGGTTGGTGGGGGTGATCTGCGCCGTCGCGGCAACCGTAATCGTGTGCGGCGTACCGGCGGAGGCGAAGGTTCCGGCTGCGCTCGCCGGAGCTCCGGATGCGACGGCGAGGAGAAGGGCGAGTGTAAGAAGCCGTTCTGTTTTCATGTTCGCGCCGTGCGCTACCGAGCGGTTGAATTCCTTTCGCTCGCGCGCAAGGCGCGGGTATCACCATTTCGGATGGTGATACCGCGGGCATCGAACCATTCCAAGAGCGGCACCGCAAACTTGCGCGAGGTGTCGATGAGGGTGCGGAACTCGGCGACGGTGACCTGCCGTCGCTCGTGCAGAAAGCGCTCGAGACGCGCGCGGATCGCGGTAAGTTGCGCGGCGCTGTAGAGATCGTCGCCGACACGCACGAGCGTGCCGAGCGCGAGTTGCGCCGTGTAGGCGTCGGCGATCCCCGCGATCTGCGAGCCGCGCATCTCGCTCTCGAATTCGGCGGCCGCGCGGGGTACGAAGGAGTTCGGATCCTCGCGTTGCAGCGCTGCGGCGAAGAAGCGTTCCTGGCCGGGGCTCAGGCGAACCTCGTGCCCGGGAAGCGCATAGAAACCCGCGCGCACGGCGAGCCGCCCCTCGCCGACGAATGCGGTGAGATAGCGGTAGAGCAGCGATTCGTCGAAGGCGAGCTCTTTTGCGAGTGCTTGCAGCGTGCGCCCCATCGCCCACGGCGCCTCTTCATGTCGGCGCGCGAGTTGCGTGACGATCCGTTCGAGCAATGCATCGGAGAGCGCGGCTCCGACGAACGCTTCGGGTTTTGCCAGCGCGCGGAGTTCGCCGGCGGCGAGTCCCGTTTCGACGATCTCTTCGATCGCCTCGGCGCGCACGTTGAGTTTCGCCGCGAGGCCGTCGCGCCCGATTCCCGCGAGCCCCACTTCCGCGAGCGCAGCGCGCAGCGACGCCGCATGCGGATCCTCACCGACCGGTGCGGAAGCATCGACGCCGGCGATCTCGCCGCCGCCGAGAACGCTCTTCGGCGAGAGTCGACGCAGAACGAAACGGACCCCGCCGAACGCCGTCGTCGGCGTGCGAAGAACCAAACGCGCGGCAACGCGCTCTTCGCGCTCCGGAATGTGTTCGAAGAGCAGCGTCCCGAGAATCTCCGCCGCGCCGATTGATGCGCGCACCGGATTGCGCCGGCGCAAGAGCGGCAATGCTTCGGCGAGCGGCGTGAACTGCACCGCGAACTGCGTGCCGGGTACGAACTCCGGCCCCGCGAGCACGCTGCCGCGCGCGAGCCGTTCGCGCGCAATGCCGGGAATATTCACTGCAACGCGTGCGCCGGCGTTTGCGTGTTGGACCGATTCGCCGAAAACGTGGAGGCTGCGCACGCGCGCGCGCAATCCGTCGGGCTGCAGTGTGACGCTCTCGCCGACGCGCAGCGTTCCCTGCATTAGCGTTCCGGTCGCGATCGTTCCATGCCCGGGCAGCGTGAAGGCGCGATCGACGGGAAGGTAGAGCGGTGCCTCGGTGTCGCGCGGCGGGAGCGCGGCGAGCCGCTGTGCGAGCAGCGCTCGCAGTTCGGGGATTCCTTCGTTCGTCTCCGAGGAGAGCGACTGCATCGTAGCATCGGCGGCGATCGTCCCGGCGAGATCGCGGCGCACCTGCGCGAGCGCTTCTGCGCGCGCGGCGCTATCGAGAAGGTCGCATTTCGTGAGCGCGACGACGACGCTGCGCACGTTGAGAAAGCGAAGGATCGCGAGGTGCTCGCGCGTCTGCGGCATCACCCCTTCGGTCGCGGCAACGACGAGCAACAGCACTTCCATCCCGCTCGCGCCGGCGAGCATGTTGTGCAAGAAACGCTCGTGTCCGGGAACGTCGATGATCCCGGCGACGAGATCGCCTTCTTCGAAGCGCGCGAAGCCGAGATCGAGCGTCATTCCGCGCTCGCGCTCCTGCGCCCAGCGGTCGGGATTCGTCCCGGTCAAGCGCTCGACGAGCGTCGACTTCCCGTGATCGACATGCCCGGCGGTGCCGATAATGTGCATGTTACGGTCGCTTAATCGCTTGCAGCAATCGCGTCGGCGAGCGCGCCGTCTTCGTCGGGGAGAACGCTGCGGAGATCGAAGAGCACGCGGCCATCTTCGATGCGCGCGATCGTCGGCGGTCGCGCGTTGCGAAGACGGCGCGCGAAGAGATCGGCATCCGATCGATCGATCGCGATCGCCACCGATTCCAGGGTTGCGCCGGGCAACGCACCGCCGCCGACGGCGGCGCGCGATGCAACGAGTCGCCCCTGCCCGACACGTGCGACGATCGCTTCCCCGCGCCGACGTAACTCCGCGGTCGAGCTCGCGAGCATCGCGTAGAGGGGAATCTG
The DNA here is from genome assembly GCA_021790895.1 of bacterium. Lineage (GTDB taxonomy): Bacteria > Vulcanimicrobiota > Vulcanimicrobiia > Vulcanimicrobiales > Vulcanimicrobiaceae > JABEUX01. The sequence continues at coordinate 35,355 of JAJYFM010000009.1, forward strand.
CAGCCGCGTATGCTCGCCTTCGTGCAGACGCGCGGTCGCATCGAGCATCGCGAGCGTCGTCTTGTCGACGCGCAGCGCGCGCAGCAACGGATTCTCGCGCATCCGGCCGAGCGCGAGCGCGCTGCCGACGAGCATGCCGCATTGCGGGCCGCCGAAGAGTTTATCGCCGGAGATCGCCACGACGGCGACGCCCTCGGCGAGCGCCTCGGCGACGGTCCGCTCGCGCGGGAGTCCGAATGCCGTCATATCTAACAGCGCGCCGCTCCCCAAATCTTCCACGAGCAGCACGCCGCTGCGACGCGCCAAGGCGGCGAGATCGCGTGAATCGAGATCTTCGACGAAGCCTGCGAGCGAAAAATTCGAGCGATGCGTGCGCAGCAGTAATGAGGTCTGCGGGGAGAGCGCGCGCTCGACGTCGGCGAGGCGGGCCTTATTGGTCGTGCCGACCTCCACCAGTCGCGCACCGCTTCGTTCGAGGACGTCGGGGATGCGGAATCCGCCGCCGATCTCGACCAACTCGCTGCGTGCGACGATGCATTCACGGCCGCGCGCAAAGGTATCGAGCAACAACAACATCGCGGCGGCACAGTTGTTGACGACAAGCGCATCGTCGGCGCCGAAGAGTTGCGCGAGGCGCGCGCTGACGCGCTCGTAGCGCGAGCCGCGTTGCCCGCGCTCGAGATCGTATTCGAGGTTCGAGTATCCGGCGCCGATCTGCGCGGCGGCATCGAGTGCGGCGCGTGCGAGCGGCGCGCGCCCGAGATTCGTGTGCACGAGAATGCCGGTCGCGTTGACGACCGGTTGCAGGCGTGCGGCTGCGGCGGCTTCGAGTTCGGCGAGCAGCGCGCGTTCGAGATCGAAGGGTTGCCCGGCGGCGAGCGCCGCGCGCGCGCGTTCGAGCGCTCCTTGCGCGATCGTTTTGAGCGCATCGTGCCCCAACGCCGGCTCGAATCCAGCGACCGCGGGCTCGGAAAGCAAACGATGCACGGCCGGGAGGCCGCGCATCGCGTTCTCGCTCACTGCAGTGGTTAGTTGAGGTGCCGGGCGAGCATCGAACTGATCTGTGCCTCGGGCACATATCCGACGATGCGATCGACGGCCTGGCCGCCCTTGAAGAGAATCAGGCAGGGGATTCCCGAGACGCCGTACTGCCCGCTCAACGACGGATTTTCATCGGTGTTCAGTTTGACGAATTTCGCTTTGCCTTCATGCGCGGCAGCGACTTTTTCGACAACCGGAGAGAGCATGCGACACGGGCCGCACCAGGGTGCCCAGAAATCGACGAGTACCGGCTGGTTGTTTCCCAAAACCTCGTTCTGAAAATTTGCTTGGCTGACTTCAGCTATTGCGCTCACAATGGACTCCTTTTTCTACGATGCTTCAACCGCGCGTCCGCGGTGCCTGGTTGCACGAGCCGATCTTTCCCCACCGAGGGGACGGAGTTCTGCCTAGGCCAACTCGGTCTGAGTCGGCTCTCCGGTGATGCCGGTAATGAGTTCGGCTTGTTTGCCGAGATTCGTGATTGCGATCACTTCGTCACCCTCTCCGAGGCGCTGCAGACGGACTCCCTTGGTCGCCCGTCCGGCCTTGCGGATATCCTTGACGTTGATGCGAATTACCTGATTCCCTGAGGTAATCATCAGGAGTTGGTCCTCGGGTGCGACCATAATCTGATCGACGACGCGACCGATATCTTCGCGCTCCTTCGCAAAGGCCTTCACGCCTTTGCCGCCGCGCGAGGTATGGCGGTAATCGTCGATCGGCGTGCGCTTGCCGAAGGCCTGCGAGGTAACGAGCAGCACCTCCTTGCGCTCGTCTTCGATTACATCCATCGCGATGATTTCGTCGCCGTCGTCGAGCGTCATCGCCTTCACGCCGCGAGCGTTGCGTCCCATCGAACGGACGTTGCTCTCGTTGAAGTGCACCGCCATGCCGGCGCGCGTGCAGAGAATGATATCGCGCGTTCCGGTCGCGAGATCGACGGCGAGCAGTTCGTCGCCTTCGTCGAGGTTGATCGCATTGAGACCGTTGCGGCGCACGTTGGCGAACTCTTCGAGCTTCGTCTTTTTAATGACGCCGTGCGTCGTGACCATGACGAGCGATTTGTCGCCCTCGAAGGTGTCGATTGGGAAGCACGCGGTGACCTGTTCGCCCGGCGGAAGGGTAAGCAGGTTGACGAGCGCCGTTCCGCGCGCCTGTCGCGTCGTGTCGGGGATCTCGTATGCCCGCAGACGATAGACGCGGCCCTTGTTGGTGAAGAAGAGCACGTGGTCGTGCGTCTTCGTCGCAAAGAAATTGCGCACGACATCTTCCCGCTTGAGGTTGGAGATGCCGGTTACGCCGCGTCCGCCGCGGTTCTGCGTACGGAAGGTATCGACCGAAACGCGCTTGATGTAGCCGCCGTCGGTGTAGGTAACGACGACGTCGGTATTCGGGATCAGCTGCTCGACCGAGATCTCGTCCTCGGCGGGAAGCACGAGGGTGCGGCGTTCGTCACCGTGGCGCTTCTTGAGGTCGAGCGCATCTTCTTTGACGATCGCGGCGACGCGGCGCGGACTGCGAAGAATATCTTCCAAGTCGGCGATGGTTTTAATGAGCTCGAGATACTCGTCCTCGATCTTTTTGCGCTCGAGACCGGTGAGGGTGCGCAGGCGCATATCGACGATCGCCTGTGCCTGGATCTCCGAGAGCGAGAAGCGGGTGACGAGTTTGCTCTTTGCTTCGTCGGTTGAATCGCTGCTGCGAATCAAGGCGATGATTTCGTCGATGTTGTCGAGCGCGATGCGGTAGCCTTCGAGCAAGTGCGCGCGTTCCTGCGCCTTGCGAAGATCGTACGCGGTCCGTTTGACGATGACGTCTTTGCGATGCGCGATGTAGTGATCGAGCAACTGGCGCAGGTTGAGCACCTGCGGCTCCAGCGGGGTCGTGCCGTCGGCCTTCGGCGTGCCCGCCGGCACCAACGCCAGCATGTTGAAGCCGAAGCTCGATTGTAGCGGCGTGTGCTTGAAGAGTTGGTTGAGCACGACCTTCGGTGTCGCGCTCTTTTGCAGTTCCACGACGACGCGCATGCCTTTGCGGTTGCTCAAGTCGTCGAGACGCGCGATCCCTTGGATTTTCTTTTCCGCGTGTGCTTCGGCGATCGCCTCGACGATGCGGCTCTTATAGACTTGGTACGGGATCTCGGTAATGACGATTTTGTGGCGGCCCTTCTCTTCGATGATCTCGGCCTTGCCGCGCATCGGAATCGATCCACGCCCCGTCTTATAGGCCTGGCGGATCGCCTCGTGCCCGAGCACCGTGCCGCCGGTCGGGAAATCGGGGCCTTTGACGATATCGCAGAGATCGTCGTCGGTGATGTTCTCGTTATCGAGAATCGCGACGACCGCATCGGCGACCTCGCTGAGATTGTGCGGCGGAACGTTCGTGGCCATGCCGACCGCGATGCCGCTGCAACCGTTGACCAGCAACTGCGGCAGACGCCCAGGCAGAACCGCCGGCTCGGTGCTCTGGTTGTCGAAGTTCGGCGTGAACGGAACCGTCTCTTTATCGATATCGGCGAGAAGATCGAGCGCGAGGCGCGCGAGTCGAGCCTCGGTATATCGGTATGCGGCGGGAGAATCGGGGTCGATCGATCCGAAGTTCCCGTGGCCGTCGACGAGCGGGTAGCGTAACGTGAAATCCTGTGCGAGGCGCACGAGCGCATCGTAGACCGATTGGTCGCCGTGCGGATGGTAGCTCTTTAAGACCTCGCCGATGATACCGGCGCACTTGCGGTGCTGTTTGCTCGGGTCGAAGCCCATCTCGCGCATCGCGTAGAGGATGCGGCGTTGGACGGGTTTGAGGCCGTCGCGTACGTCGGGTAATGCCCGCGAGGCGATGACCGACATCGCATAGGAGAGGTAGCTCTCCTTCATCTCCTCTTCGACGTTGACCGTTTGAATGCGTTCGTTACTCAAGGCTTAGGATTGACTCCGGCGTGCAGATGCTAGAGTGACGTCGAAGACGCCACCGACAGAATCCCGACTCCTTCGCGGTTTACGTGCCCTCTTCCCAGGTTGGGAGGTCGTCGAACTGAACGAGCGGGGCAGGCTCCTCCTCGTCAAACGTCACGCGCGAACCACCGTCATCGGGCGGCGGCGGCGGGGCTGCGGCGGCGGGCGAAGCGGGTCGCTCGGCGAGTTCGGGCGGCTCGGGAAGATGGGGCAGCGAGCGGGCCTCGATCGCGGCGAGATCGGCGTGCAGGGCCTCACCGGCACGAGCGAAGTCCGCTTCGAGCGTCGTCAGTGCGCTCTCGAAACGCTGGTGGAGCGCGCCCGCGAGATCCTCGCTCAGGACGCCCAGCCTTCGGCGGCGAAGGAAGCCGGAATAGTGAAGTTCACTGCGAGCGCCTTCGACGCCACCTTCCGCGAGACTTGCCGCGACATCGCCGCATTCGATGCCTTCGCCGCGGCATTCGCCGCGCGTCTGCGCCCCGGCGACGTCGTCGCGCTCCACGCTCCGCTCGGCGCGGGAAAGACGCGCTTCGTGCGCGCGGTCGTGCGCGCGATTCAAGGCCACGACGACGCGGCGAGCCCGACGTTCACGCTGCGCCATCGTTACGAACGCACCGGCTGCACGCCGATCGAACATCTCGACGGCTACCGAATCGAAAGCCCCGGCGAGCTTGCCGAGAGCGGGCTCGAAGAGGCCTTCGACGGCAGCGCGATCGTGTTGGTCGAGTGGCCGGAGCACCTCGCCGCCCTGCTTCCGCAGCGCCGCTATCGCGTCGAAATTGCCGGAGCGGGTGAGGAAGCGCGCACGCTCGTCGTCGAGCCGCCGGCATGAAACTGCTCGCGATCGACGCCGCGCTCGGAGCCTTCGCGTGCGTACTTCTCGATGGAGAGCGCGTGCTCGCCGAGCGGCGCGTCGAGGCAAATCAGGCGCTCGAGGGCGGGCTCGGCGCGATCTCCACGCTCTTTGAAGCGGGGGGTATCGCACCCGGCGAACTCGAGCGGATCGCGGTCGGGATCGGCCCCGGGAGCTTCACCGGGCTGCGCGTCGCCTTAAGCTACGCGAAGGCGCTCGCGCTTGCATGGCGGCTGCCGCTGGTGGGGGTTTCCTCGTTCGACGTGCTCGAGGACGGGGCGACGCAGCTCCCGCGGCTCGCGGTCGTCGAAGGGCGCCCCGGCGTCATCTCGGCACGCCTGCGCAGCCTCGCAGGCGAGCGGCGCGCTTCGGGGGAGATCGCGGCGACGCTTACCGCACTGCTTCCGCAGCGGCTCGCCGAGCCGCTCGCGCTCGCCGGGGCGACGGCGGGCGTCGCGGCTCTGCTCGCCGAACGCGGGCAGCCCGTGCTCTCGTTACCGCCGGTTCCCTCCCCCATCCTCGCGCTCGCGCGGCTCGCGTGCGGCATGCCTGCGGCCGCCTCACCGCATGCGCTCGTCGCCGATTACGGCGAGGCACCCGCCGCGAAGGTTCCGACGCGCGCGTGAAGCTCGATCTCGACCCCACCCGAGCCGGCGCACCCGAGCCATTGCAGATCGAAGCGATGCAGTTGAGCGATCTCAGCGCGGTCACGCGGATCGAACTGCTCTCGTTCTCGACGCAGTGGCCGCACGATGCATTCGCTAACGAATTGCGTTCGAATAAACTCGCGCATTACTTCGTCGGGCGCGTCGGCTCGCGCATCGTCGCCTACGGCGGCATCTGGGTGATTCTCGAAGATTCGCATGTCACGACGATCGCGGTCGATCCGGATCTACGCGGACGCCGGTATGGCGAGCGTTTGCTGTTGCATCTGCTCGACACGGCGATCGAGCTCGGGGCGGCGTGGATGACGCTGGAAGTGCGTGAGAGCAACGTCTCGGCGCAGCAACTCTATCAAAAATACGGCTTTACCACCGTCACGACGCGAAAATCGTATTACAGCGATAACAACGAGAGCGCGTTGGTGATGTGGGCGGGCAACCTTCAGGGCGAGCTCTATCGCGCGCGCTTGGATGCACTGCGCGCGAAACTCGCGTGAATCGATATACCGAACTCGCGCGCACGATGCGTTCGACGATCGGCCAAGCGCATCGCGCCGATCACAGCATTCGCGTCGCGCGTTGCGCGGAGCTCTTGGCGATGCGCCACGGTCTCGATCCGGCGCGCGCGCGCATTGCTGGAATGCTGCACGACGTGGCGCGGATGTGGCCGGCGTCGCGCTTGCTTGAAGAGGCGGGCGCTCGAGCGTATCCGGTCGATGATTTCGAGCGACGCAACCCGATCGTGCTCCATGCTCCGCTCGGCGCAGCGATCGCCGCGGAGCGCTTCGCGGTGCGCGACCCCGAGATCGCCGCGGCGATCGCCGCCCATACGCTCGGCGCTGCGGAGATGTCGCCGCTCGCGCGGGTCCTCTTCCTCGCCGATGCACTCGAGCCGCAGCGCGATTATCCCGAGCGCCGGCAGCTCTGGGAGCTGGCGATGCAGGATCTCGACGCGGCGATGTATGCTACGCTCGAGCGAACGCTCGCCTATTCCCGCAGTCGCGGGTTCGAGATCGCTCCGAGGACGAAAGCCGCGTTGGATACGTTCTCCCGCATGAAAGTGAAGGTTTCCACTGTCAGCACTCATTGATATCGTTCGCGCCGCCGCAGAGGAGAAGAAGGGCGAAGAGATCGAGGTCTTGGAGGTCGGCTCCAAGACGATTCTCGCCGATTACTTCGCGTTGGTCACCGGGCGCTCGAAGATCCAGACCCGCGCGATCGCCGATGCGATCGTCGAGGCGGTCGAGGCTTCGGGCGGGCGGGTCGCGCGCGTCGAAGGCTACTCCGAAGGGAGCTGGATTCTGCTCGACCTCGGTTCGGCGATCGTCCACATCTTTACGCCGGAGCAACGAACGTTCTACAATCTGGAGCGGCTCTGGGGTGAGCCATTACCAACCAGCCGAGAGGAGCAAGCATGAGTACGCGCGCCCGCGTCGTTTATAAAACCAAAGCCGAACGTCAACGTTTTTCGCGGTGGCTGCGCTTCGGGGTCTGGATTTTTCTCGGCATCTTCGTCTTCACGGTCGCCGGCGGCGTGCTCGCAATGAGCGTGCATCTCGGCGGCGCGGCGCGGTAAGCGAACCACCCGTTCGAAACACTCCCCCACACCGCGCGGTAGTAGAGCGCGGAGGAAGCAGTTCATCGATGAACCGTCGCAGCCCATGGGCTCGTCTTTCCATCACGCTCGCGGCGGTTGCCGCGCTGGCATTCCCCGTTGTTGCCCAAGCGGCGAGCTTCGTTCATGACGGAGCGAACATGCTCTCACCGTCGACGGCAGCACGGCTCGAACGGAATCTGAGTGCATTCAACGCCGAGACGGGGAAACAGGTCGTCGTCGTAACGGTTCCTTCGCTCGGAGGTACCGGGCTGCACGCTGCGGCGCAACAAGCGTTTTCGCAGTATGCCGTCAACGGCGTGATGATTTTCGTCGCGTTGGCCGAGCGCAAAGATATCATCGTCCCCGACGCCGCGGGCGTTCGCGCGGGATGGTTTACGCCCTCGATCATCGCGCCGATTCGGCAGGCGATGGAGGCTCAATTCAAAGCGGCCGATCCAAACGGCGGAATCACCGATGCGGCGGGAACGCTCGTCGGCATCTATCGTTCGCACCTCGGATCGCTGCGTAGCGCGAATGCACCCGCGCCTGCCTACGGTGCACCTGCGGCGCTACCCAACACGGGTTACGCAACCCCGGTCTCGCACCGGAAAGGACCGAGTCCCATGTTCTGGTTGATCGTTTTCATCGTCGGCTTTCTCGTCGTGCGCTCGATCGCGCGCGCCTCGACACAGCGTCCGCCCTACGGGCAGATGGGTGGCCCGCCTGCGGGCCCGGTCGCGCCGACCGGCGGTGCACCGACGGGTACGCCGATGGGCACGCCGATGGGGTATGGCGGCGGCGGCATGATGGGCGGCGGCTTCTTGAGCGGTCTGCTCGGCGGATTCGGCGGCGCCTGGCTCGGCAATCAGCTCTTCGGCGGCGGCGGTATGATGGGCGGCGGCATGATGGGTGGCGGCCCCGGTATCGGCGACGCCTCGCAGATGGGCTCGCCCGACGGCGGCGGCTGGGGCGGTGATGCGGGGCAGGCCGATATGGGCGGCGCCAGCAGCGGTGATTTCGGCAGCGGCGGTTTCGGCGACATGGGCGGCGGTGGCTTCGGCGGCGGCGACATGGGCGGAGGCGGCGACTCCGGAGGCTGGTAATCGCGCGGGGGGGTGCAGGCGCCTACGCAGAATGCGCCCCCCATGCGACGTTTCATACTCTGCGCTCTTGCGCTGGCGCTCTTCGCGCCCTCGATCCCGCTCCCGGCGAAGGCCGCCGGGCAGATGCTCGCCTCGGTTCCCCAGTCCGCTTTCGGTGGACTCTCTTGGCGTGAGGTCGGCCCGCTTCGCGGCGGTCGTGCGGTCGCCGTCACCGGCGTGCCGGGGCAACCGAACCACTATTACTTCGGTGCGGTCGACGGCGGCGTCTGGGAGACCGAGGACGCGGGGCGCACGTGGACGCCGATCTTCGACAAAGAAGATATCGGATCGATCGGTGCGATCGCAGTTGCGCCGAGCGCGGTGCGAACGATCTATGTCGGTACCGGAGAGCCCGATATGCGCAGCGATATCGCGTACGGCAACGGTATGTACGTCTCGCATGACGGAGGAAAGACGTGGGCGCACATCGGCTTGCGCGACACGCGACAGATTGCCGCGATCGTCGTCGATCCGCAGAACGCAAACATCGTCTATGTCGCGGCGCTCGGTCACGCCTACGGCCCGAACGCAGAGCGCGGAGTTTTCAAGAGCGTCGACGGCGGAAAGACGTGGCGGAAAATTCTTTATAAGAACGAGAATACCGGTGCGATCTCGCTCTCGATGGATCCGCAGAATCCGCAGGTCCTCTACGCAGCGCTCTGGCAGACGCGGCGCCCACCGTGGAACGTCTATCCGCCGAGCAACGGCCCTGGTTCGGGACTGTACAAGAGCACCGACGGCGGCGCGCATTGGACGCAATTACGCGACGGTCTTCCGAGCACCGTCGGGCGCATCGGCGTAGCGGTCGCACCGAGCGATCCGCAGATCGTCTACGCGCGAATCGATAGCGATCGCGCGCAGGGCGGAATGTATCGCTCGAACGACGGCGGCGCCCATTGGGTTAAAACCGACGGCGATATCCGCATCTGGAAACGTGGCTGGTATTTCGGCGAACTCGCGGTCGATCCGAAGAATCCCAACATCCTCTACACGATGGATACCTCGACCTATCGCTCGACCGACGGCGGCAAAACGTTCGTCGCGATTAAAGGGCAACCCGGCGGCGACGACTACCACCAACTCTGGATCTATCCGCAAGATCCGACGCATATGGTGCTCGGCGGCGACCAAGGCGTCGTCGTCACCGTCGATAACGCGAAGACTTGGAGCTCCTGGTATAACCAGCCGACCGCACAGGTCTATCACATCAGCGTCGACAATGCGTTTCCGTACCACATCTATGGCTCGCAGCAAGATTCCGGCGCGTTCTCGTTATTGAGTCGCAGTAAATACACGCAGTTGAGCATGCGCGACTGGCAGCCGGTCGATGCAGGAAGCGAGAGCGGTTGGCTCATTCCCGATCCACGCAAGATCGGGCGCGTTATCGCCGCGGCCCCGAGCGTGCTCGCTCCACCGACGATTGAAGATACCACGACGGGTTGGGAGCAGAACATCGATCCCGAAGCGGCGCATCCGCATCACTTCTGGCGCTACACCTGGACGCTGCCGCTCGCGCTTTCGAGCGTCGATCACCGAACGCTCTACTTCGGCACGCAGCGAATCTTCCGCACGCGGAATTTCGGCTATAGCTGGAAAATCGTCAGCCCGGATCTCACTCGCGCGCACGGCGACGACCACCCCGCCAATCTCGATCCGGCGACGCTCGCCGATAATATCGGGTTGAAACGGCGCGGCGTCGTTTACGCAATCGCACCCTCGCCGATTCGCGCGAACGTCGTGTGGGCGGGCACCGATGACGGGCAAGTCTGGATCACCACCGACGGTTGCAAACACTGGCGCAACGTTACGCCCAAAGCGCTCACCCCGTGGAGCAAAGTCGGGATTATCGCAGCCTCGCACTTCAACCCGCAGGTTGCGTATATTGCCGTCGACCGTCACCGGCTCGACGATCTGACGCCGTATATCTATCGCACCGCCGACGGCGGCAAGCAGTGGACGAAGATTGTCAACGGCATTCCGCCGCACGATTTCGTCAACGTCGTTCGCGAGGATCCGCATCGCGCCGGGTTGCTCTACGCCGGTACCGAACGCGGCATGTTCGTATCGTTCGATAACGGCAACCACTGGGAGTCCTTTCAACGGAATCTCCCGGTGACGTCGGTTCGCGATATCATCGTCAAACACGGCGACATTATCATTGCGACGCATGGCCGCGGTGTCTACGTGATGGATGACGTTGCGCGCTTGCGGCAAATTTCGGCGGCGAGTCTGAGCGCTCCGGCATATCTGTACGCGCCGGCGGTGACGTATCGCTTGAAACCCTACAATGATGAAGAGACGCCAATTCCTTACGATGAAGCGCAACTTCGCAACCCAACCTACGGCATGCAGGTCGATTACGCGATCGGAAAGCAGCCGACGACGCCGGTCGTTCTCGAGATTCGCGATGCGAAGGGGACGGTGCTACGGCGTTGGAGTTCGAGCCAACACGTTGTCGCGCCGAACCCGCAGAAAGTCGATATTCCCGCCTATTGGCTGCGTGAGATGCCGCTGCCGGGGCCTTCGATGGGGACGCATCGTTTCGCATGGGATCTCCGCGCGGGGAGCCCGGGTGGGCCGATGGTTCCACCGGGAACCTACCGCGTGGTGCTCAAAGTCGACGGGAGGACTTATACGCGGAATGCCACGCTGCTGCGCGACCCACGTACGCATACCAGCAATGCCGAACTGCGCGCGCAGTTTGCGTTCGCGGAGAAGCTCAATGCAACGATCCACCGCATCCGCGTCGCGCAATATGCCGCGCAGCGCCTCCTCGACGGCGGTAAACTCGATGCCGCGCGGAAGCACGAGTTGCTGACGCAGGTGATCGGCGTTTCGCCGGTATTGAGTCCGGATAATTCGATCGGCGAAGCCTCGCTCGATTTCTCGAGCCTCGGCTTCCTGGCGAATGCCTACGGTGCGCTCGCATCGGCGGTGGGATCGGGGCAAGGAACGTTCGCGCAGGCGCCGCGCAACGCTACCGATCCCGGGGTTACCGCGACCATGCAGACGGCGAAGCGCAAACTCGATGCGATCCTCGCCAAGACGTTGGCGCGACTCGCATCACTGGAAAAGGGTCACTAGGCGCGCTCCGTTACGCCGAGTAGCGGTGTTGTCACGCCGAGTAGCGGTGTTGTCACGCCGAGTAGCGGTGTTGTCACGCCGAGTAGCGGTGTTGTCACGCCGAGTAGCCGCGAAGCGGCGTATCGAGGCGCGCGTAGCTTGTCACGCCGAGTAGCCGCGAAGCGGCGTATCGAGATTCCGTGATGAGCGTCAAGCCATGGTGGGGTCGAAAGGGCGTTG
>JAJYFM010000115.1 GCA_021790895.1 bacterium
GGACGGCGAGCACGTCCTGGTGCGCGGCGGTGATGATCGCCGCGTTCACTGTCATGCCCGGCTTGATGCGGTCGTCCTGGCTGTCGAATCCGATCTTCACGTCATACGAGACGACGCCCTGCGACACTGTCCCTATCGTGTCTATCTGCGCGACCTGCCCGGTGAGTGACAGCCCGTCTATCGCATCGAACGTGAGCGTCGCCTTGTCGCCCACGTGCACCTTCGCGGCGTCCACTTCGTCGAGCGAGAGCTCGGCGATGCGCTGGCTGGTGATGAGCGTCGCGACCGCCGTGCCGCTCGAGGCGGAATCGTATTCTTTCACGTTGACTGCGGCGATCGTCCCCGAGAACGGCGCGGTGACGTAGTAGTCCGCTAGCGCGCTCTTCGCGTCCTGGAGCGCGTTCTGTGCTTTCGTCACGGACAGCTGTGCCGACTGGATGTCGAGCGCGTCTGCTCCTGCTTTCGTCGCGTCGAGCGATTGCTGCTTCTCTACCACGTCATGCTCGCCCTGCGTGAGTGCCGTCTTGTCGGAGAGCAGGGATGAGAGGTGTGAGTTCATCTTCGTCGTGTACGCGCTCAGGTTCGTAAGCGCGGCCGTTGCAGTCGGCGAGGGCGCGATCGAGCGCGCGCTGCAAGTGTCGGAATACAGCTGGATGAACGCGTCCGTGCTCTTGAGCGCCTTGGCGGTGAGTTGCGCCGCCGCGTATGAATCGTCGAGCGCTTTCTCGACCGCGTCGTTGCTCGGCGAGCTGCCGAGCGCCTGGTATTCGCTGAATGCAGCGTCGTACGCCTGCTTCGCAGCCACGTAGTCGTTATATGCCGTCGCTTCGAACACTGGCGCGCGCAGGTCGTAATTGCCGATCGCGTCCGCGTAGAACTCCTCGTTCTTCTGCCCGTTCTTGCGGGCGTCGTCGTTCTCGAGTATGCCGTCGAGGTTCGTCACGATGTCCGGCAGGTCGAGGAACGTGTTCGTCACGTCCGTCACGCTGCTGGCGTAGGACTGGGCGAGCGAATCCTTCGCGTCCGAGAGCGCGTTCTGCGCCTGGGTCATCGTCAGCGCCGACGCGGGTTCCTGGAGTTTCTCGAGGGCGATTTGCGCGCTTTCGAGGTTTGTCTGCGCGTCGCGCACCGTCTTCTGCGCTTCGGTCGCGTCGAGCTCGGCGATGAGCGTGCCGGCGGACACTTTCTGCCCTGGCGCAACGCCGACGTACACGACCGTGCCCGATACCTGCGGTTTCAGGTCGAGCTGGTCGGATGCGGACACCTGCCCGGATGCCGAGACAGAAGCGACGACCGTCCCTTTCGCGACGGTCCCGAGCACATACCTGGTCTCCGTGCCGGCAGCGAAGGCTTTCGTATACGCGAACCATGCTGTTCCCGCCAGCGCGGCGATGATGAACGCCGACGCGACCGGGCGCGCTTTCACGAACGATGTCGCTTTCCGGACGTGCTTGTTTGCGAGTATGTCTTTCATAGGCAATGGATGTGCGGCGATTATCGCCCGGACGGCGTGGTGGACGCGCTCGTGCCTCCCTGGCCGTCGGGCGGAGCGGGGAGTATCCGGATGAGCCTCGCCTGTATCCGGGAATCCTTATCCGGCTCGCCGAGCGCGGTCAGGAAATCGCCCGGGCGTATGTCCTCCGGCTTGAGTGCCGCGTCGAGCTTGCGGATGAGCGTGTCTTTCGACACGAGCACCGTCTTTTCGACGCTGTCCGGGCCGGCGACCACGATATCCGGCAGCGAGACGCTCACGACCTTGCCAACCGCGCCGTGCGATGCGCGGAACTCGTCGCGCAGCGGGAAGCCGCCCTGCGAGGGTGCGTGCCGGTCGAACAGGCGGTAATAGTCGTTCCCGAATTGATATGCGAAAGAGGCCTTGCGGTAGCCTACGAAGACTCCCGCCTGGAAGACGAGGAGCGCGGCGATGGCCACGCCCAGGCAGGCGAGGACGGTCTTGAACGGGCGCGAACGTATGAAATCCTTGATAGCGGTCATGAGGTTATATCCTAGCGAAGCGGGTAAAGGCCGCCTCAGCGGTGTCCGCCATCGTGCGGACAGAGGCGAGGAGTGCCAGGGTCGCGGCGAGCAGCGCGGCTATCGCGAGGGCGGGGATGGATTCTGCGAGCGCGATGAGCGCGTCCTTCCAGACGGACGCGAGGGCGTCCGAATCGGAAAGCACGAGCGTCGCGTATCCGTAGAATTCGGACGTGAAGAACGTATGCAGGAAGTATTGCGCCGACAAGACCACGCCCACTGAGGACGCGGCGAGCGCCGCCGCCGCGCCGGCGAAATACGCCCGTGCGCGGCTACGCTCCGCCCGCCGGATAGACGAGATGATCGCTTTCTTGAGTCCTGCCGACGGGCGGATTGCCTGCATATCCGGTATACGGGAAAGCGCCGCGGATTGGTGCGGCGCAGGGGTATGGGTTGAAGAAGGAGAGTGGGTCAGGCTGGTTGTGTCTCGACCGCGCGGCGCAGGAGCGCGAGCGCGCGCCGGTGCTGGCTTTTCACCGTGTGCAGCGGCCGCTTGAGGGCTTGGCCTATCTCCGCGAAGGTGAGGCCGCCCTCGTACCGCGAGATGAGCACGTCGCGGTAGCGCGAGTCAAGCGTCTCGAGCAGCCGCCGTGCGTATTCGGCGTCCTCGGCCTTCTCGAGAAGCTCGTGCGGAAGCGGGCCGCTGTCCGCGAGCGCGTCCACGACGGGGTTCCAGCCCGACGCGCTCTCGAAGAAGGAGAACGCGGTTCCCTTCTTTTCCCGCAGGAAGTCTATCGCCGTGTTGCGTGCGATCCGGAACACCCACGCCTGGAAGCTCTTGCCGGGAATGAATCCGCGGATATTCTTCCATGCCTTTATGAACGACTCCTGCGCGATGTCTTCTGCGGCCTGCGCGTCATGCGTCAGGCTGAACGCGAACCTGTACACGGCAGGCAGGTGCCGGTCTACCAGCGCCGCGAGCGCGCGGTCGTCGCCTTCGAGATAGCGGGAGATCAACAAGTCATCGTTCTCCATAGCTGTACGATGATAGCACGACTCTGCTGGTTGTACAGAGACGCGGCGCATTACTGCCCGCCGAGTATCGTCCGCACCTGCGCTATCGTCGCGGCATCTACGTTGAACGATTCGAGCATCCCGAGGATCGAAGACACTTGAGAGGCGGTGAGTCTCGACATCGTCGGCGAAGGCGTGCTGCTCGCCGATGCAGAGCCGCTCGCGTTGAGAGCCGCGCGGGTCGATGGGCCGACGTATCCCACAGGCGAGATGCCATGCGCTTTCTGGAAAGCGGCTACGGCCGAGCGCGTGAGCGCGCCGAAATAGCCGGTGATCGGGCCGCTATAGAGGCCGCTCTGAGCGAGGAGTTGCTGGAGCGCCGTTACGCACGCTCCTTTTGACCCGATGCCGAGATAGGTATTGAATTGGAACCCGGTCGCTGCTACGGATGCGGCAGACACTG
>JAJYFM010000116.1 GCA_021790895.1 bacterium
TCGGCGAACCAGTCGCGCCAGGGCGCGAAATCCTTCCCGTCGATGCAGATGCGGGCGACCATGGCGACGAGGGCGGCGCCGAGGCCGGCCACGAGGCAGGCGGCACTTCCACCCCCCGGGGTGGGGGCGTTGGAGGCGAGTTGGTTTAAGTAGTCGTCGAGCGTCTTCACAGGGCCTAGAGTTATTCGGTTACGAAACCATCGTCCTCGTCTCAACAAGGAGAAAATTCGTGCCACCATCGGTTACCCTCGCGGGGGATGTCAAAGATCGAGCGCTTGCCGAGCAAGGGCGCTCCCGCATCGCATGGGCCGGAGCCTATATGCCGGTCCTCGCCCAGATTAGAGATCGTTTCGAGGCGGAGAAGCCGCTGAAGGGCGTGCGCATCGGCGCTTGCCTGCATGTCACCACCGAGACCGCGAACCTCATGCTCGCGCTCCAAGCCGGCGGCGCGGAGATCGCGCTCTGTGCCAGCAACCCGCTCTCGACCCAAGATGATGTCGCGGCGGCGCTCTGCGAGTATGGCATCCCGACCTACGCCATCAAAGGCGAAGATAACAGCACCTATTATTCGCACATCGAATCGGTGATTGCGACGAAACCGCAGATGTCGATGGATGACGGCTGCGACTTGGTGACGACGATCTACACCAAACACAACCATCTGCTTAAAGAGATGATCGGCGGTTGTGAAGAGACGACCACCGGCGTCATTCGCCTCAAGGCGATGCAGAAAGACGGCGTGCTGCCGTACCCGGTGATCGCCGTGAACAACGCGTTGACCAAGCACATGTTCGACAATCGCTACGGCACCGGGCAATCGACGCTCGACGGCATCATCCGCGCGACCAACGTGTTGCTCGCCGGACGGACGCTCGTCGTCGTCGGCTACGGCTGGTGCGGGCGCGGCGTCGCATCGCGCGCGGCCGGAATGGGCGCGCATGTCGTCGTGACCGAAGTCGATCCGCGTAAAGCGATCGAAGCGGTGATGGACGGCTATCGCGTGATGCCGATGAGCGAAGCAGCGAAAATCGGCGACGTCTTCGTGACGGTGACCGGCAACTACCATGTGATTGCCGAAGCGCACTTCAAGTTGATGAAGGACGGCGCGATCGTCTGTAACTCGGGGCACTTCAACGACGAACTCGATCTCGACGGTATCAAGCGTCTGAGTAAATCGATGCACGTTCCGCGCACCTTCGTCGAGCAGTACGAAATGCACGACGATCGCAAGATCTGCATTCTCGCCGATGGCCGATTGGTGAACCTCGCCGCGGGCGAAGGGCACCCGGCGGCGGTGATGGATATGTCGTTTGCAAACCAGGCGATGGCCGCCGCGCATCTGGCGAAACATCACGCACAGATGAAGAAGCATGTTTACGACGTTCCGGTCGAGATCGACGAAGAGGTCGCGCTGTTGAAACTCGCGTCGATGGGCGTCGAGATCGACACGTTGACCCCCGAACAGCAAAAATATATGGCTTCGTGGAGCGAGGGAACTTAAAAAATGGCCTATCGTAGATTATTCACATCGGAATCGGTGACCGAGGGTCACCCCGACAAAGTTGCCGATCAGATCTCCGACGCGGTGCTCGATGCGCTGCTGAAGGAAGATCCGCGTTCGCGCGTCGCCGTGGAGACCTTCGCGATCACCGGGCAGATCCACATCGCCGGTGAAGTCTCGACGAAGACCTACGTCGATATCCCGCGCATCGTGCGCGAGACGATCAAGGAGATCGGCTACAATCGCTCCGCGGTCGGCTTCGATTACGAAACCTGCGGCGTGAGCGTCTCGATCGACGAACAGTCGCCCGATATTGCGATGGGCGTCGATAAATCGTTGGAAGCAAAGGGCGGCGAGGACGATCCGTTCGAACTCACCGGCGCCGGCGACCAAGGGATGATGTTCGGCTACGCCTGCCGCGAGACGGCGGAATTAATGCCGCTGCCGATCGTGCTGGCGCACAATCTCACCCGCCACCTCGCCGCGATGCGCAAGAACGGAACGATTCCGTACCTGCGCCCCGACGGCAAATCGCAAGTGACGGTCGAGTACGACGGCAACACGCCGGTCGGCGTCGATGCGGTGGTGATCTCGACGCAGCACGATCCCGATATCGCGCTCGACGTGATTCGCCGCGAGATCGCCGAAAAGGTGATCGCGCACGTGATTCCGAGCAATCTGCGCAGCGAGAGCACGCGCGTCTTCGTGAACCCGACCGGGCGTTTCGTTATCGGCGGGCCGAAGGGCGATGCCGGATTGACCGGGCGGAAGATTATCGCCGATACCTACGGCGGCATGGCTCGCCACGGCGGCGGCGCATTCTCGGGCAAAGACCCGACGAAGGTGGACCGTTCGGCGGCGTATGCGGCGCGTTGGGTCGCCAAGAACATCGTTGCGGCGGGGCTCGCCGAGCGTTGCGAACTGCAGGTCGCCTATGCGATCGGCGTTGCGCGCCCGGTCAGCGTGCTCGTGGAGACCTTCGGCACCGCCGCGATCTCCGAAGAGCGTATCGCGAAGGCGGTCAGTGAGGTCTTCGACCTGCGCCCGGCGGCGATTATTCATCACCTCGATCTGTTGCGCCCGATCTATCGCCAGACGGCGGCATACGGGCACTTCGGACGCCCCGAACTCGATCTCCCGTGGGAGCGACTCGATCGCGTCGATGCGCTCCGTTCGGCGACGGGCTTCACCGGCGAGGCACTCCGCGTGCCGAACTTTGCGCGTTAACCAAGCGTTGTAGGGGTAGAAGTGAGGTAAGGAGGCTGAAATGAAAATCTTCAAAGCGTTACTCGGATTCGGACTCGCATTCGCGATGGTCGCCCCTGCGCTCGCGCAACAGGCATTCACGCTTGATAACGGCGTGATCGTCTACGGCCGGATGCAGACCTCGATCAATACGGCGACGGCGAACCCGGGCGATGGATTCACGATGGCCGTGATTCCGCCGTTTCCAAACCAAGCCGGAGGCTTGGAGGGCGCCACGATCTACGGACACGTCGCTGCGGTGACGCGCGCCGGGCGCGGACGCAAAGCCTCGTTGAAACTCGCCTTCGACCGCCTCCAACTTGCAGATGGAAGCGTCGCGTCGATTAGCGGCTCGCTGAGCCAGGCCCAGGAGAAGAAGCAATCGCGCAACGGCGCGACGGTCGCCCTCTCGACGATCGGCGGCATGATTTTGGGCAACATGATCGGCAAGACGATCTTCCACACCAACATCGGCGGCATCGCCGGCGCGGCCGGCGGCTTCCTCTACGGCTACAACAACAAATCGAACTTCACGATTGAGAACGGAACCGAGGTGCAGATGCGCCTCGACCGGACGGTCACCATCCGGCGGCAATCTGCCGCTCCCGGCGGCCGCTAAACCCCGCTCACCCGATTCCGGCGCCCACCTCCGACCTAAGCAGGGAGGAGGCGGGCGC
>JAJYFM010000117.1 GCA_021790895.1 bacterium
CAGGCCCGCCGCAAGCTCGCCGACCAGGACAGATACCGGATTGGCGGCTTCGCCCTCACCGCCGGGTTGGGGGGTTGGTCCGAGGCGGAGCTGCAGGGGGTCATCGTGGATTCTGTACCAAATCCTACGCTAAGGATTGGCGAGTGAACGTCTTACAGACGTGCGTCCGATCTTAAGCTGCTTAGCGATGGCCGATTTGCTCAAGCCATTTTGGGCGAGTTCACGGATTTGCGTTGCTTTTCCGGCGATTTTTGCCGGACGGCCATGCGGACGGCCATCCTTGCGAGCTTGAGCAATCCCCGCCTTGACCCGATCACGCAGGATGTCGCGCTCAAACTCCGCGAATACGGCCAACATGCCGGCGAAAGCCCGGCCGGCGGGCGTTGTCAGATCGAGCGCCTCGCTCAGGGACACGAAGCCCACGTTCAGCGCGGTCACCTCTTGTAGAGTGGAGACGAGATCGACAAGTGAGCGGCCCCAGCGATCGAGCCGCCAAACGACGATGACGTCGATTTCTCTTCGACGGGCAGCGCGCAACAATTCCTCGCGACGCGGGCGGGTCTTGGCCCCGGAGCCGACTTCTTCGATCGTCGACGCGATGCTCCACCCTCTGCGTTCGGCGTAAGCGCGCATGGTTTCGAGCTGCATGGGCAGCGTCTGTTGGTCATGCGTCGACACTCTGGCGTAGAGGGCGACTCGCTCGGCTTCGACCCTGGCCAAAAACCCCTCCGAATTGGAGCCGTGCAGACCCCTGCATTTGCTGAGATCGATGTGCGCTATTGCGCTATGGCCAGAAACTATAGTTTATGGCCATATCCGTAAAGCGAAAACGCGCCATGCCTCGTCGCCACATTTTGTCGTTGCAGTCGCGCGCCGCGCTTTTTGACCCACCGACAGAGCCCGCAGCGATAGTAAGGCACTACACTTTCTCGCCTGAGGACATCGGGCTGATCCGCCGCCGGAGGCGCGCCGTCAATCGGCTCGGGTTCGCCGTAAATCTCGCCTATCTCAAGTTTCCCGGCCGCGTACTGCGATCTGACGAGACGCCGCCGGCCGAAATGCTCGCCTACATCGCCACTCAGACCGAAAGCGAAGTGATCGAGTTCGAAAGCTACGCAAAGCGCGAAGAAACCCGGTGGGAACACCTTGGCGAACTCGAAGCCTACCTCAATGTTCGCCCATTTCGGCGCGACGACAAACGCGCCGTTGCGCAAATTGCGATCGAGTACGCGACAGGCTCGGATCGCGGCGACGTCATTGTCGCGCCGATGGTGGAATACCTGCGTGAGCGGCGCATCCTGCTTCCTGCCGCCGTCACTTTGGAGAAGGTCGCTCTCGCGGCGCGCGCGCTGGCTCGTAAGCGCGCCTATAAGAACCTTGGCGAAGGTCTCTCGCCGGAATCTATCGCGGGATTGGAATCTCTTCTCGTCGTCGCCAGAGGTGAAGAGCGCACGTCGTTCGCCTGGCTGCGGGACTGGCCCGAAGCGCCGCGCCAGAAAAACCTTCTCGCTGTCGTCGAGCGGCTTGAAGCCGTGCGCAAACTCGGTGTCGGACCAGATCGGGAGAAGCGCATTCATCGCGCCCGCTACGCAACGATCGCCAAGGAAATCTCCATTTTCGTTCCCCGCGACATCACGCGCTTCGACGCTCCGCGCCGTTTGGCGACGCTGATCGTTTTTGCCCGTGAGATGGAGGCCGCTCTCACCGACGCCGCACTCGCCATGTTCGACAAGATGCTTGGTGCAGTCTTCCGTCGCGCCGACCGCGCTCACAAGGACAAACTGATCGACCGCGCCAAGTCGCTCGACGCCTCCGCACGCGCCCTGCTCGGCATGGCCAAGGCCATGCTTGAAGCCAAGGCGAAGAACCAAGACCAGGTCGCGGCCGTCGAGCGGGCTCTCGGCTGGGAACGCCTGAAGGCGCTCGTCGCCGCGACGGAAACGGTCGTCATCGACGCCAGGCCCGACAACCTCGGCGAAGTTGTCGAGCGCTATGTGAGCATCCGACGCATGTCGCCGGTTGTACTCGGCGCGTTCGCCTTCCGGTCATGGAAGGAGAACGATCCGCTACTCGCCGCGCTCGATGTCGTGCGTGAACTCCACGCCAGCGGCGCGAATAAGCTTCCGCCACGAACCCCGACAGGTTTTCTGCGGCCAGCATGGCGTAAGGTCGTCAAGGCCGAGGCTGGGCTCAATCGCCGCGCCTACGAAGTCGCGGCCATGATGAGTTTGCGCGACCGATTGCGATCCGGCGACGTTTGGGTCGAAGGTAGCCGTGCTTTTCGCGCTTTCGACGATTTCCTGCTCCCGCGTGACGCTTTCAAAAATCGGCGCTCAGCCGGCGAATTGGATCTCGCCGTTCCCGATAGTTTCGAGGCCTGGCGCGATACGAAAACAAGACTTCTGGAAATGCGCCTCGGCGAGATCGACGCGCTCGCCGCCGCCGGCGAATTGCCCGAAGCCTCGCTCACGCAAGAGGGGCTGTCTATCAGCGCAATTCGCGGCTCGGAGAACGAGGCCGCCGACGCGCTCGTGCGCCGTCTCTACGCCATGTTGCCACGCCTGCGCGTCACGGAATTATTCGCGGAAGTTCATGGCTGGACGGGATTCGCCGACCGCTTCGCCCATTTGCGCACTGGCGTGCCGCCGGACGACGCGCGTGCGTTGATGACCGCCGTGCTCGCCGACGCCACCAATCTCGGCCTGACGCGCATGGCGCGCAGCGTCGGAGCTTTCAGCCATTCCCGGCTGTTATGGGTCGCCGAATGGCATGTGCGCGAGGAAACTTATCAGGCCGCGCTCGCCTGCATTTCCGACGCCATCCATGCGCAGCCGCTCACGAGACTCTGGGGCGACGGCGACACGTCGTCGTCGGATGGCCAATTCTTCCGCGCCGGCGGCCACGGCCAGGCGCGCGCAGACTACAACGCCAAATACGGCTCCGATCCGGGCGTGAAATTCTACACCCATGTTTCGGATCGCTACGCGCCGTTCCATTCCAAGGTCATCGCCGCGAACGCGAGTGAGGCGGCGCATGTCCTCGACGGCCTCATGCACCACGAAAGCTCCCTCGACATTCGCGAGCATTATACCGACACCGCCGGCGCCATCGATCACGTGTTCGGCTTCTGCCAATTGCTGGGGTTTCGCTTCGCGCCACGCATTCGCGACCTTGCTGACCGAAGACTCTACATCGTCGGCGCGCGCTCGACCCACAAGTCGCTCGAACCTCTGGTCGGCGGCACGGTCGACCTGCGCGTCATCGCCGAAAACTGGGACGAAATCCTGCGCTTGGCGGCGTCGATCAAGGCCGGAACCGTCGCGCCCTCGGCGATCCTGCGCCGTCTCGCCGCCTATCCGCGACAGAACACGCTCGCCAAGGCGCTCAAGGAAATCGGCCGCATGGAACGCACCTTGTTCA
>JAJYFM010000049.1 GCA_021790895.1 bacterium
CCATAGATTTCGTCGAAGACTCCGGCGGCAACATCTTCGATCCGTGCGTCGATGCCGTGAAAGCGCAAGAGCATCGCAAGCGATGCCGGGCTACACCAACCGTTCTCGCCGTCGACGATGTATTGCGATTGCAGCGGAACGTCGTGGATGCGCGCGCCGCCGGCATACGGGAGCGAGGGCGGTCGTTCGCTCGGGGTTGCAAGCGCGAGGCTCTGCAAGCCGCCGGTATCGGTGCGCACCACGACGGCATCGAAGGGGACGTCGCTGCGGATAATATCGGTGAGCACACTGACGCCGAGCAAATTACAGGGAAAGGAACGGCGCGACTGCGGCGACCAACGCGCGAACGGAAGCCAGGGGCTGACGCTCGCCGCTCCGCTGCGTAACGAAAATGCAATCTCACCGTTCTCGGCAAAGGTGTTCCATGAGAGCAGCGCCTCGCGCGCCGGTTCGCAGCGCAGCGTGGTCGTTGACGCGGTGTTGGTTACGAGTGTGAAGCCGACGGCACGACCTCCCATTGCCACGCATTCCACGAATCGCCGATGAAGGATGCGGGAATATAGCCACGCACGCGATCGCTCATGGCGGTTGTCGAGCGCTCCCAATAGACGAAGACCATCGGCACAAGTTGGTGAATACGCTCTTCTTCGCGCTGGTAGAGCTTCTTGCGCAATGCTTGGTTGAAGGTCATCGCGGCGGCCTGCGACGTGGCGTCGACGATGCGGTCGCGCAACCAATTCGTATTTGCACCGTTGGGCGGAATGAAGGCGCTGTTCCACGAGCCGCTGTTGTCGGGGTCGGGGCCGTTGGTATCGATGCTCCACTCCATATCGTAATGGCCGCTGTAGATCGGCCCATTCTGCGCGAAGAGAAAACTCGGCGGAAAGTTCCGAATGCGGAGATCGATGCCGAGCTTGTGCAGCATCGCTTGCATCAACACCTCGGCGCGTTCGTTCGATTGGAGGTTACTGCCGCTGATAATCGTCAGAACCAGTCGCTTTCCGTCGCGCGTGCGAATCCGGTGGCCCGAGCGTCGCCAACCTGCGGCGCGCAACAGCGCTGCGGCGTGGGCGGGATCGTAGGGATAGGGAGCGATCTTCGGTGCCGCCCACGACTCGGGAAAGATATCGGAGACCGCGGCCAGGTCGACGCCGTGATAGATGGTATCGCGCACGCGCTTCCAGTCGATGCCTTCGGCGATCGCGAGCCGCACGCGCACGTCGCGCAGGATGGGGCGACTGCAATTAAAGCCGAGGTGCCGCCAATTCGCGAGCAAGGTGTGCACGACGCGAATGCCGGAGATCGATGCGAGTTCCGGAATCTGCGTCGTGCCGACCGATGGATCGACATCGATCTCGTGCGTGCGTAACGCGTTGAGCATCGAGTTGGCATTTGGAATAACGACCCAGCGAACGTGCGCGAGTTTCGGCTTCCCGCGGAAGTAGTAGGGATTGGCGGCGAAGGTCAGCGAGGAGCCATGGTGCCAATCCTTGAGGATGAACGGCCCGCTCGAAAGCGGTGCATTGTTAAACGAGGCACGATTGAGGCTCGGGAGCTTTGCAAGCAGGTGCGCGGGAAGCGGAGGATAGCCCGCGCCGCCGATGGCGAAGATGCCGAGAAATGCTGCCATCGGATGTTTGAGGTGGATGACGATCGTGTGACGCGTCGGAGCGCTCGCTGAAGCGATATCGTCCCAAGCGTAGCGCGTCTTCACGTTATTGCGCGGATTGAAGACGGCGTGATAGGTGAACATCCAGTCGCGCGCGTCGAGCGGCGCACCGTCGGCCCAGCGCACGCCGTGGCGCATATGGATGGTGATCGTTTTCCCATCGTCGCTGATGCCGCCGTTGTGAATCGTCGGCACCTGCGTGGCGAGATCGGGAATGTAATCGCCGCGAGCATTGTAGCGCAGGAGATAACTGTAGAGCATCCCGTCGGCGAGGTCGCTCGCCGCTGCTTCGCCGAAGAGCGGGTTGAGATTGTCGGGTTCGTCGGGTTCGCCGAGGCGCAACGTATGCGGCGGCGGAAGAGTCGCGGCGCAGCCGACGAAACCGCACGCGAGCACGGCGATACAGAGTGCAACGAAGAGCCGCTTCATGCGGTACGTGCCTCGCGTTTGCGCAGCGAACCTGCGATCTCGGCATAGAAGGCGTCGGCCCCGAAGCGAACGAGATCGTCGGCAGGAAGATGTGTCTCGGCACGCGCACGCGCGATCTCCGCTCGTGCCGACGTTTCGTCGAGACCGCGCGTATTGAGCGCGATGCCGATGACGTTCGCGGGTTTTACCGAGGCAAGCAGCGCTTCGTGCAACCGGATCGATTCGCGATACGGCAGCGTCGGCGTGGCGTACGCCTTGATCGTCGTGCGGTGCGGCATGCAGACGAGAACGAGCGCGTCGGGCGCGCAGCCGTAAAGGAGCGCGAGTGTGACCGGCGCGTAGGCGGGGTGGTTGATCGCGCCCTGTCCTTCGACGACGATCGCATCGGGTCGCTGCTCGGCTGCTTCGAGCACGAGTCGTTCGCTTGCGCCCGCAGAAAAATCGGCGATCGTTCGATCGACGGCGATTCCCCAGCCCGCGATCGCGATGCCGGTCTGTCCGGTCGGAACGAAGGTCCAGCGTTTTTGCGCGCGCCGCGCCGCAGCGCAGAGTTCGAGTGAGACAGTCATCTTGCCCACGTTACAGTCGTTTCCGACGGTCAACAGGATGGGTGACTCTACCTCGTATGCAGAACCACGAAAGACCGGCGTTGTCGGTACGGCGCGCAGATCGTAGAGACGGACGCCGCGTTCGTGCGCCGCGTGCGCGAGCTCTGCATCCTCGGCGAGCATCGTGTGGAGTCCGCTAACGACATCGAGACCGGCACCGATTGCTTCGAGAACACCGTCGCGAAGTGCATCGAGCGCGCCGCCGATCGGCGCGGTACCGATCAGCAGCGCGCTCGGCGCGAAAGGCAACGCTTCTTGCAGCGAGGCGACGATGGGCGCATCGCACTGCGCAAGATGCGGCACGACATCGCAGACCCGTTTGCCCGCGCAACTCGGATCGATGACGGCAACAACGGGGTCGTTGCCGTAGGCGATGACACCGTGCGCGGTTTTTGCGCTCTGAACGAATGCATGCGGGGCAAGGACGACGTAGCGACGGATCACGATGTGAGAGTTTCGCGAACGCCGAGGCCGGGCCCGCCGGGAAGAACGAGCTTGCCGCGCTCGTAGGTGAGCCCGACGAAGGGATCGCCGAGCGTCAGAAACGGGCCGTCGATATCGGCCCAGTCGACGAGCGGGCTGATCTGCGCGGCGGCGGTGGCGAGAACCGCGCTCTCTACCATGCAGCCGAGCATCACTTTCAGGCCGAGCGCACGTGCGGTATGAATCATCGCGAGCGCTCCACGAAGGCCGCCGCATTTCACCAGTTTGACGTTCACTCCCGCGACGCACCCGGCGAGTCGCGGCAGGTCGGCGGCATCGCGGGAATCTTCGTCGGTGACGATAGGGATCGCGCTGCGCACGGAGATCGCGCGTAGTCCGGCCGGGTTGCCTGCCGGAATCGGTTGTTCGCAAAACTCGATATCGAAACGCGCGAGTTCGGCGAGCATGAGAATTGCTTCGTCGACATCCCAGCCTTCGTTGGCGTCGATGCGAATCGTCCCGGTGTAACGCGCGCGAATCGCTTCGATCGTCGCGATCTGCTCGTGCAGTGCGCCGAGCCCGAGTTTGATTTTGAGAATCGGGTGATCGCGCACTTCGTCGACCTTGCGCAGCGTGCTTTCGGGATCGGCGATGCCGATGGTGAACGATGTGGTCGGCGTTGCGCGTGGGTCGAGACCGAAATATTCGTAGAGCGGCAATCCCAACGCCTTGCCGATCCAATCGTGGAGCGCGACATCGAGCGCGCAGCGCGCCGCCGGAGGAATCGTCGATCGCAGCAGATTCTCAAGCCGATACGGCGACTCGGCGTCGGCGCGATACGTAGCAAAAAACGCGAGCACCGATTCCACCGACTCGCCGTACCGAGCGATGGGCGCGCTCTCGCCGAGCCCGTCGATTCCGTCGCACGAGATGCGCAGCAACGCCGAGCGCGCGAAGGCCGACTCGCCGCGGGTGATTTTGAAGGGATGTTTCAGCGGGATTCGGAGTTCGCTCGCTGCAAAGGTCGCGTTCATGTCGCGAGCCTTCCGCCCCGCCGGGCGCACTCCTCGGCGCAGCATCCTTTGGTTGCGTCGCGACCTGCGCTTGCGCGACAACGTCGCACTCGCCGAGGCGGCGCGGGCGAGCGATGAGGTGGCGCTCGCTTTCGTGCTCGATCCGGCGCTCTTGCGCAGCGAGCGCATGGGGGCACCGCTGGTGCAGGCGTTTTTTTCGGCGCTCGCGGCCCTACGCGCGGAAGTACGCGAGCGCGGTAGCGATCTCGTGCTGCTCGAAGGCGACTTCGCGGAGCAGCTCACCGCGTTTGCCCGGCGGATCGGCGCCGGAGCGATCTTTTATAACGAGGATTACGACCCCGAAGCGCGCCTTCGGGACAAACGCGTGCGCGCAGCGCTCGAAGCGGTGGGGATCGCGGTGCATGCGTCGCTCGATCACGTCTACTTCGGCGCCGACGAAGTGCGCACCGAGAGCGGCGCACCGTATAAGGTTTTCACGCCCTATAAACGGCACTGGCTCGATCAGCACGCGTTGGCACCGCGTTTGCCGGTGCAATCGAATCGCGCGAGCGCGCAAAAATTGCTCGCCAGCGCCGAGATCGGTGCAACGCGCGAGGTTCCTACGCCTGAAGCGTATGGGCACGCTTCTTCGACGGCTTTTCCGATGTGCGGCGAAGCGGAGGCGCGCGCGCGTCTCGATCGCTTTCTCGCGCTCGGCGGAGCGAGCGATGGCTACGCGGTGCAGCGCGATATTCCGGCGCTCGAAGGAACTTCGCGGCTCTCGCCGGATCTGCGCGCCGGAACGATCGGCATTCGCACCTGCGTCGCTCGCGCACGCGCAGCGATGGAGGGCGCGAGTTCACAACGGCGCGCGAGCCTCGATGTGTGGATCACCGAGCTGGTTTGGCGCGATTTCTACCAACAGATCTTGCGCAACTTTCCGCACGTCGCGCGCGCTCCGTTCGTGGCCGAGACGGCGGCGATTCCGTGGCGAGACGACGAGGCAGCATTCGCGGCATGGTGTGAAGCGCGCACCGGCTACCCGATCGTCGATGCCGCGATGCGGCAGCTCAATACGACGGGTTGGATGCACAATCGCTTGCGCATGATCGTGGCCTCGTTTCTCACGAAGGATCTGCTGCTGAACTGGCAATGGGGCGAGCGCTATTTCGAGCGCCATCTCGCCGATGCCGATCTCGCGCAGAATAACGGCGGCTGGCAGTGGGCGGCCTCAACGGGTACCGACGCCGCGCCTTATTTCCGCATTTTCAACCCGGTACTGCAGGGTCAGCGCTTCGATCCGGAGGGAACCTTCGTGCGCGCGATGCTGCCGGCGCTACGCTCGGTGCCGACGAAATACGTGCACGCGCCGTGGCAGATGCCGCCGCTCGTGCAACGCGAGGCCGGGTGCATCGTCGGCGAGGATTATCCCGCGCCGATCGTCGACCGCGCGGAAACGAAGGCGCGCGTACTCGCCGCATTTTCTGCAGCGTTGGGGAGACGCGAGAAATAACGCACAGAGCGCATCTCGATAGCGCGCAGCGCCTCGATACGCCGCTTGCAGCGGCTACTCGGCGTGACAGCAGTTGTAAGCCCGAGTAGCGCCGCCGCAACTCTGTCAGCCCGAGTAGCGCCGCCGCAACTCTGTCAGCCCGAGTAGCGGCCGAAGGCCGCGTATCGAGGGCTCCGCGCCGGCGCCTGATACGATCGCGGAGCCCGTCCTGAGCGAGCGAAGCGAGTCGAAGGGGCGATCTACTCGGCGTGACAGCGGTGCAGCTACCGTTCCGTTGGGGTGGCGACGCGAAAGCACGTGCCGTCGTGATTGCGGCGCGTCGCTTCGCCGAGCGTGCGTGCGGCATGCGCCTCCGAGCCGCGAATAACGCGCTCTTCCTCCGCGGTATCGTAGCGGCCGGCGCAACGTGCGGCGAGTTGTTGCTCGCGCGCGGGGCGCTCGACGGCGTGATCGATCTCGTGCCCCAAGCCGAGCGCCGGCGATTGCGTTCCACCGGTCGTGGTGCGGAGCGCGCTCGTCGGATCCCACCAGATCGTGTCGTCGTTGGGGTCGAAGCGATCGTTGTTCCGGGCGTCGGCGCGAAGCGTGAACGTTCGGTTCGGCGATCCCTCGAGCCGCGCGAAGAGCCCGCGTTCGACGGAGTCGGCGCTCAGATAGCGCTTCGCTTCATCGTAGGCGGTATTAAGATTTCGTTCGACCGAGAGGCTCCCGTGGCGAACGAAGGGCGGCGGGGTGAGGGCGGCGATCATGGTGCATGGCGTTCACGCGAAGTCGCCTTCTGTCAAGTCTTGACGCCGGTGCTAGGGTTGGGGTGGTGACTGCGTCTTACGCGCAGCGTGCCATAGGTGCTGGACCAACGAAAACCCTAAGGGAGCATCAGCTCCGGATACGACGGCGTGATGGGCAACTGCCTGTCGCACCAGCGCCCGGGCCGCACCCACCTGCGAGAAAGCAGGTTCTCACCTCGCACGAAAGACGTTTGGCGCGGTCATCGATTCGATCTCTCCCAGGGTGCAGGCCCCGCTGCGCGCGTCGAGGAGGAGGTACCCGTGATAGCCCGGCGCCTCGCGCTCGATAAGAGCGAGCGCTTTTTCTGCGTTCTCGGCGAGATCGTGGAGCAGAGCGACGCTCTTGCCGACGAGGGTAGCAAGCGAGCTGCCGGCGTCGAGGCGCAGCGGCTCGGGGGCGAAGCGTAGCCACGCCGAGTCGGCCTCCTTCGCCAAGCGCTTGCAGTCGGCGTCGGCGGCGGCGTGCGTGTCGGGAGCGTTCCGCAGCGCGATGGTGACATTTGCCGCCTTCGCAAGCCCGGTCGCCTCCCCGAGTGCGGCAGCCAATTCGGGGTAGCTGCAGGCACCGAGTCGCGGGGCTCGAGCGACGAGCAGGGGCGCCCCGACCGCAAGCGCGATCCGCAGTGACTCCTCTTTTTCGCTGCGCGCTGCGAGGAAAAAGCCGTCGTCGAGCGTTGCGAGCGGCGTCACGCAGAGATCGACGCTCGCCTTCTTGATTTGGGCGAGGTAGTCTGCATCGGTTCGCGGAAAGTGCGCTCGGTCGAACGCTACGCCGTCGCAGAGAGCACTGCGCGCACAGGCATCGAGCCACTCGAGTTGCGTGCAATCGCCACGCGCGAAAGCGGCTTCGAATGCACTGCTGGCCCAGGCGATCTTCATCGGCGCGCGAGTTCGACTGCCTAAGGGAGAGCCCTCTGCCGTGACCATCGCACTCGGCGCCGACCACGCCGGATTCGAATACAAAGATCGCATCGCCGCGCTACTGCGCGAGCGAGGACATAGCATTATCGATTTCGGCACGCACGACGCGACGCCGGTCGACTATCCGCAGTATGGCTTCGCCGTTGCCGAAGCGGTTGCGAGCGGACAGGCCGAGCGCGGTATCGTGGTCTGCGGTTCGTCGATCGGCATCGCGATCGCGGCGAACAAAGTCCCCGGCGTGCGCTGCGCCCCCGTTGCCGAACCCTATGCCGCCGAATTAGCGCGCCGTCACAACAACGCGAACGTGCTCGCACTCGCCGAACGGCTGACCGGCTGGGAGATGGTCGAGCGCATCCTCGAAATATTCCTCTCAACACCCTTCGAAGGCGGGCGGCACGCGGCGCGCGTCGACCAGCTCTTCGAATTCTCCGACGACCAACGTACGCGCACGCTCCGCGCGCTCGAACGCGGGGCAGTCGACGACGCCCGCACCGCACAACCGTAACGCACAGAAAGTCCACCATGCAGACGCTTCAGCACGGCTCGCTCGCCGCACAGGATCCCGAACTCTACGCTTCGATCGCCGCGGAGGAGCGCCGCCAGCGCGGTAACCTCGAATTGATCGCCTCGGAGAATTACGCTAGCGCCGCAGTACGCGAAGCGATGGCCTGCGTGATGACCAACAAATACGCCGAAGGCTATCCCGGGAAGCGCTACTACGGCGGCTGCGAATTCGTCGACGTCGCCGAGACGCTCGCCATCGATCGTGTGAAAGCGATCTTCGGCGCCGAGCACGCCAACGTTCAGCCGCACTCCGGTGCACAGGCGAACATGGCGGTCTTCATGGCGATGCTCGCCCCTGGCGAGAGCGTTCTCGGAATGTCGCTTGCCCATGGCGGTCATCTCACGCATGGAACGAAAGTGAGTTTCAGCGGAAAACTCTACAATGCTCTCGCGTACGGATTGCGCAAGGAAGACGAACTGATCGATTTCGATCAGGTCGCCTCGTTAGCGCGCGAGCACAAGCCGAAACTCATTATCGCCGGTGCGAGCGCCTATCCGCGCACGATGCAGTACGAGCGTTTCCGCGAGATCGCCGACGAAGTCGGCGCGACGTTGTTGGTCGACATGGCGCATATCGCCGGGCTCGTTGCAGTCGGTCTGCACCCCTCGCCGGTTCCGCTCGCCGATTTCGTCACCTCGACGACGCATAAAACGCTACGCGGGCCTCGCGGCGGTATCATTCTCTGCAAAGCGCAGCACGCGGCCGCGATCGACAAGAGCCTCTTCCCCGGCATCCAGGGCGGGCCGTTGATGCACACAATCGCTGCAAAAGCGGTCGCCTTCGGCGAAGCGCAGCGCCCGGAGTTCCGGAGTTACCAACAAAATGTGATCGCCAACGCGCGCGCGATGGGCGAGGTCTTTGCCAAACGCGGCTTGCGACTGGTCGGCGGCGGCACCGACACGCACTTGTTGTTAGTCGATCTCTCGGTGAAGAACCTCACCGGTAAGGCGGTCGAAGGCTATCTCGACGAGATTGCAATTACCGTCAATAAGAACGCGATTCCGTTCGATCCGCAGAAGCCGATGGTGACCAGCGGTATTCGCGTCGGCACACCGGCGATAACGACGCGTGGGTTTGGCGTCGCTGAGTGTCGCGAGGTCGCTGAAATTATCTGCGATGCGCTCAGCGATATCGAGGCGCGCGCGCAGCAAGAAAAATTGCGCGCCCGCGTTCACGAACTTACCGCACGCTTCGACGTGCCCTAAGGTTTGGCGGCATGCAGCCCAGCATGAACGGCCAGCGGATCCTCGTCGTCG
Source organism: bacterium (assembly GCA_021790895.1). Classification (GTDB taxonomy): domain Bacteria; phylum Vulcanimicrobiota; class Vulcanimicrobiia; order Vulcanimicrobiales; family Vulcanimicrobiaceae; genus JABEUX01. The sequence goes on from JAJYFM010000049.1 coordinate 9,186, forward strand.
ATCACCCGGCACTGCAGGATCGGCTCGCGCAGCTACGCGATCGCAACACGCCGACGCGCAGTTTTCGCGTGCTGCTCGAACACGTGGGCACGTTGCTGGCATTCGAGGCGACGCGAACGCTCCCGACGCGCGAGGTCGAAGTCGAGACGCCGTTGCTCGCGATGAAAGCGACGCGGATAGCACAGCCACCGGTCATCGCACCGATTCTTCGTGCCGGGCTCGGCCTCGTACCGGGCTTCCTGCAGATCGTCGAAGATGCAATCGTAGCGCATCTTGGTTTCTATCGCGACCCGCAGACGCTGCAGGCCGTGCCGTATTATGCAAACGTCCCCGCACGGCTCGACGGGCGGCGCGTCTTCGTGCTCGACCCGATGTTGGCGACCGGCGCCTCGGGGATCGCGGCACTACGTTTGCTCGCCACGCACGGCGCGAGCGAGGTCACGTTCGTCAGCGTCATCGCCGCACCGGAAGGAATCACGGCGATGCAAGCCGCTTTTCCCGACGTTCGCATCGTCGTCGGAGCAATCGATGCCGAACTCAACGAACACGGCTATATCGTTCCAGGGCTCGGCGATGCGGGCGATCGTCTCTTCGGAAGCCTCACCTCGTTGCCGAGCTTCGTGGCACCGCGTTAACGAACGATGCGGCCGAGTTGGGATGATTATTTTATGGAGATCGCGCGCACGGTCGGATCGCGCGCGACCTGTCCGCGCGCGCGCGTCGGCTGCGTCGCCGTGCGCGACCAGCGCATTCTTACCACCGGCTATAACGGCGCGCCGCGCGGTATCGCGCACTGCAGCGACGTCGGCTGCGCGATGGTCGATAACCATTGCGTGCGGGCGACGCATGCCGAAGCGAACGCCGTCGTGCAAGGCGCGCTTCACGGTGTGAGCCTCGCCGGGGCAACGGTCTACTGTACGCACCAGCCATGCGTCGGTTGCTCGAAGCTCTTGGTGAGCGCCGGCGTCGAGCGAATCGTGTACGAAGAGCGTTACGACGATGCATTCGCCGTCGAGCTCCTCGCCGAGGCGGGGGTGGCGTTGATGCAGTGGAAGCTCGTGCCGTGAGCCCGCGCCGATGAAACCGATTTTTGCAGAGATCGCGGCCTTTGTCATCGCCGCCGTCGTCGCGGCGACGATAGCGCCGCTCGTGATTCGTTTGGCGACACACCTCAAAATTATCGACGGTGTCGAAGAAGAGCGTCGCGTGCATACGACGCCGACTCCACGAATCGGGGGCGTGGCGGTCTTTTTCGGTTTTGCAACCGCGCTCTTCGCGGTGCTCGGCTTCGTGGTCGGCGCGCCGCATGCACGGGACGCCCAACTCGATATCGCGCACCATCTCATCGGTTTGCTGTTCGGGAGTTTATTGATTCTCGGCGTCGGTTTTTGGGACGACGTCATGCAGATGCGCGCGCGCAGCAAGCTCGTCGCCCAGATCGTCGTTGCCGGAATCTCGATGCTCTACGGGTTCACGATTTCGGGCATCAACAATCCCTTCGCGCACGGCGCGGCGAACGCGTGGATCGATTTCCCAATCTGGGTCAGCATCCCGCTCACGTTGCTGTGGTACGTTGGGATGATGAACGCGATGAATTTCATCGACGGGCTCGATGGATTGCTCGCGGGGGTCACGACGATCTCGAGTCTCTTCCTCTTCGCCATCGCCGCGCTCCACGGCAACTTCATCGTGGCGCTGGTGTTGCTCGCGCTCGCGGGTAGCGCGTTGGGTTTCCTCCCGTACAACTTTAATCCGGCGCGGATCTTCCTCGGAGACGCAGGCTCGCTCTTCATCGGCTATGTGTTCGCGACGGTGACGATTATCGGCGGCAGTAAAACCGCGATCGCCATTAGTCTCTTGGTGCCGCTGGTGGTTCTCGCGTTGCCGATTCTCGATACCGCTGCCGTTATCGTACGCCGAGCGGCGAACGGGCGCAGCATCACCGATGCCGATCGCGGCCACTTCCACCATCAATTGATCTTCCGTTTCGGGCTTGGCGTTCGGCAGGCCGTCTTTCTCATCTATGCCGTCTGCATCGCCCTCGGTGTCGTCGCGCTGCTGGTCTCCGGTATTTTCTCTCATTCGGGAAGGCTTGTGTGAGCGAACCCTTACGTGTGATGAGCGTCTTTGGGACGCGCCCCGACACTATTAAAATGGCGCCGGTCGTTGAAGCGCTCCGCGCCGATCCGCGCTTCGACGCGTCGATCTGTGTAACGGCGCAGCACCGGCACATGCTCGACGATCTACTTGCGTTGTTCTCGATCGTTCCTGATTACGATCTCGACATCATGACCTCCGATCAAACGCTCACACAGATTACGACACGCGTACTCGAAGGCATGGAGCCGGTGTTGGCGCGCGCTCGTCCGGAGATCGTGCTCGTGCACGGCGACACCACGACGAGCACCGCGGCGGCGCTCGCAGCGTTCTACGCAAAAGTCGAAGTCGGGCACGTCGAAGCGGGGCTGCGCACCGGCGACCCGTGGCTTCCCTATCCCGAAGAGATGAATCGCCGTTTAACCGGGCGGCTTGCGCGCTATCATTTTTCGCCGACCGCGCGCGCGCGGGAGAATCTGCTTGCCGAAGGGGTCGCTGCGCGCAACATCTTCGTTACCGGCAATACGGTGATCGACGCTTTTCTGGAAGTCGCGCATCGCCCGACGCTGCCGCTGCCGCCGCAATTCGAGCGCGTCGATCCACAGCGCCCGCTGATCGTCGTCACCGCGCATCGCCGCGAAAATCATCCGCACATGCGCGCGATGGCCGAGGCGATGCGGCGCATTCTCGAGTTGCCGCAGCGCCCGCAACTCTACTGGCCGGTCCATCCGTCGCCGCATGTCGCTCCGGTGGTGCGCGAGGTGCTCGGTGGTCTTGACGACGCGATTCTGGTCGATCCGATCGATTACGCGAAGATGGTCGCGGCGGTGCGGGCCGCACACTTCGTTCTCACCGATTCCGGGGGCATCCAAGAGGAAGCCCCTTGTCTGGGCAAGCCGGTGCTCGTGATGCGCGATGAGACGGAGCGCCCGGAGGGGCTCGCTGCGGGAACGCTCGAGTTGGTCGGGCACGACCCCGACCGCATCCTCTCCAGCGCGGCGGCGCTCCTTGGCGACCCGGCGCATTATGGGGCGATGGCGCGGGCGGCGAACCCCTACGGTGACGGCGGCGCCTCGAAGCGGATTCTCGCCGCGCTCCTCGCCCGTTTCCGCGGCGGCGAGGAACCTGCCGCCTTCGTGCCGTAGCAGGGGCGCGGCAGTGAGCCCACCGATCCTGGCGGCGTCGGCCTTCGTGGTAGGCTATCTCTGCGGAATCCTCAACCTCTATTTCCTGACCGAGGCAGCCAGGCGGCTGGTGGAGACCGGTCGAGGGCGGGCGTTCGTCTTAAGTAGTTTCGCACGCTTGCTCGTTTTCGGTACGGTCGCGGTGGCCTTCGCGGCAAAGGGTCCGTGGTGGTCGCTCGGGCTCTATATCGTCGGACTTTTCACCCCGTT
>JAJYFM010000118.1 GCA_021790895.1 bacterium
GCGCAGAGCGAGCGGAAATGCTTGCCGCTGCTTGCGGTAATTGAGATCCTGGAAGTTCGACATCATCGTCATCATGCCGTAGGGGGTCATCCCCGGGAAGGTCGTGTGGCAGGCGGTACACGAGAGCCCCTGGCCGTTGGCGAAGGCCGGGATCGCCTCGGCCCTCCCTTGGGAGAGGAAAACAAGCGAGCCGACGAGCGTCAAAAGCAGAAAAAGGCGGCTCGAAAGCCCCTTTTTCAAGGGTAAGGGGGCTGGGCGTGTCGTACCTAGGCGGCCCCCCATCGCCAAATCCAGAGTGTCACCCATGCCGATTCGTCCGTTTCCCCCACAAGCCGAGAGTGTTAATTATATCTGCGCGATCCTCGAGCGCTTTCCTGAGCTCGCATCACTGCGCGCGCATTCCAACGATGGAACGCTGGAATTGGGCTTCGCAGTTCGCGGTCGGATGGAAAAATCCAACCAAGCAGCCCTTACCGAAGCGATCGCCGATCACTGCGCTTGCTTCCTCGATCTCTCGCGCGAAGAACCGGTCGATCTGCGCGTGCGCTGCGAAACCGATCGCGCGACATCGTTCGTGACGGTGGTGCGCGACGGCGGAACGTTTAGTAAAGATGAACTCGAGATGCTCTGCGCGTTCTTCGATGCGCGCTTCGGCGATGCGCTCGTACGGAGCCGCCCCGTCGAAGAACTCGCGCTCGATGAAGATCGCGCAGCTGCCGATGAAGCGGCGTTCTACGCCGTCGAAAGTCTGCGCGATCCATCGCGCGCCGGTGGACTCATTGGTTTTCGCGAAGGACAGCGCGTGTTGGTCTATTTTCTCAATCAACGTCGGAAAGGGAAGGCATCGCCTCGCCGTTAGATCGTTTAAACGTCCTCGTTATCGGGGATATCGTCGGGTCGCCGGGGCGCGATGCGGTAAAACGCTACGTCTCGGTATTGCGCGATCAGTACGAGATCGACGCATGTATTGCCAACGGTGAAAATATCGCCGCCGGTTTCGGTTTGACTGCCGCGACCTGCGACGAGCTCTTCGAGAGCGGTGTCGATTTTCTCACCGGTGGAAACCACACGTTTGATAAGCGTGAATTTAAAACGGTCCTTGAACGAAGCGAGCGGGTGATCCGGCCGGCGAATTATCCACCGGGAACTCCCGGCGCAGGCGCCGGTACGCTGCGAATCGGCGACGTGACGCTCGGCATCATCAACGTGATGGGGCGGACGTTTATGCCGCCGGTCGACGATCCGTTTCGCGCACTCGAAACCGAGATCGAGAAGATGCGCGCGGTGACGCCGTGCATCGTGGTCGACGTGCATGCCGAAGCGACCTCGGAAAAACAGGGCCTCGCTCGGTTCGTCGATGGTAAAGTTTCTGCAATATATGGGACGCACACGCACGTTCAAACCGCCGACGAAGAGATTTTGCCGGGTGGAACAGCGTATATCAGCGACCTCGGGATGACCGGTCCCAGCGACGGTATCATCGGTATGGAGAGCGAAGCGGTGCTGTCGCGTTTTCTGACGGGTTTTTCGGATCGCTTCTCCGTCTGTAAAAGCGGAACCAAACAGCTCTGTGCGGCGGTTCTGTGCCTCGATACCCGCTCGGGCCGAGCGATCTCCATCAAACGCATCTTTCAACGAGGCATTCCATGATCGGCGAAACCATCCACCCCTTTACCCCGGCCACCCTCAAAGTTTCGGCCAAGAGTAACCCCAACGCCGTTGCCGGCGCGATCGCTGCTGCGCTGCGGCAACGTGACGGCGTCGAAGTGCAAGCCGTTGGGGCGGCTGCAGTCAACCAAGCCGTCAAAGCGCTGGCCATCGCCCGCGCATATCTCAAGAACGAATCGCTCGATTTAGTTGGGACGCCTTCGTTTATCTCGGTTCCCATCGGCGAAGAGGAGCGTACCGGAATTTCGATCGCCGTCGAACGCCGCACGCTCGACGGTGGAGCCGCGATTGAGTGATCGTCGACTTCCACTCCCACACTCTTTGTAGCGACGGCAGCCTCGAACCCCAAGCACTCGCCGATTTCATGGCGGAGCGCGCCGTCGAGGCTTATTCGATTACCGATCACGATACGCTCGCGGCGTACGGGCGCTTTGCGCCGCACGCCGGCGCCCGCGTCGTGGTCGGCACCGAGATCAATACCTACTATCGCAATTCCGAAGTGCACGTGCTCGGCTATGGGCTGCGCAGCGACGATCCGGATTTTGCCGTGTTTCTCTCGGAGAATCGCGAGCACCGATTAACGCGCGCGCAACGCATGGTGGAGCAACTGCGAGCGGGCGGCTATGCGATTACGATGGCCGATGTCGAACGGCATGCACAGGGTTCGAAGGTGCTCGGGCGTCCGCATGTCGCACGCGCGCTCGTAGCTAACGGCATCTCCAGCGATATCGAAGCGGCCTTTCGCGGCCTGCTGCGCCGCGGGCGACCGGGCTTCGTGCCCTCGAGCTTCGTCACGCCGCAGCGCGCGAGCGCGGCGATTCGCGCCGCCGGCGGCATCGCCGTGCTCGCCCACCCCGGACGCATCGCCGATGCAGCGATCGTCGACCAACTCTGCTCTGCCGGTGAGTTCGACGGTCTCGAAATTTACTATCCGCTCCACGACGCGACCGAGGTTGCGCTCTACGAGCGCAAGGCGCGCGAGTACGAACTGCTCGCAACCGCGGGCGCCGATTTCCACGATATCCGCTATCACACGCGCGGCGTCGGCATGGAGGTCGAGGCGACCGCGCTCGCTCCGTTCCTCGCGCGCGTCGGCCTCGCCTAAGCGCTCCTCGGCTATCGCCCGCGCTCGGCGATCTCCGCGCGCAGGATAACGATCCCGTCGCGCGCCCGCACTTCGAGGCGCTCTAACGCCGCCCGCTGCCGCGCAACGAGTAACTCGTCGCGAAGATAGCGATGGTTGACGCGGACGTTATAGGCGGCCGCGGCGAGCCCGGCGGCGGCGAACTCTCCCGCGCAACCGACATCGCTGAGGAGGTGGGGGTTGGGGTGTTCGAGCAGCAGGCGCGCCTCGTCGAGCGTGCGCAGCGCGATCTCGGCGGCCCGCAAGGGCTCGGTGGCGGCATGCGCGAGTGCCCGCTGGAGGCGTTCGGTTCGCTCGCGCGCCTCCTCCGGGCTCCCCTTCGGCAGCGCCATCGCCTCGACGACCGCGGCGTAGGCCGCCTCGTCGCGAACCCGGGCATCGGCGAGCGCGGCGCGGAGGCGCTCGGCGGTCTCGATCCGCTCGGCGAACCAGTCGCGCCAGGGCGCGAAATCCTTCCCGTCGATGCAGATGCGGGCGACCATGGCGACGAGGGCGGCGCCGAGGCCGGCCACGAGGCAGGCGGCACTTCCACCCCCCGGGGTGGGGG
>JAJYFM010000119.1 GCA_021790895.1 bacterium
TTCCCATCGACGGTGAGATCGTCGAAGGTGCAAGCGCGATCGATCGCTCGATGCTCACCGGCGAGAGCATGCCGGTCGAAGCGGGAGCGGGGGATCGCGTCGAGCAGGGGACGCTCAACGGCGACGGCGCGCTGCTGGTGCGCGCGACGGCGGTCGGAGCGGGCACCTCGCTCGCCCACATCACCGAGGTCGTTGCGCGCGCGCAGGGCAGCTTGCCGCCGGTGCAACGCACCGCCGATCGCATTGCAGCGGTCTTCGTACCGACGATTCTCGCGATCGCCGCGATCACGTTGCTCGGCTGGCTGCTCACCCACCACACGCCCGCCGAAGCGCTGATCGCGGCGGTCGCCGTGCTCGTCGTCGCCTGTCCCTGCGCGCTCGGCCTTGCAACGCCGACCGCGATTGTCGCCGGCGTCGGCGTCGCCGCGCGACACGGCATTCTCGTGAAAGATGCCGACGCGCTCGAACGTCTCGCGAGCGTCGATACCGTCGTCTTCGATAAAACCGGAACGCTGACGCGCGGACATCCGGAGGTCGTCGGCATCGAGACCTTCGCCGGTGAGGAGCAGCGCGTGCTCGCGCTCGCGGCAGCGCTGGAGATATCCTCCGCGCATCCGCTCGCCGGTGCGATCGTGCGCGCAGCGCGCGCGCGTGCAATCGCCCTTCCGTCGGCACGCGAGGTGACGGCCGTGCGCGGTCGCGGCCTCGTTGCACGCGTCGACGATGCTGCGGTGCTCGTCGGAAGCGCGACCTTTCTCGGCGAACGCGGTATCGTGCTGCCGCCGATCGCCGAGGCGCCGAGCGTTGAGAGCGCGCTCTACGTCGCCGAAAACGGCATCGTGCTCGGGCGCATTCGCATCGCCGATCCGCTGCGCGACAATGCGCGCAGTATCGTCGCGCAACTGACCGCGCGCGGCATCGTCGTCGCGCTCGCCAGCGGCGACGCACTCGGCGTCACCACGCAGATCGCCGCTGCCTGCGGCATCGAACGCGTCTACGCGGAGCTCTTGCCCGAAGCGAAGGGCGAACTCGTGCGCAAACTCCGCGAGGGCGGTGCGCGCGTCGCTTTTCTCGGCGACGGTATCAACGATGCACCGGCGCTCGCGCTTGCAAACGTCGGCATGGCGATGGGTGCCGGGGCGGCCGTCGCGTTGGAGACGGCGGGAACCGCAGCGCTCCGCGACGATCCCGCGGCGATCGTCGATGCGATTGCGATCGGGCGCGCGACCATGCGCACGATCGCGATGAATTTCTTCTGGGCGCTCGCCTACAACGTCGCGTTGGTGCCGATGGCGGCCTTCGGCATCGTCTCGCCGATCTACGCCGCCGCCGCGATGGGTGCTTCGAGCCTCTTCGTCGTCGGAAACGCGATGTTGTTGACGCGCTTCTATTCTTCGAAAGCGAACTCACCGCGCGCGCAGGCGGCGACGAACGCCGCGTAATCGCGCTCGCAGCGCACGCCGTAGGCGAGCGCAAAGCGCAGCATCGCCTCTTCGAACTCCGCGCTGTTGCCCAGATAGCCGCCGATCGCACGCGGCTCTCCGGAGCGGGCGTGCGCGCGCGCGAGCGTCTTTCCGCAGAGCCGCGCGTAGCGAATCAGCGTCGAGGCGCGAAGGTCGGTGGTATCGAGCGAACCCTTCATATCGCGCAGTTGGCGAACGTAGAAATCGCGATCGCCGTCGTTGCTCCAGCCTAAAAACAGATCGCTTGCCGCCTGCATGAGCCGCTGGCCAACGACGACACGTTCGCCGTGATGCGCGAAACGGCTCAAGCCGACGACGCGCTCGAGCACCGAACGTTGCGCCTCTTTGATCTGCAAGATCAACGGTCGATCGCTATCGGCGAGCAATAACACCACCAAACAGAGCGTTCCGACGCTGCCGACGCCGACGACCTTGAGCGCCATATCGACGCTATGATAGCGGTCGAAGAGTGCGCGGAGATGTTCGGGAAGCGAGGCGCGATAGGATCGCAGAATGCCGTGCGCAAGTTCGACCCGTTCATCGGCATGGCGAAGGCGCCGGAAGAGCGGCGGCCGGTCGGCGAAACGCGGCGGGCGCAGGTCGCGCGTTTCGACGAGCGGCGCGAGCCCGTTCGCCGACGCGTGCATTTTGATATCGCCGGCGATACGCGCGTCGAGATCGATCCGGTCGTACCAAATATCGAGCGGATCGAGCGACGCGTAGGCGAGCATCGCTTCGCGATACGCGCTCGCCGCCGCAACGACGGCATCCGCGGCGCGATCGCTACGAATGCCGACCGACGCAGCGAAAACGACGAGGCTCGAGCAGAGGCGCGCCATATCCCATTCCCACGCTCCCGGCAACGTCTCGTCGAAATCGACAAGATCGAAGACGAGGTGCCGCTCCGGGGTCGCGAAGGTTCCGAAATTCAGCACGTGCGCGTCGCCGCAGAGTTGGGCGCGCAATCCGGTCACGCGCAGCGCCGCAAAATCGCTCGCGGCGACCGCTGCGGCACCGCGCAAAAAACCGAAGGGATCGCGGCGCATACGTTGGTGGCGAATCGGCAATAATGCCGGAATGCGGCTCGCCTCTTCACGACGGATCGTCGCGAGCGGATCCTCGCTGCGCAGCGCATCGTCCCACGCACAGAGCTTTGCGCGCGGAACGCGTTTGCGCAGCGCCTTCGCTGCGGTGTTCATTTCGTTCCGGCGCGGTCGGCGTAGGCCATCAAGCCGAGCCCCGCAAGTGTCAGTGCGATACCCCAATCGACACTCGCCGAGGGAATCTCACCGAGAAAAGCCCAGGCGGCGATAATGCCGACGATCGGATTGGTCAAGACGCCCATGCTCGCATCGCGCGCCGGTAAACGATCGAGGACGTAGACCCAGAGTGCGTAGGCGAGCGCGGTTGCGATGAAGATGTTATAGGCGAGCGCACCGATGTACGGAAGCGTGTAGTGCGTCGCTCCGTGCGGCACGAAGAATGCGACGATGGCGAGTGCGACGCCGCCGGCGAGCATCTGCCAGGTCGTGAGTTCGATTACGTCGATGGTGACGCGATTGGCAAGCCGCTTCGTCAGGATGACGCCGATCGCCCAGGCGATGCCGGCGAGCAGCGCGAGCAGATCGGCGTAGCCCGCGTGGCCGAGATGGTCGAAGCCGACGATCGCAGCGATGCCGAGCATGGCGATGGCGAGCGCCGCGACCTGCAACGGGTGCAGGCGCTCGCCGAGAAGGAAGACACCGGCGAGTGCGACCCAGAGCGGCATCGTATAGGCGAGCGTCGAGATCGCACCCACTCCGGAGATCGCGATCGCCATCATGACCAGCGCCATAAATGCCGCCGTCTGGAAGAGCCCGACCCAGATATAGG
>JAJYFM010000010.1 GCA_021790895.1 bacterium
TAGCGGCCGAAGGCCGCGTATCGAGGGCTGCGCGACTGCGCCTCGATACGATCGCGGAGCCTGTCCTGAGCGAGCGAAGCGAGTCGAAGGGGCGATCTACTCGGCGTGACAATCGCGCGCTTCGATACGATCGCGGAGCCTGTCCTGAGCGAGCGAAGCGAGTCGAAGGGGCGATCTACTCGGCGTGACAATCGCAACTCGGCGTGACGCAACAAAAGAGCTGGGTCGCAGATGCGAGCCCAGCTCTTTTCTCCGGCGCCGCGCGCCGATAGCGCTTCGCGCTAGAACCTCGTCGAGAGGATGAGCCGATAGGTTGCCGGCCCGAGTACGTTGCCGACGGTCGCTGCTTGGGCGCCGTTGACGAGCGTCACGGGAACGCCACCTCCATAGATCGGGAATAGTCCGTTGTAGGCGTTGAAGATGTTATCCCCGGAGACTTGAACGGTGAAGCGTTTGTTTAACGGCACGCGCACGGTAACGTAACCGATACCGAACGGCGCACGATTCAACGAGTTGTTATTCCCGTAGAGCGTGTCGCCGAGTGCGGCATAGAGCCCGCCTTTGGAACGGAAGTTGAGTTCGAGATTCGCTTGCGCGTACGGCAAGCGCGTATTCATCGAACCGATTGTGCTGCCATACCCAATGCCGCCACCGTTGAAGTTCTGGTTCGCGATGACGTTGAGGTTCTGGTTCTGCGTACAATTCGGCCCAGGAGTCGAACAATAGAAGTACTGCGGCAAATTATACACGTAGCCACGCGAGAGGTCGCCTTCGAGCACGTAGCCGATCCCGACATGCGGCAGGCTACGCAATCCGACTTCCACTCCCTCAAAACGCGCATTACTCAGGTTGACGTTTGACTGATAGAAGACCGGCGTGTTCGGCGGAACCAATGCGCCGCCGTTGGTGCACTGTACTTGCGGGCTCGCACAGGTGTACGGACTCGGGTACGTCTGACCGAAGAACTTGTTGAACAAGTTCGTTTGATAGAGATCGACGGTTGCCACCGAATTTGCCTGCGGCATGCGGAAGCTCGCGCCGAGATCGACACCATAGGCTGTCTCGGGTTTGATACCGCCGTTGTTGGTTTTTAAGGTCGCGACACCGGTCGACGAACTGTAGGTCGCCGTCGGACTTGCGATCTGACTCAGCAACAAGAGATAGGGCGGCGCGATCGCCGACCCGATCGAAAGGCGGAGCGCCGTGTTCGTGTTTGGGCGATACGTTAACGCAAAACGGTCGTCGAAATGCGTGTTGGTCGTCGAACCGAAGGTGACGTTCGATCCATTGATCGCGCAATTCGAGAACCCGTATGCAAACGGACACGAGACGGGGTAGGTGCTGTTGTAGATGTTTTCGTAGAGGGTTGCATAGCCGCTCAATTTCGGATTGATACGGAAGTGACCGCGTAGCGTGAACGTCGTAAACTTTTGCGCCGATCCCGTCGGGAGGTTGACGCTGGTGTACGAACTCTGCGAATACGAGGTCGTGGTCGAGATCGTTTGATCGATTCCGAAACTGATGGTATTGCTACCGATCGGGTGGAGATACAGGAACGAGATGCCCGAGAGAGCGTCTTGTTCGGTCTGTAAGTATTTGTCGTGGAAGGCAAGCGTTACCGGCGTGCCGTTGTAGAACACCGGCGCCGTGGAGCAGACGTTGGCGGAGATCTTGCCGGGGCAAGAGGAACCGAAGAGCGTCTGCGTCACCAAATCAGGTGTTCCGTTGGGATGGCCTTCGGTGATTTGGCGCAGAATCGAGGCATGATAGTAACGCGCGAGCACGGTGTCGCGCCCTAACGTCGAGCGCACCTCTCCCTGGAATATGGGCTCGTTATTGATCTCTTGATCGGTCCCGCCGGCGTGCAGATAATTCACGCCGAGTCCACCGACCGCGAGGCTTCCGGTATAACCGGCGAGCGGCGTGAAAGTACCCAAGGTGAGGTTTCCGGTATTGCCGTTCTGGTCGGAGAAGGTCTGCGAGCCAAGATAACTCACCGTTGCCGTCGTCGCTTCGGAGAGCTTGTAACGGAACTTCACCAACTCGGCGGTCTGCGTGTATTGCCCTTGCACGTTATAACAGCACGCGACGAGCGGATAGATCGTCTGAATGCTCGATGACGTACCTGGTATCGTCGTGTAGGTGCTCGCTCCGTTGAAGCCGTTGAGCGATTTCCCAAGACCGGTGTCGTACGCGCCGGAGGGATCGTAATAGACTTGCTGATTGTTGAGCACCGATGGGTCGTCGACGGTCGCAATGTCCATGACCAATCCTAGGCGACTCACGGTATCGGAGAATCCAAAATTCGAGATCGTGCCGCCGTGGTTGGTAATGCCGAGCGCGATATCGGGGGTCGGCTTAAACGTCGGGTCCTTCGTACGGAAGTTCAGCGTACCACCGATGGCGTAGTTCACCGGAACGGTTGCGCCGGGGCCCTTCACCACTTCGGTGTTCGAGAACATATATGAATTGAGGAACGTCGTGACGTAATCGCCGTACGTTCCCACCGAGAGCGGATGCCCGTCGATGAGCGTAGCGGTTTCAAACGAACCCGCCCCGCGAATATTCGGCACCGTAATCGAGCCGGGAATTGCAGCATTTGCACTGCTCGACGGGAAGGAGATTTGCACGCCCGGCACCTGGCTGAGAACGCGCGTCACCTGAACCGCTCCCTGATCCGCATAGACCGCCGCAGGAATGACGTTGATTGCAGCCGGCGTCGTGTTAAACGTTCCGCGCCCGACGGCGCGCACCGTTGCGATGGTCCGCAGCGAGGAAAACGTCGCCGCATGCATCGTCACGACAACGTTTTGGCTCTGTCCGGCAAGGACGGTGTAATCGGTGTCGGTTGCCGTTTGATACCCCGGCTTCGTCACGATAATTTCGTAGACGCCGGGAGCGATGCCGGAGACGGAAAAATTCCCCTTCGCATCGGAGAGAGCATAATAGCTCTTCGGGCCGCGAACGGCGATCGTCGCCCCCGCAACCGGAGCACCGGAGACATCGTGAAGCGATCCGCTCACCGATCCGGTGCTTTGAGATTCAGCCTGGGCCACGAGACGATGCGACGCGCTCTGAACCGTTGCCGCACGAACGGGTCCAACGGCGAGCACGGCGATTGCCGCGGCGAGCAGGAGTCGAGTGAGAGTACTCAGAGCAAACCTCCTGTTGTAGAAGCGTGAAATCCAAGGTCACGCCACCTTGCGGCAAACGCCCTCGAATCTGCTTGAGTGTACCCCTGATAGATTAGGAGGAGATTAAGAAAGCAGGCGCTCGCGTCGCCGAAGCAGCTCGCTCTGAGCGTCGATGCCGGCTCCGGGGCGGAGCGCCAGGTGCCGGTAGGTGCCGTCGGGGAGGAGCTCCCGCGACTGCTGGGTGTCGGCGAAGAGCACCGAGACGAGCAGCCGGTCGAGCTCCTCGGCCAGTTCGCGGTCCTCGACCGGAACGGCGAGCTCGACCCGACGGTCGAGGTTGCGCCCCATCCAATCCGCGCTGCCGATGAAGAGCTTCCGGTCGCCGCCGTCGGTGAACGAAAAGAGCCGTGAGTGTTCGAGGAAGCGCCCGACGATCGAGCGCACGCGAATGCTCTCGCTCAAGCCCGGCACCCCCGGCCGCAGCGTACACATGCCGCGCACCAGCAGGTCGATCGGCACCCCCGCCTGCGAGGCGCGATAGAGCGCTCGCACCACCTCTTTGTCGGTGAGCGCGTTGAGCTTCGCGCGAATTCCGCACGCTCTTCCGGCCTCGGCATGCTCGGTCTCACGGTCGATTGCCGCGAGAACTTCGCGCCGCAACGTGACCGGAGCGACGAGCAACTCGTCGTAATCGGTCACTTTTGCAAAACCCGTGAGCGCGTTGAACATCTGTGCGAGGTCGGATCCGAGCCTCGCTCGCGCCGTGAAAAGACTGAAATCCGTATAGAGTCGCGCGCTCTTTTCGTTATAATTCCCGGTGCCGAAGTGCATGTAGCGCCGGATGCCGTCTTCATCTTCGCGCACGACCAGCAATGCCTTTGCGTGCACTTTCAAGCCGGGAAACCCATAGACGACGTGAACGCCGGCGCGTTCGAGGCGGCGCGCCCACTCAATATTATTTTCTTCGTCAAAACGTGCTTTGAGTTCGATCACGACCGCGACTTGTTTTTCGTTCTCGGCGGCTTCCAGCAACGCGCGCACGATCGGCGAATCGCTTCCCGACGTGCGGTAAAGCGTCGCCTTTATCGCCAGCACGCGATCGTCATTTGCGGCCGCCTGCACGAACTGGACGACCGGATCGAACGAGTCGTAGGGGTGGTGCAGCAGAATGTCGCCGTCGCGAATCGCAGCGAAGATGTCGCTCACTCCACGGAGACGCACCGGTATCGCCGGGGTAAACGGCCGGTCGCGCAATTCGTCGAGCCCTGCTTGACGGTAGAGCGACATCAAATCGCTTAAGCCCATAAAACCGTCGATATCGTAACAATCCTCTTCGCGCAGCTCGAGCGCATCGAGCAAAAACGCTCTGAGGTTCTCGGGAATGCCGCGCTCGACTTCCAGCCGGACGGGTTCGCCGAAGCGTCGCTTCTGTAACTCCGATTCAATCGCTTGCAGCAAATCATCGGCTTCGTCTTCTTGTAAATCGAGATCCGCATCACGTGTGACGCGGAACATGTATGACGCGCGAACGGTCATCCCGGGGAATAATGCGTCGAGGTGATGCGCGATCGCATCTTCGATCGAGACGAAACTCCGCGCTCCCGGCGCACTCTCCGAAATTTCAATGAATCGCGGCAGCGTCGGCGGAATCTTGACGCGGGCGAAATGCACGTCGATTCCATCTGCAGTAACTTCTTCAAGTTCGACCGCTAACGAAAGCGAAAGATTCGAAATATACGGGAATGGGTGCCCGCTATCGACGGCGAGCGGCGTCAGTACGGGAAAAACGCGTTCGTCGAAAACGTGTTCGACGGTGCGAGCCCGTTCTTCGTCGAGTTCGGTAACGCTGAGTATGCGCACGCCTTTTTCCGCGATCGCCGGAAGCAAATCGTCGCGCAATACCTTCATCTGTCGCGGCAACGTCTCGCGAATATATTGGGAGATCGCGGTAAAGTGTTCGGCCGGCAAGCGTCCGTCGTCGGAGCGCGTCGTCACACCCGCAGCGATCTGTTGCTTGATCGCCGCGACCCGGATCATAAAAAATTCGTCGAGGTTGGTTCCGAATATCGAGACAAACTTCAAGCGCTCCAGCAACGGATTCTTCGGATCGAGCGCCTCTTCGAGGACACGATCGTTGAAGGCCAGCCACGAAAGCTCGCGGCTGAAAAAAAGCTCGGCATCGCCGCGTTCTGCGCTTTTCGGCGGAATCGCGGCTTCGAATCGCTGGAGCATCGTTCCCGCGGGATTCGCCGAGCGCGGGCGAAACTCTAGCCGCAATGCTTACCGATTTGCTCGTCGAGACCGGCACGCATCTCGAAATCGCGGGAGCGGCGCTCGCACTAGCAACGGTGGTGGGGGTGCCGCTTGCGGTGCTGACGGCAAAAACACGCTTCGTCCGCATGGCCACGCTCGGCGGGGTCGGTATCGCGCGGAGCCTCCCGACGATCGCCATGCTTGCTCTGCTGCTCCCGTGGCTCGGCGTCGGGCGTCTCCCGGCGATCGTTGCGCTCGCGCTACTCGCCCTGCCGCCCATCGCCATCTCGGTCGATGCCGGAATGCGCTCGCTCTCAGCGGCACAGCGCGAACTCGCCGATGCGCTCGGCCTCGGTACCGGCACGCGTTTTCTGCGCATCGAGATGCCGGCGACCGCTCCGCTCGCACTCGCCGGGCTCCGCACCGCCGGGGTCGAGTGCATCGCCAGCGCGACGCTGGCAACTTTTATCGGCGGCGGCGGGCTCGGCGATGGGATCGTCCGCGGGTTACAGACCGGGAACGAAACACTTTTGCTGCTGACCGCGGCAACGGTCGCCGGGCTTGCAATTGCCGTCGACGGCGCGCTCGCGCTCCTGGCTCGCAGCGTCGAGGCATGGCGCTGATGCGCCGCAGTGCCGCACTGGCTGCCATCGGCGGGGCGATCGCGCTCGCGCGCTGCGCACCCGATCGTTCGCTTCGCGTCGGATCGAAAAATTTCGCCGAGTCGATTCTTCTCGCCGAACTCTACGCGCAGACGCTCGAAGGCGTCGGTATCCCCGTCGAACGCCGCTTCAATCTTGGTTCGACGCAGATCGCCCTTGCGGCATTATCGCGCGGCGATATCGATTGCTACCCGGAATATACCGGCACTGCGCTCGTCGACGTTCTCCACCACGCTCCGATGCGCGATGGGGCGGCGATTCTCCAATTGCTCCGCGAGAGTTTCGAGGCACATTACCACGCGACATGGTTAACCCCAGCCCCGATGAACGATTCGCAAGCGTTGGCGACAACGAAAGATCTTTCGCGGCGCTACCATCTCACGACGCTTTCCGAGTGTTCGCGCCTCGCGCCGCGCCTGCGCCTTGCAACCATTCAAGAGTTTCTTGCACGCCCCGACGGTTTGCCGGGGCTACAGCGTTTTTACGGCGGCTTCCATTTTCGCTCCGTTCGCACGTACGATATTGCGCTGAAGTACGAAGCGTTGCTGAGCGGCAAAGCCGATGTTGCGACCGCATTTACTACCGACGGCGCGATCGCCGCACACGGGCTCGTTCTTTTGCGCGACGACCGCGGATTCTGGCCGACCTACCACGCCGCGCCGGTCGTTCGAATCGCGACGCTCGCCCGTTATCCGAAGATGCGTGTCGCGCTCGACGCGCTCTCCGCTCGTCTTTCCACGGCTGCGGTTGCATCGATGAACGAACGCATCGAGTCCGCACAACTGAGCCCCGCTTCCGTCGCGCGCGCTTTCCTTCGCCGACCGTGACGATCAAAGCGCCCTACGCTCTTCAATTCGACCGGGCATCGGTGCGCTTTCCCGGCACGGCCACCTATGCACTCGAAAACATCTCCTTGCAGGTTGCGCCGGGGGAGCTCCTGACGATCGTCGGTGCCTCGGGATCGGGGAAGAGCACGTTGTTGCGTTGCGTAAATCGACTCGTCGAGCTCTGCGATGGTCGCATTGAGATCGACGGCGTCGCCCTCGAGAGCTTCGCCATCGATCCGCTGCGCCGAACGATCGGCTATGCGATTCAGGGCGTCGGCCTTTTCGCGCATCTTACCGTCGCCGAAAACCTCGCCCTCGTGCCGGAGAGTTTGGGGTGGCCGCGTGCGCGCATCGACGCGCGCATCGACGAGATGCTCGCAACGGTACGCCTCGATCCGCAGATCTATCGCCGTCGACGTCCGCGAGCGCTCTCCGGTGGACAGGCGCAACGCGTCGGCATCGCCCGCGCCCTCATGGCCTATCCGCGTTTGTTGTTACTCGACGAACCCTTCGGGGCGGTCGACCCGATCCTTCGTCCGCAGCTCCAAGCCGAGTTGCTCGGTGTCTTACGCGCTGCACGCACGACAACGCTCTTCGTAACGCACGACGTCGACGAGGCGCTTCTTTTAGGAGATCGCATCGCGGTCATCGACGAAGGGCATCTGCGAGCGATCGGCACACCGCGGGCACTCCTCGATCGACCGCCCGACGATTTCACCGCCGAGCTTCTCTGCGGCGACGCGTTGCTGCATGAATACCGTCGAGCTCGCCTCGCGGTACGCGAGCAGTCGCGATGATCGCCGCAATTCTGGCGCACATCGCCCTCTGCGCGCTCGGCGTCGCCGTTGCCGCGACGATCGCGGTGCCGGCGGCACTGATCTTCGCCGATCGCCCAAAGGCAGAACGCTCGCTCTCGGCGCTACTTGGGGCGCTCTATACGGTCCCTTCGCTGGCGTTGCTCGCCGTGCTCGTGCAGTTCATCGGGCTCGGAAACACGAGCGTCGAAGTCGCGCTCGTCATCTACGCGCTGTACGCAATCTTCCGCAACAGCGTGACCGGCCTCCGATCGATTCCCCCGGAACAACGCGAAGTGGCCGCGGCGCTCGGGCTACCACGATGGAAGCGATGGTTGCAGGTCGAGCTCCCACTCGCACTGCCGGCGATCCTCTCCGGCCTTCGTGTCGCCACGCTCGGCAGCATCGCTTTGGCAACGCTAGGCGGCTACGTCGGCGGAAGTGGGCTCGGCACGATCATCTTCACCGGTTTCGCGTTGCAAAACCAATCGATGCTCGTCCAAGGAGCGATCGGCGTCGTCGCAATCGCGTTGCTCGCCGAATTCGCGTTCCGTTCTCTCGAACGCGTCGTGCGGCTACGCGCGAGCGGCTAGCGCGGAGAGCGCTCCAACAGAATCAACGCGAAGGCGTCATCATCGTCGGTCAGAAATTCCCGCTCCACAAAGCCGCACTCCTCGCCCATCGCACGCACCTCCTCGCGCGTAAACTTATGCGATGATTCGATGTGCACGCGCTCGCCCGCGGCGACATCGATGCTTTCGTGCCCCGCGCCCAGCGCATAGGTCGCGCTACGTTCCGCAATCAAGTAGGCTTCAATGCTCCCGGTCGCTTCGTCGAAACTCGATGCATAGCGAAAATTGGCCAGATCGATCTCGGCACCGAGCTCACGATTGATGCGCGCAAGCACATTTTTTGAAAACGCCGCCGTCACACCGAGCGCGTCGTTATAGGCAAGTTCCATCGCTGCGCGTTCCTTACGGAGATCGACGCCGAGCAAGAACATATCGCCGGGAGAAAGGGCGGCATGAATCGCCGCAAAAAGATCGCTTCCGCGTCGACCGGGATAGTTTCCTAAATTCGACCCCAAGAAAAGCGCGAGCGTCGCCGAACGCGGCTCGACGTCGGCAAGAACTTGAAAATAGTCGCCGACGAGCGCCTCCACGGTGATTTGCGGGTAGGTATCGAGCAGTTGTGCCGCGGCGGTACGCACCGCCTCAAGCGAAATATCGATCGTGGTGTAGCGGACGGAACCGTACTGTGCGATCGCCTCCTCGAGCAACATTCGCGTCTTTTCAGAGCTCCCACCGCCGAGTTCGAGCAGGTGCGGCGGCTTCCCGATTTTCTCGACGATCCTGGTTGCATGCTGTTTGAGGAGCGCGCGTTCCCGTCGCGGCAGATCGTACTCGGGAAGTAGCACGATCGCTTCGAAGAGCGCCGATCCCAGCGCGTCGTAGAGATACTTCGATGAAATCGCTTTTTGCGGTGCGCGTAGGCCGGCGAGCACATCGCGTTCGAAATCGGCGGCAAGGTGGCTCTCCCAAATTCGCTCGCGATAGCGGCCGTTCGATTCCATGGGATTCATGGCTTCGGCTCGGGTCGCAGCAACGAGCGGTGAAAACCGTAAAGAAAATAGACGGCGAGGCCGACCACGAACCACGCGGCAAATCGTAGCCAGGTCGGTAACGAAAGCCCCGTGATCAGATAGATGCAGCCGAGAGCTCCCAAGATCGTAAAGAGCGGGGCGAGTGGCGCGCGGAACGGGCGCGGAGCATCCGGCTCAACGATACGCAGCACCAAAACGCCCGCGCAGACGATTGCGAATGCCGAGAGCGTTCCGATGTTCACGAAGTCGAGCAACGTCGAGAGCGGCAGCACCGCCGCAAGAACGGCAACGACGACGCCGGTAATGACGGTCATGCGCGCCGGCGTTCGAAAGACCGGGTGGATGCGTGCGACTCCCGGCGGCAACATCCGATCGCGAGCCATGACGTAGAAAATACGAATCTGCCCCAGTAACGAGGTCAGCATGACCGTAGTGTTGCCGGCGACACCACCGAACGCGACGATGGCATAGACGAGGTTATTGTGCGAGACATTTCCCAATGCATCGAGCATCGCAGCACCATCGGAGAGCCGCCCGTACGGCATCGCTCCTACCGTTGCGTATGCGATCGCGACGTAGAGCACGCCGCCGATCGCGAGCGCAAGGAGAATGCCGATCGGAACGTGACGCTTGGGCTCGTGCGCCTCTTCCGATGCCACCGTCACGGTGTCGAAACCGATGTAGGCATAGAACACCAACGCCGTGCTTGCCACGATTCCGTGCCACCCGTGTGGCGCGAACGGCGTGAGGTTTGCCGGGTGCACGCCGGGTAAGACCACCGCGAGGAAGATCAGCATCGAGAGGACCTGGAAAATCACCAGCGCGCCATTAATGCGCGCCGACTCACGAATGCCGATCGCAACCAACGCTGCGATTGCCAGCGTGATGAACGCCGCAATCAAATCGAACTGCGGATGCGCCGTAAAGACGTTTGCCTCGCGCGCCCACATCGGCAGAATGATGCCGACCTTGGTTAATAAATGGCCGGCGTATTGGGACCACGACGAAGCGGTCGGCGCGACCGAGAGCCCGTATTCGAGAATGAGATCCCAGCCGATGACCCATGCGACGAACTCGCCAAGGGTTGCATAGGCATATGTGTATGCGCTTCCGGCAATCGGTACCATCGAGGCAAACTCTGCATAACAGAGCGCGACACAGAGGCTGACGAGCCCGGAGAAAACATATGCGAGTACGACCGCAGGGCCGGCGACGTGCGCGCCGGCGCCGATGGTCGGAAATATTCCACCGAGCATCGTGCCGAGCCCGATTGCGGTCAGCGCGGGCCAGCCCAGCGCTCGACGCAGCTTCGGCCCATCGCTCTGTACGGATTCGCGCGCAATCGGTTGTCGCGCGAGCAATTGACGGAACCGACTCATCGTCGGCGCGCTTCTCTACAGCCGCAAAAGAATCCGCCCGCGTCGTTCGTACGCTCGCATCTTGCCCCAACGGTAGCGAATCAGCGCGATGTATTGTTTGGTCTCTGCGTACGGCGGAACACCGTGATATGCAAGGACGGCACCGGGTCCGGCGTTATATGCTGCCAAGGCAAGCGCGTACGGCGAGCCGACCACCGTTGCGGCATTCGCGTTCTTGTAGCGCGCGACGTAACGGCCGAGCAGCCGCGCCGACGCGCCGATCGAGGCATACGGGTCGAACGGATCGAGCCCCACTTCCGCAGCGGTACCGGGCATAAATTGACCGATCCCGATCGCACCCGACGACGAGAGTGCATAGGGATCGTACGCAGATTCTTGGAGCAGCGTCGCAGCAAGAAAGAGCGGCGGCAATGCACGAAGGCGCGCCGATCGCACCGTAACGAACGCGAGATAGAGGGCGGCGTTTGCGTCGATCCGCGGATTATCGGCAAGAATAGCCCGAGCAATCGCGAGCGCATCGTGACGAACGGTGCCGCCGTTTCGCACGAGATCGGCGCCGGCGAGTCCATCGAGCAAACGATGGTGCGGCCAACTTAAGATCGCATTAACGAGCGGAACATCAAAGCGCTGCTTCTTTGCAATCGTACGCGGCTGGTGCAAGGGAAATGCACTACATGCGCACAAGAGCGCAACCATCATCGACGTTGCGCGAGCAAGAAGGGAACGCAACCATGGGTTTCGTCGGCGCATTATTCATCGTCCTCGTTATCGGTGATCTCGCCTCGACCTTCTTCTATCACGTTCCGCAACATCTTTGGTTCACGTTGCATTTGCGCACCCATCACGATCGCCGTCGTTCCTATTGGGACCACGCCGTCCTCTCTCGCGACCCGGCGATTCTGCTCGACGGATTTTACGGAGCGTTCCCCTACCTCGTTGTCGCGTCGCTTGCCGCGCGGCTCTCCTGGGAAGGAGCCCTCTTCGGCCTCCTTCTCGGCCAGTTGCACGTCTGGTGGCGCCACACGACCGAGCTCGGCTGGAAGAGCCCACGCTGGGCCGAGGCGATCCTTCGTCCCCTGCAGATCGTGCTTCCCGAGGATCATGACGGCCACCACCGAAACCCCGAGGTCGAGTTCGGCGACATCTTCCGCTTCTACGATGCTCCGGCTCGAGCGCTCATCAGCCTTCTCGCCCCGACCAGCAGGCGCACCCGCAACGCGTCGACGCGACGTCGGCGAGCGAAAAGGATACCGGTGCGCGCCTAACGGGGAGATAATGGCAAAGCGCGCACTCTTTCTTATTTCGGATACCGGTGGTGGACACCGGAGCGCCAGCAACGCAATTTGCGCGGCGCTCGACGAACGTACGGATCCTTCATTCGAGCACCGCATCGACGACGTTGCGGCGCATTGCGCGTTTCCGCTGACCCAGCTCGGCTTGGGATACAGCATGGCGCTGCGTTACGCACCTCCGGTCTATGGCGCGCTCTACTACGCAACCAACGGCCGCCGTCGCTATCGCGCACTCGTGCGTTTTTGCGAGCCGCTCTATCGCGAACGTCTGCGGAACCTTTTCCTCGAATATCGCCCCGACGTCATCGTCTCCGTCCACCCGCTGCTCAACCACGCCGCGCTGCGTGCGCGAGCGGATGCCGGGCTTAACCATATTCCGATCGTCACGGTTATCACCGATCTCGGGAAAGTGCACGAATCGTGGCTGACGCCCGATGCCGATGCCATCGTCGTTCCCGCCCGCGAAGTCTACCTGCGCGCGCTCTCGCGCGGTGTCTCGCCGGCACGCCTGCGTTGGCTCGGGCATCCGATCCACCCGAAATTCGATGATGTCGTCGGCACCAAACAGGAATTGCGCAACGAACTCGGGCTGCCGCAAAAGGCATCGATCGTCATGCTGATGGCAGGCGGTGAAGGCGGCGGCAAATTGATGACCACCGCGATCGCTCTCGCGAAGGCGCATCTTCCCGTCGAACTCGTCGTCGTCTGCGGACGGAATGAGGCGCTTCGCGAGCGACTCGCCGAACTCGCGCCGACGCTGCCGACGCCGATGCACCTGCTCGGCTTCACGGATCAAATTCCCGAATATTTCCGCGCCGTCGATCTGCTCGTCACCAAAGCCGGTCCGGGATCGCTCGCCGAAGCGAACGCAGCGCAATTGCCGGTCGTCGTCTACGATTACGTTCCGGGGCAAGAACGCGGCAACGTCGATTTCGTGCGCAAGAACGGGCTTGGGGAGGTCGCGTTGCACGGCGCGGCACAGGTCGTCGCCTCCGTCGAGCGGATGATCGCCGACCCCGCCCGACTCACGCAGATTCGCATCCGCCAAGAAGAGGTTGCGCCGAAGGCATCGTCGCGCCGAATCGCCGCGCTGATCTCGCAGATCGCGGTCGACGGAACGATCCCCGCCGACGATTCCCCGTTCGCTCCGCAACTCCAACTCGCCGCGTTCTAGCGACTCGATCGTAAATCCGATACGTCGCCGTCGATACGCGCGCGGGAATCTACCGCGCGACTAAGCGACGCGAGATACGCAACAACAGCGAGCGCGGCGTGATCTTCGGTGAAAAAGCGAGCGCAGCGTTCATCGCACCGGGAACCACGACGCGCTTACCGCGCTTCCACCCTTCGTAACCCGCGCGTGCCACCGCCGACGCATCGGCGAGCGGTTGCATCGAGAGTAACCGCGTGCCCTCCATGTTTGCGCGTGCAAAAAACGCCGTTTTTGTTGCGCCCGGGCAGAGACAACTCACGGTAACGCCGTTCCCTCGCACCTCTTCCCAGAGCGCCTCGGAGAGCGAAAGGACGAACGCCTTACTCGCGTAGTACGTCGCCATCAGCGGCCCGGGGAGAAAGGCCGCCGTCGAGGCAACGTTGATAACGCCGCCGCTCCGCGCCGCAAGCATCCCCGGCAGATAGTGTCGCGTCAGTCGCGCAAGCGCAAGCACATCGAGCCGAATTTCGTCGGCGATATCACTCTCCGGCAACTCCGCATAAGGGCCGTTGTTCGCGAAACCGGCATTATTGACCAAGAGATCGCAATGCGGAATCGCTGCGGTGATCTGCGCTATACTTTCGTCGAGCGTCAGATCCGCAGCGATACACGTAACTGCAACACCGGATTTCTCGCGAATATCGGCGGCGATCGATTCCAGGCGTTCGCGCGAGCGTGCGACGAGCACACAGTCATAACCGTCGGCGGCGAGAAGACGCGCGAACTCCAAGCCGATGCCACCGGACGCACCGGTGATCAGCGCGAGCGGACGAGCGCTCACGGCAAATTCATGCGAAGGAACTCCAACGAAAACGCCCACGCCTCTTCGGCGACGGCGCCGCGATACGAGTCACGGTCGCGCGATGCGAACCCATGCCCAGCATCGGGGTACAGATGCATCGAGAATTTCTTTTTCGCCTCCGATAACGCTTGAGCGAGGCGTCCGTGCTCCACCGGGGTTATGCTGGCATCGTCGGCACCGTAATGCAGCATCACGGGCGCCCGCAACTCACCGACACGCCCCACTAAGATCGGGCGACCGAGACTCTCTTCTTCCGGCGCGAGACCGCCGGCGTAGAAGGGAACCGCTGCGGCGATGCGGTCGGGAAATTCCAACGCGCTCAAGAACGCGAGCCGCCCACCCATACAGAAGCCGAGCGTTCCGAACGGGGCTTTCGCGACATCGTGACGCGCGTCGAGCCAAGCCATGGCATCGCGAATATAGCCGAGCCATTCGGCATCGGTTCGCCCTTGCAAGATCGGACGAATTTCCGCGAAGTCACCATATCCGAAGGTTCGACCATCGAAGAAATCCGGCGCGATGGCAAGAAAGCCCGCACGGGCGAGGCGGTCGCATTCGGACGCAATATAATTATTGACGCCGAAGGCTTCTTGGTAGAGCAGCACCGCACGATGCGGCCCGGGCGATTCGGGGAGTGCAACGTATGCGCGACGTTCGCCATAGGTGATAAATGCGCCGTGAAGATTATCCATGCTTGTCGAGTCCTCCCTGAAGAGCCATCATCGCTGCGCCGACCTGGCCGGCGTCGTTCCCAAGACGTGCGATTTCGATTCGCGTCGTTCCTTTCGGCGCCATCGTTGTTAATTCATCAACGCGCGCCCGTACCGCGTCGATCATAAAATCACCGGCGCTCGAGACGCCGCCGCCAAGGGCAATAAGCTCGGGATTGGTAAACGCGATGATGTTTGACAATCCAAGCGCAAGGTCGCTTGTGTAATTTTTCCATGCCGCGAGCGCGTGCAGATCGCCGGCTTGCGCGGCTTTGCGGATTTTCTTCGAGCCGAGTTTTCCTTTATCGGGATCGAGTAAGAAACTGCGCGGGAAGGAAGCGGCGACTGCCATTGCATGCCGAATGAGCCCCGTTCCCGAGGCCTGCGCCTCCATGCACCCGATCTTCCCACATCCGCAGATAAACCCGGTCTCTGGGCGAATTTGGTGGTGTCCGATCTCCCCGGCTGCAAAGCCGTGCCCGAGAATCAACTCGCCGTCGGCGACGATACCGCCGCCGATTCCGGTTCCCAACGTGAGCATGACGAAATCACTCGCGCCTCGTCCGGTGCCGAAGTGATACTCGCCCAACGTCGCGCAGCGCGCATCGTTCCCGACGAAGACTTGCATTCCGAGCGCTTCGCGGAGCCGCTTCCCAAGAGGTGCGCCGAACCAGCCGAAATTCGGGCTATATCGAACCGAGCCGTCATGCAAGTCGATATTTCCCGGCGAGCCGATGCCGATCGCCTCGACCTTCGCAGGCGCCGAGCTTTTTGCCGCGCCCGCGACCTCGGCGACGACCGCGACAACGCGTTCGAACGTCAGATCGCTCAGATCGCGCTCGTGTTGGCTATGAATCGTGCCGTCGTCGGTGATGACGGCGGCGGTAACATGCGATCCACCTAGATCGATCCCGATTGCAGTTTTCATGGCTTTTGCGGGTATTCCTCAACGGCAAAGGCCACCCCCGCCGGGCTGGTCGAATCACTACCGAATGGAAACGATCGATCTCACGCGACTGCGTGCATACACCAAAGAGACCGGGCAGCAGACACACCCGGAGATGCTCGACACCCGCCCCATGGAGCACGTAACGAAAATCGAGATCGACGAGGAGCATATTACCGTCGAATTCGACGAACGCACGACGCGCTATTATAATGCCAACGAAATCGTCAAACGCGAGTGGGTCTATAAATATAACGACGACGACGCATTCGTGCGCGCGATCGCCGGCGTCATCGATCTCGCGCGCAAGCACCTCAAAGATTTACCTGAAAATATCGCCTGCCCACCCGGCTGCGCGGAATGCTGCAGCGGCTACGAACCCTTCGTTACCCGCGCCGATCTCGAACGGCTCGCCGCACACCTCAACATGAGCGTCGCCGACGTGATGCGCGAGTATATCGTCGAACGACGCTCCGCCGACGGCTACCATCTCGGATGGGTTCGGAAAGTCACCGAAGATGTCTCCGACCGTTGCGTCTTTTTGAAAGGTTCGAAAAGCGGTCGCTATTATTGCGGCGTATATGAGGGGCGCCCCGGTGACTGTCGCGAGTTTTCGCCGATCGGCTGCGACGATGTCGACGACATGATCTCGCGCCGTACGAAGTTCGAACCCGGCTCGCCGTTCCAGCCGAAAAAACGCGCGACGCGTAAAACGCGCCGCTAACCAAAACCGTCGCACCGAAATCAGAAGGAGGCCGACCCATGCGCCGCTACCTTTCGTTGCTCTCGCCGCTCTTTGCACTCGCCTGGATTGCGGCATCGCCGATGCCGCTGCCGGCGCTTCATTGGCGATTCATCGGCCCGCTACGAGGCGGGCGCACCGTCGCCGTGAGCGGCGTGCGGCAAGAACCGAACACGTTCTATATGGCCTCGGTCAACGGCGGCGTCTGGAAGAGCACGAACGCGGCGCGTACGTGGAACCCGATCTTCGATAAGGAATCGACCGGATCGGTCGGCGCGCTCGCGGTCGCTCCGAGCAATCCGAATATTCTGTACGTCGGTAGCGGCGAGGGATTGCGTCGCCCCGACCTTGCGGTCGGCAATGGGGTTTATCGCTCCGACGACGCCGGGAAAACCTGGCAGCATCTTGGGTTGCGTTCTGGAGAGCAGATCCAACACATCGCCGTCGATCCGCGCAACCCGATGCGCTTGTTCGTCGCGGTGCTCGGGCATCCGTATGGGCCGAACGCAGAGCGCGGGCTCTATCGCAGCATCGACGGCGGCGTGCATTTCACGCGCGTTCTCGGCGGCGGGCCGGATCTCGGCGCCGTCGACGTGCGCATCGATCCGTCGAATCCGCAGATCGTCTATGCTGCGCTCTGGGCCTCGCGCAACGGACCTTGGATGTTGCAAGCGGTTTACGAACATCCGCACCAAGATGGATTATTTAAGTCGACCGACGGCGGTACCACGTGGACGAAGTTGACCGACGGGCTGCCCAAACGCGTCGGGAGAATCGGCATCGCGATTGCGCCGTCGAATCCGCAGCGCGTCTACGCCGTCGTCGCGCATGGATATGCATGTGGAATCTATCGCTCCAATAATGCCGGTGCGAGTTGGATGCTGACCGATTCCGAGAATCGCGTCTGCGGTCGTACGGAAGACTTTGCCGAGATGGCGGTCGACCCGCGCAACGAGAATGTCGTTTACTCGGTCAATACATCGACGTGGCGCTCGCGCGACGGCGGGAAAAAGTGGACGGCGATGAAGGGCGCCCCGGGCGGCGACGACTACCACACGGTCTGGGTCGATCCGCTCGACCCGACGCATATCATCCTCGGTGCCGATCAGGGTGCAACCGTCTCGGTCGATGGCGGCGCGACCTGGAGTTCGTGGTACAACCAACCGACCGCCGAGATGTACCACGTAAACGTCAGTGCAGGCTATCCGTACTGGGTCTGCGGCGGACAGCAAGAATCGGGCTCGGCCTGCGTGCGCAGCTACGGTCCGTGGGGCGAGATCACGATGCGCGATTGGATGACGGCCGGCGCGCAAGAGTACGGGTATGTCGTGCCCGATCCGTTACATCCGCATCGCTTTTTCGGCGGAAAGCTCGAACGCTTCGATTCGCGCACCGGACAGGTGCTCGAAGTCTCCCCCGATGTGTTGCCGTACGGACCGAACCTGCATGCGCGCGACCGCTACGATCGGACGGCGCCGATCGCGTTCAATCATTTCAACAAACATATCCTCTACTACGGCAGCGACTTCGTCTACCGCAGCGAGAACGACGGGCGCACCTGGACGCGCATCTCACCGGATCTCGCCTATCGACACCTCGTCATTCCGGCGACGCTCGGTTCGTTTCGCAATCAGGTCAACGCCGGCAATGCACAGCTCGGCGTCGTCTACGCACTCGCGCCTTCGTATCGTAGTGTTGGAACGCTCTGGGCCGGGACCGACGACGGGCGCCTCTGGCTGACGCGCGACGGCGGCGCGCACTGGACGAACGTGACACCCAAGGGCATGACGCCCTGGAGCAAAGTTTCGCAGATCGACGCCGGTCGTTTTAGCGACGGCACCGCTTACGTTGCAGTGACACGTTTTCGTCTTAACGACATGCACCCATATATTTACGTCACCCACGATTACGGCAAACACTGGAGACTCGCCGTCACCGGCTTGCCGATGCAACCGGTCGATGCCGTGCGCGAAGACAACAAGCGCCCGGGGCTCCTGTACGCCGCGACGGAGAACGGCGTCGCCGTCTCGTTCGACGACGGCGGGAATTGGCAGAGTCTTCAGCTCAATTTGCCGCACACATCGGTGCGCGACCTCGTCGTTCACCTCAACGATCTCGTCGTCGCGACACATGGTCGCGGTTTCTGGATCCTCGACGATATCGCGCCGCTCCGCACGCTCTCGCAAAAAGTGCTTGCGCAGCGGCTGCACCTCTTCGCACCGGCGAGTGCGTACCGCTTGCGGCGCAGCGTCAATACCGATACGCCGCTTCCTCCGGAGACGCCGACCGGAATGAATCCGCCCTACGGTGCGGCGATCGATTATTCACTCGCTCGCGCAGCCAAGAATGTCGTCGTCGAAATCTTCGGCGCGAACGGACAGCTCATCCGCCGCTATGCGAGCAACGAAGCGCAGCGCCCCGCGATGCCGGGGCTCGATAAGCCGGCGTGGTGGGAACGGGCGCAGACGCGACCGTCTACCGGAGCCGGTATGCACCGCATCTATTGGGATCTGCACGGTACGCCGCCCGCGAGCATCGGCTACGACTTGCCAATCTCTGCTGTTCCGCACAAGACGCCGCAGGTGCCGCAAGGCCCGCTCGCACCACCGGGGCGTTACACCGTCAAGATTCTCGTCGACGGAGCCGTGCAACAGGCATCGTTCGTGCTGCGTCCGGATCCCCAGATTCACCTGAGCGCAGCGACCTATGCATCGCAGTATGCGCTCGCCGGGCGTGTGGTGCGCGCGATGAACGCGAGCTATGCAGCATTTACCGATGCGCGCGCGCATCACGACGACAAGGCAAGTAAGCACTGGGCAAATCTCAACGGCGAACTTGGCGAGCTGCTTCCGGTTATCGACGGCGTCGATGCAGCGCCGACCGCGGCGATGCGCGCGTTTGCATCCAAACTCACTGCAGCGGCGTTACATCGAACCTGAAAGGGGAATACATGAAACGCACTTTTACGTTCGTAGCCACAGCGCTGCTCGCTCTCTCACTTGCTGGGGCGGCGATCGCCGCGCCGACGCATTTGCATATCGCCATAGCGGCGCTCAACCATAGCGGTGAACACGGGTCGGCATCGCTCGTGCAAACCAAGGCCGGCGTTCTTGTCACGGTCCATTTGATGGGGAACAAAGCCGCACAACCGACGCACATCCACGCCGGAACGTGCGGGCATATCAATGCCGCGCCCGAATGGCCACTGCACAACACCGTCAACGGTGTGAGCACGACCTTGGTCGGCGGGGTCACGATCGCGCAGATGCTTGCCTCGCATTACGCGATTAATATCCACAAGAGCCTCATGGATCTCAAGGATTACGTCGCCTGCGGGAATATCAAGAGCTAATCACGGCGATCGCCGCGTGAAGAGCGGGTCGGTGCAAAGACGCACCGACCCGCTCTTTTTTACGCTATACTCGGAAGCACCGTGAAAGAACGCGCTTCGACCGTGCCGCCGCCGCAGATACCGCTTTCCTTCGTTGCGACCGCCCTGCTCTGGCTCGGCGCGCTGCTGCTGTGGTGCGCGTTCGGTTCTCCGCCGCCGCTTGCAGCACTCCACGCGCTGATCCTCGGCGTCTTTCTTACCACGGCGATGGGGCTGATCTACCAATTCATTCCGGTCGTCGCCATGACGCCGCTGAAACTGCAGCCGCTCTGTTATCTTCATCTCGCGCTTGCGGCCGTCGGCACTGCAACCATCGTCGCAGGCTTTGCCGGCGGCGATTTTTCCGTCGTACGCGACGGCGGCTCGATCTTCCTCATCGGCGTATTGCTCCAGGGCGTGGTCGTCGCGGTCACGTTGCGCGGGCATCGCCCTCCGGCACCGGCGACGGCGGCGGCGTTCTCGCTCCTTTGGTTGCTCGCGACCATTTTCGTGGGGCTGTGGAGCGCGCAGCGCATTCTCGACGGTCGCGAAGTCGGTGCGGTCGCGTTTTCGCACGCGCTCATCGGGATCGTCGGCTTTTTCGGAACGCTGATCGTCGGCGTCACGTTGCGCCTGTTGCGCATGTTCGAACGCTTCGATATCGAACCGCAGGCGGCATATCTTGCGAGCGCAACAGGGATCGCTGCCGTCCTCTCACTGCTCGCCGTCTTCTTCGCCCCGCGCTTCGTATTTCTACCGCCCGCGATCGCCGCCGCCATCTTTCTTTTCACGCTGGCACGCGTTCTGATTTCACGGAATCCAGCGTACCAACGCGAGACCCTGCTGTACGCGCTTGCATCCGGGCTCGGTGCGATCGCCGCCCCGATTGCACTCGCCTTCGGGAACGGCGCGCTTGCAGTGATCCTCGCGTTGTGGTTTTTCGTCGGCTGCGCGGTGGTCGGCTACCTGCAGCGCATCGTGCCGTTTCTCTGGTGGATCGCGCGATCGCGCCGCGAGGGAACGCGCAATATTCCCACGCTCGGCGAAATGAATCACTCGGCGCTCGGATATGCGATCCTCGGGCTCTGGCTCCTCGGCGGCACACTCTTCATCGGTGGCCGTCCCCAGCTTGCCGCCGCTGCCGCGCTTCTGGCGTGGGCAGGACTACTCGCCCAGCTTGCACGCCCATTTCTGTTGCAGAAGAGCACGGCAGCGCCCGCTTAACGGCGCGCGTTCTCTCCGCGGCAAGGTTCCTGGGATCCTCATCCACCAACTCGGCGACTGGCGAAATTCTCGAAAAGAACGCCGCGCTCTTCGGAGAAGAGTAGGGCCTGGGCGGATCACTCAACCGGTCGCGTTTCTGTATTCTGATGGAACCCGACTCACAGAGAATTCCGCAATGGATTCTGCGCCTTGCCCCTAGGTACACCTAACTATAAATCGAGGAGCACTTTTCATGCGTCGAAATCTGAGTTTTTATCGCACGTCTTTCCTGCTCATCGCAGCGGTGCTGCTAAGCAGTTGCGGATTCAACCCGGGCTTAGCCGGTAAATGGGTCAATACGGACCCACAGGCTGTAAAAGGTTGCCTTTCAACGGTCCCCGCAACGCTGGACTTCGACAACAAGAACATGGTCGTCACCATGTCGTACGGAACTCCCGATGGATCATTTTTCGGCGTCTGCGGTCTTGATTCGGGGTCGTACCCATACACCTCCACGAGCAATACGGTAACGATAAGAGGAGCCGTCTTATACTACAAACTGAACGGAAATGAACTTGAGGTCGGCGGCGGGCCGACTCTCTCCGACAAATCAACGTTCAAGCGACAGTAAGACATTCGAACTAAACAACATGAATGAATCGATACGCCCTTCGCGCTTTGGGGAGCCCGGCGAAAACGCGCTCCCCGATGATATCGCCGCCATCTACGCTAAGAACCAAGAACGGATCGGCTTCGTTCCGAACGTTTTTCGTGCCTATGCGCAACGCCCCGAACATTTTCGGGCCTTTATGGCCTATCACGATGTCCTCATGCGCGGTGAGAGCGGCCTCACGCGCTTTGAGCGCGAAGCGATCGTGGTTGCGGTCTCCAGCGAGAATCGCTGTCAATATTGCATGACGGCGCATGGTGCGGCGCTGCGCGTGATCGGCAAAGATCCCGCGCTCGCCGAACAGATCGCGAACAATTGGCGTACCGCCGATCTGAGCGAACGTCTACGCACGATTCTTTCTTTTGCCTCACGCGTGAACGAACGCGGGTTTGCCGCTACCGACGCAGAGATCGAGGAGATGCACGCTGCCGGTTTCTCCGATAACGATATCTGGGATATCGCCGCGGTCGCGGCCTTTTTCGGTTTCTCTAACCGCATGGCCGGAGTGATGGATATGCGGCCGAACGCCGAGTTCTATTCGATGGGGCGGTAAGCGGTGCCCATCGCGACGATCGACGCACACCACCCCAGCCCACCGAAGGCCGCCGCGAGCGCGACCGGCGCAGCATAGCCGGCAAGCAAGCCGACGAGTCCATAGAGCACCGCGCTCTGGAACGCAACGAAGGCAAGCCAGGATGGAAGCGGACGCGCGATGCTTGCGAAATGCGCGCCGAGCATTTGGCCGACCCATCCCACGAGCACGACGTATCCGAAGGCCTCGCCCCACGGGTGGCCGAGTACAGCACCGAGCCCGAGCACGACCGCGACGAGCGACCATAGAATACTCGCCACCACGAACGCGCGCGGAAGCGGCGGGCTATCGGCGCGTGCAACAATGTCGAGTGTATCGACGGCATATGCAATTGCAGCGATCGCCATCGCCGCAGCTCCAACCCCTATCGTTGCGTGCGAGCCGGCGCCGATACCGATCGCCAGCACGATCGCTCCGGCCATCCCCAGTGTCCCCACCACGATATGCGCGAAGAGCAGGCGCGACCGCACGTTGAAGAGCAGCCGCAACGTTCGTGCCGAGACGCCGTAAATAAGCAGCGTCAACCAACCTAATAGCGCCAACACGCCGTGTGCGCGCGCAAAACGATCGAACCACGTGGGAATCACCGCTGCCGTTACCGCCCCGGCCAACATGGCGCCGAGGAGCGCGACGGCGAGCAGCAACAGCAACGAGAGCGCAAACGCACGCGCGACCGCGCGTTCGACGCGCTCACCGCGTCGGGCGGCTGCCAGCGTCCAGAGCGCGAGCGCGACGTAGCCCAGCACTGCAACCACCAATAGGCCGCCGACCGCGGGAACCGCGCGCAGGTCGGCGAGCCAGGCCGTCGGGAACGCGATCGCTCCGAGAGCGAAGAGCGCGAGCGCGAGTTGTTGCAGACGCGGCGCTCGCCACGCAACGCCGGTCGCCGAAGGAATCAACGGAATCAAGATCGCCAACGCGGTAAGCGTGACCCAGCCGAGGGCGACAAGGTGAATCCACGCAATCGCGGCGTCGCTGAGCCCAAGCACGCCCTGCGAGGTCGCGATCCAGAAGAGCAGCACCCACGCCGCACCATGCGCGATTTGGCCGAGCACCGCAGCCCATCGGGGCGCGCCGGTCAGCAATGCGCGCATCGCTAGGCGATCGCCGCGGCAAAACGCGCCGCGTCGATATTCCCTCCGGTGAGAATGATCCCGACGTTTTTCCCGGCGACATCGATACGTCCGGAGAGCAGCGCTGCAAGCGCTGCTGCACCACTGGGTTCGAGAACGATCTTCAACCGCTCGCACGCCATGCGCATGGCGCTGCGAAGCTGCTCGTCGGTGACCGTTGCGATGCGCACGCCGTGCGCGCGCGCAATTTCGAAGGTCAATTTTCCCGGTGAGGTCGTCTGCAACCCATCGGCGATCGTCTGTGGGACCGAAATGCTTACGCGCTCGCCGGCGGCAAGCGAGCGCTGGAAATCATTCCCCGCTTCGGGCTCGACGCCCCAAATCGCGCAATTCGGCGACGCTGCATGCGCGGCGATCGCACTTCCCGAGAGCAATCCTCCGCCCCCGACCGGCAGGGCGAGGAGATCGATCGCCCCGACCTCTTCGCAGAGTTCGAACGCGGCGGTCCCTGCCCCGGCAACGATACGCGGATCGTCGTAGGGAGCGATGCTCACCGCACCGCTGCGCGCGACGATCTCGGCGGCGATCGCTTCGCGATCCTCTTCGCCGCGTTGATACTCGACGACGCGCGCGCCATATCCGCGGGTCGCATCGCGTTTGCTCGTCGGAGCGTCATGCGGCATCACGATCGTCGCCTCGATCCCCAACAGGGAGGCTGCGAGCGCAACTCCTTGTGCGTGATTACCGCTGGAATAGGCGACCACGCCGCGTGCGCGCTCTTCGGCCGAGAGCGAGACGAGCGCGTTATACGCGCCGCGAAATTTAAATGCCCCGACGCGCTGAAAATTTTCGCATTTGAGATAGACCTTCGCGCCGACGAGCGCATCGAGCGTCCGCGACTGCAGCACCGGCGTGCGGTGAGCGATGCCGCGCAGGCGCTCTGCGGCTGCGCGAACCTCCTCTATTCCGGGGAGTAGCGCCACGCAACGATCTTCCCATTTTCGTCGAGACGAAGTTTCTCGCGATAGGTCGCCTTCTGGAACTTCACGATGAAACAATGCACGCCGGGATCGCAGGGTTTCACTTCTTTCACGGATTCGATTTTTCCCAGCGGAGCGAGCACATCGGCAGCTTCAGCGATGCGCACGCGGTCGATGTTGATTCCCTTCGCGAGTTCATTTTGCACCGGAGCGATGGAGTTGTTTTGCATCGCTTGCGTGATTCGGTCGGCAAGACGCTCGTAGCGATTTTCCCCTCCGCAACCAGCGAGAGCGAGCGTCGCAAAGGCAGCAAGAACGAGTGCGATCCGTTTCATTTTAAGCCGTAGCCTCCTGTTGCAAGCGTGTGGTGAACGGCACCAGCCGATGATTGGGATTCCATTCCTCGATCAATCGCAAACTCCATTCGCGCTCGGCAAGCAGGATCGGGCGCCCCTCCCAATCCTCCACAAGCATCGAACCGCTCCCTAACTGCAGCGGCGTCGCTCCAACAAGTTCTCCCTCGACACGACGAATCGTGTCGTGCGGTAAACGCGAAAACTGCGTGCGCACGTTATACTCCGCTTCGAGCCGATATTTCGCAACCTCGAATTGTAGCTCGCCGACCGCACCCAAGATCGGTTCGGAGCGCATCGACCCGTATGGGTAGAAGACCTGAACCGCTCCCTCTTCTCGCAACTGCGCGATCCCCTTCGCAAACGATTTATACCCTGCGCTATCGATACTGCGAACGCTTGCGAAATGTTCCGGCGCAAAGGCGGGAATCGGCGGGAACGTGAGATCGTTCCCGACGAACACGGCGTCGCCGATCGCGAAGACCCCGGGGTTGGCGAGGCCGACAACATCGCCGGCATACGCCGTTTCGAGCGATTCGCGTTCGTCGGCGAAGAGACGCATCGCGCGCGCCAGGCGAACCTCTTTCCCGGTTCGTCCATTGCGCACCACCATATCGCGTGCGAATTCACCGCTGCAAACGCGGAGAAACGCGATGCGGTCGCGATGGCGTGGATCCATGTTCGCCTGAATTTTGAAGACGAAGCCCGAGAATTGCGGCGACGCCGGCGGAACGGGGACCCCGTCCCGAAGGGCGCGCGGCCCCGGCGGCGGTGCTAGTTCGAGAAAGCGATCGAGGAAGAGCTGCACGCCGAAGTTCGTCGCCGCGCTCCCGAAAAAGACCGGGGTCGCTGCGCCGCGAGCAAAGGCATCGCGGTCGAAACGAGCACCGGCACCTTCGAGCAATTCGACACCATCGATAAATTCGCGATAACTCTCCTCGTCGACGAGTTCGCGAAGCCCCGGATCATCGAGCCCGGCCATCTGCACGGCGGCACGCTTGGCACCGTGCGCGGTGCGTTCGAAGACATGTACCTCGTGCGTGCTGCGATCGTAGACGCCGCGAAAGCGCTCCCCGTTCCCCAGCGGCCAATTCATCGGGAACGCGGCAATACCGAGCACCGACTCGAGTTCGTCGAGCAACTCCAGCGGATCGCGACTCGGCCGATCCATTTTGTTGATGAACGTAAAGAGCGGAATACCGCGCTCGCGGCAGATGGCGAAGAGTTTTTTGGTCTGCGGTTCGACACCACGGGCGGCGTCGATGAGCATCACCGCACTATCGGCAGCCATCAGCGTGCGATAGGTGTCTTCACCGAAATCTTGGTGCCCCGGCGTATCGAGCAGGTTGATCGTGTGTCCACGATAAGGGAACTGCAGCACCGTCGAGGTGATCGAAATCCCACGCTCGCGCTCCAACTCCATCCAGTCGCTGGTCGCAGAGCGGCGCGCGCGGCGCGCGGCGACCTGCCCGGCCACGTGAATCGCGCCTCCGTAGAGCAAAAGCTTTTCGGTCAGCGTCGTTTTGCCGGCGTCGGGATGCGAAATAATGGCGAAGGTGCGTCGCTCGCCGACGCGGGCCTCGAGTTCGTTCACGGTTGAGATACCACTTTGTAGGCGCGCAACTCGGGCCCACCTGCGGCACCTCGTGCCAAAAGATAGAGCCGCGATGCGGTTTGGAAGAGTTCGGCGGGCGCCGGAACGACGATACGTTCGTTGCCTCGCGTAACGATAACGCTTTTGCCTTCGATGAGGATACGACAACTTCCGAAGGTGAGCGTTCGCCCCGCGTTCACTCGGCGTGCGCTGCGCGGCAAATGTGCGCGCACGTATGCTTCCGAGCCGGCACTCTTTTCCACCTCTTCAAAGCAGCGCGGCTGTGCGGCGAGGGCCCACACGCCGCGTGCATCGACCGCACCGTGGGCGGCATGACCGATCCGGCGATCGCGATAGGGTTTCGGCGGTGCCGGCACCGAGGTCGCGGCGACGTGAATTTGCAGACGATGGAAGCGTACGATCGAGGTTACGACGATCAACGTTCCCATGACGATGACGATCGCCAAAAACAGCGATATCGTCATGCGCGAAGCGATAGGCGAACGCGCGCGACTGCGACCACGTAATCGGCGGCTCCATAATATATATCGAAAACGCGCTCGCCGAGATGCGGCAACGGCTCGATTCCGGTGGGGAAGACGACGTTGTCGACCACGCCGTGACATTCGTATGATTCGGAAGCGACGAGAAACGGCTCCGGCGAGCGATACAGCACGCGGTCGGGGCGTTCGAAATCATGGACGACGAGACCGGCGTGATACGAAAAACGCGGATGCACGCCGTCGATGCGGCGCAGATCGACGCCGTGAAAGACCGAGAGCCAGCCTTCGGGAATGCGGATCGGCGGCGTCCCGGCACCAACCTTCATCCGTCCCCACGAAGCGTCGGGTGAAAGCACGAGCGCCGACTCGCGAACTTGCAATAACGCGCGACGATCGCGTTTGACATTTTCGAGCGGAATATACGCAATACGTATCGATTCGCGTCGATCGTAGGGCATTGCGCGAATCACCGGAATCGCTGCAACACCGTTGACCGCCGAAAGGTGGAGCATTGGTCGATGGTAGAGCGCGAGCGAGAGATGCCCTTCGGGAGAGAGGACCGGCTCCGGAAAAAACGCGGCATCTTTATCATCGTGATCGGGCAATCCCGCCGCGCTAAAATCGACGAGGCCGAGACGTTCGTAGTCGATTCCGCTCTGCGAGTACGCGAGCGCGATGCGCGCACCGCGCGGCCCGTACGCGGTATATGCCATGAGGTAAGCGTCAAGCGCAGGAACGAACGTCACCCGTGGATCTTCACAACCCCAACCGTGCGCAACGCGCAATTCGTACGGAAGCGTCGGCTCGAGCGCATAGCCTTCGTCGATGGTCGCCATCCCGCCGGCAAGGCGAAAGCGACCGATGCGCGAGACGTTTCCCGCGGCGACCATGCGCGGAAAGAGCATGCGCTCGCCGTTTCGCGCTCGCACGAACGCTGGATTGAGCATGCCCTCGACGGCATCGGCACGACCGTTCGGCGCAAGCATGAGGCCGCGGCGCTCGACATGTACGTCGTAGGAAAAATCCGTGACTGCCACCATCAGGGTAAGACCGTCTCTGCGACCTGGCGATCCTCAGGGGTCACGACCACCACCTGAATACCGCGCCGATAGACCGCATTGGGAATCACCCAGAGCGTATAGGTGCGGTAGGCTCGCGTCGGCTCGCCGCCGTCGCTCGGCGGCTGCTCGAAGGCGACCACACGAACGTGCCGGAGCCCGGCGTCGATCGATTCGACGATCTGTCGAAAGCCGCTTCGGTGATGCGGTCCCATCAAGAGCGCAACGCAGAATTCGGTCCGAAACCGGACGTCCGGCGCCGCGAGACCGTAGTGACGCAGCTGCGCGTGGCTGCGAATGATCGCGATGCGGTCGCCGTGCCCGGCATCGTAGGTGAGCCCCGCGCCGTAGGTGCGAACGCGTACGTCGCGGCAGCCGACTAAGACGAGCAAGAGTAGCAGGGCCGAGAGACGCTTCACGAGCCCATGAGTTCGGCTGAAACGACTCCGGCCCCCTTGCAGAAAGCGCTTTTGAGGCGCATGCTATGTCTTTGAATCCGTCAAATGTCGCGTCAGGATGGTGTTTCGATGATTGCAAAAGGAATCGTCGCCCTCGCGCTCGCCGCCTCGACCGCGACGGCCTCTCCGGCTCCCTCCTCCGCTCCGGCGGCGGCTCCGGTGCCGCCGCCGCTGAAAGTCATCGTCCGCGTGAAAGCAACCACGCCGTGCACGCGGATGGCGGTGCATGCAAACGCCGCGATACTCCTCACGCTCCGCAACGACGCGACACTCCAGCAGACCATTGCGCGTCTGCGCACCGTCAAACTCAGCGACGGTAACGTCATCGACCGGCGCAACGGCTTCAACGATCTCTACGATCTCGCCGGCCAACTCTTACAAAATGCGCGTGACGCCGACCGCGAAACGGGGAAGATTCTCGACTTTGCGAAGAGCGTCAAAGATCCGCGTGAGAAGGCAGCGCTCGTCGCCTTCGTCAATGCGCTCGGCGGGGCTGTCGGGCGGCAGCGCAAGACCGCGCGCGATCTCGATGGATTCGTCACGACGCTCGAGGCGTACGATATGATGCGCATCAACGATACACAGGCGAGCATGCAGCACTACACCACGGGCTACTACTCCGTCCCGACGATTCCCGACCCCACCGAGATCCAGACGGCACCGGCGATGGATCGCGACTGGGTCGCCATCTACTCCGGCCGCTATCCGGCCTACTGGAACGGCCAAGAATCCCCGTCGGAGCAGACGGGGCTCAGCGATACGCAACTCGCCAGAAGCGCCGCACGCGATTTCCAGCGCCGCTTGCCTGCTATCGCTCGTGACGAGAGCAGCGCAGCGCAGCCCATCCTGCGAGCAGCCGAGCACTGTTAGCGGGTCCATTAGGCACGAGCGACGCCTGTCATAGGCCCACCTCCGAGCCACGGTTATCGTAGGAGCTTGTGAGGAATCTGCGCCGTTTTGCGGTCGCCGCCGCTATCGTCGGGTTTGGGGCCGTTCTGCTCGGGAGTTGGACGCGCATTAACGGTGCCGGAATGACCTGCCCCGATTGGCCGCTCTGCCACGGAAAATTAATTCCCTCGATGGCCGACGGCACGATTTGGGAGTGGACGCACCGGCTCTTTGCGTTCTCGACGGCCCCGCTGGTCGCCGTCGTCGCTTTCCTGGCTTTTCGCCTGCGCCGCCGCGCACCGATACTCGGCCCGTTGGTGGTTGCCGTCGCAGCACTCTTTCTCGTCCAAGTTCTCCTCGGCGCCGCGACGGTGAAACTCGGAAACTCGCCGATCTCCGTCGTCCTGCACTGGGGTACGGCGATGGCCTTCATCGCCTCGCTCGTTGCGATCGCCGTGATTACGACGATTCCCGAACATGCAAGCGAGCCTCCGGCACCCGACGCGGCGATCGCCGTTCCCGCCTTACTCCTCGCAACGACGATCGCTGCGTTTCTCACGATGTGCGTCGGAGCATACGTAAGTTCCAGCGGAGCGGGGCTCGCATGTCTTACGCTGCCGGGATGCGCCGGGCATGTCCTCGTGACGCAGCCGGCGCAACAAGTGCAAATGCTGCATCGCACCTTTGCCGCGTTGACGTTCCTGCTCTCGGTGATCACCACGCTTGTGGTCTTTCTTCGCGAACCCTCCGGCCGAATTCGCGCCACGGCAGCGCTCGGTTTCATCCTCCTCTGCACGCAAGTGCTCTTAGGTTTGATGAACGTCGCGCTTCGTTTACCGACCGATCTCCGCGAAGCGCATGCGGCAAACGCCGCGCTCCTCTTCATCGCGTACTGCAGCGCATTGAGCTTCGCGGCAATTCGCGGTGTCGCGCTACCGCGCGACTCGAGCGCTCGATGAGCTCGACGCTTGCGCGCATCGACGGGCTCGACGCACGCCCGGTCGGTGGGCCGATCGGGCTTGCCTCAGCCTATCTCGAATTAACAAAACCGCGCATTATCGTGCTGTTGCTGATAACGACGCTGGCGGCGATGATGATGGCCGCGCACGGAATTCCGCCACTCAAGTTGGTGGTGTTCACGCTTTTAGGCGGAGCGCTCTCATCGGCCTCGGCCGGCGCGCTCAACTGCGTCTACGACGCCGATATCGACGGGCTGATGCGTCGTACGCGAACGCGGCCGATTCCCACGCGGCGAATTGCGCTCATTCCGGCAACGATCTATGCCGTCGTTCTCGGCGTTCTCGCCTTTGCGCTGCTCTTTCTTCTCGTCAATCCGCTTGCTGCGTGGCTCTCGCTCGCCGGCAATCTCTATTACGTCGGAATCTATACGATGTGGTTGAAGCGGAGAACACCGCTAAACATCGTCATCGGCGGCGCAGCGGGTTCGATCCCGCCGCTCGTCGGCTGGGCAGCGGTAACGGGAACGCTCGCACCGGCGGCATTCGGACTCTTCGTGTTGGTTTTCTTGTGGACGCCGCCGCATTTTTGGTCGCTCGCGCTGATGACGGAGACCGATTACGATAAAGCCGGAATTCCGATGCTTCCCAACGTGGTCGGCGAGCACCGGACGCGCATCGAAATCGCCGTTTATAGCGTCGTCTTAGTTCTCGGTTCGTTAGCTTTTTATCCACTTCATGTTTTCGGGCCGGCCTATGCGATTGCCGCCGCGATTCTCGGCGCGCTCTTTCTCTATTACGCCTTTCATACATTACGTGACGCGTCCAACGCCTTCGCGCGTGAACTCTTTCGCTACTCTCTCGTCTATCTCGCGTTGATGTCGCTCGCCATGGTCGTCGATCGTATAATCACTCGATGATACCCGCGCTCGATACTCGCACTCGTTCGTTACTCCTGACACTCGCACTTGGCGTTTTTGCCGGCGCACTCGATCTCTCCGTACTCTCGCCGGCGCTCCCGGCGATCGGTCACGAATTTACGGTGCCGCTCGGTAATCTTGCGTGGATTTTCACACTCTATTTGCTCGCGAACGTTGCGAGCATCGCCGTTGCAGCGACGCTCGCCGACCGTTACGGGCGACGCCCGATCTATCTCCTCTGCATCTCGCTCTTCGCATTCGGATCGTTGCTGGCGATAACCGCGGCAAATTATCCGCTCTTTCTCCTGGCGCGCGCGATCCAAGCGCTCGGCGCCGGAGGTATTTTTCCGGTTGCAACGGCGGCGATCGGCGACGTCATTCCGCTCGAGAAGCGCGGAGCCGCGCTCGGCGCGGTCGCAGCAACATGGGGTGCGGCGGCGGT
Organism: bacterium; assembly: GCA_021790895.1. Lineage (GTDB taxonomy): Bacteria > Vulcanimicrobiota > Vulcanimicrobiia > Vulcanimicrobiales > Vulcanimicrobiaceae > JABEUX01. The sequence goes on from JAJYFM010000010.1 coordinate 31,418, forward strand.
ACTCGGGCCGACGATCGGCGGCATTCTCACGAATGCCTTGAGCTGGCGGTGGATTTTCGCTGCGAACATTCCGCTAGCCGCATGGGTTTTCTTTCGCGCGCTGCGCGACGTACCGACCTCGGCACCTCGCGTTCGCCCACCGCTCGACGTACTCGGCCTCATCGCCATGACCGGTGGATTACTCGCGATGGTCGCAGGCATTACGACACTCGATGTACCGTTAGGAGTGGTCGGCGCCGTCGTTCTGGTTGCGTTTTTGCTCTTCGAGCGGCGCGTCGCACACCCGGTCGTTCCGCTCTCGCTCTTCAGCACGCCGCAACTCGCGAAGACCTATGGTATCGAACTCCTCGTCGGCATTCTCGAAGGCTCGCTCTTCTTCGTCCCGACCGTGATCGTTGCCGCACAACACCGCAACGAGATCGAAGCGGGTGCGATCGCCGCACTCGGCGCGCTTGCCTTCGTGGTGGTGATTCCCGCCTCCGGGAAGGCGCTCGACCGCATCGGCAGTCGCAGCGTTTTATTGCTCGGAAGCGCCTTCACGGCACTCGGCTTAGCGATCTTCGCCTTTGGTTTTACGTCGCTCTTCTGGAGTATCGCCGCGATGCTCGTCGCGGGGGTCGGCTTTGGAGCGCTCCTCGGCGCGCCGACGCGCTATATTATTACCAATGCCGCCGATGCCGCCCATCGCTCGACGGCGCTCGGGTTCTTAAGCCAAGCGCTGATCGTCGGGCAACTGATCGGCGGCTCGCTTGCCGGCGGACTCTTCGATTTACGCCACAATCATAACGCCGGATTCCGCGAGGCATACCTCGCATTCGTCCTCGTCGCGGCGCTCGCATGTATCCTCTCCGGTCGGCTCGATTCTCGGGCGCGCGAACGCATGGGCGAGAGCGCCGAGAGCGCGGAGGGAAGCGCAGCCTAAAGAACTGCGAGGCCCCCATCGACGCTCGCCGAACGGTCAGCGGATGGAGACCCATCGCGTTTTCAACCAAGTCCCTCCGTTAGAGGGCTACGATCTCTTTCGCACCGACCGCGCGCTGACCGATCTCGTGCAGCAGATTGCGCCGGGAGCGGATTTCGAAGATGCACGAGCGCTCGGGCGGCTCGCCGGTGAGGCGGAGTGGATCGAGCGCGGTCGTTTAGCAAACGAATACACGCCTGAACTACACAATTTTACCGCGAGCGGTGAACGCATCGACGAAGTTCGCTATCACCCCGCGTGGCACGATTTCATGCGCGAGGCGACCGAGCGCGGGCTGCATGCAGCGGCATGGGTCGATCCGCGCCCGCACCCGCATCTCCGGCGCGCCGTCGGCTTCTATATCTGGAGCCAAGTCGAGGCCGGGCATGTCTGTCCGATCTCGATGACCGCTGCGGCGATTCCGGCGATTCGCCACCAACCCGAAATCGCAGCACGGTGGGAGCCGCACATCACCGCGCGCAGTTACGACCCGGTGCTTGCGCCGTTCACCGAAAAGAAATCCGCGCTCTGCGGCATGGCGATGACCGAGAAGCAAGGCGGCTCCGACGTGCGTGCCAACACGACCTCGGCAACACCACAAGGAGCCTCCGGCGGCGGCAACCTCTACACGCTCGTCGGGCACAAGTGGTTCTGCTCGGCGCCGATGTCCGATCTCTTTTTCGTACTCGCGCAAGCTCCGAAGGGGCTGACCTGTTTCTTTGTTCCCCGCATCCTTCCCGACGGAACGAAAAACAGTTTTCTCATCCAGCGGCTAAAATCGAAACTCGGTAATCGTAGTAATGCCTCGGCCGAGATTGAATTCGATGGAACGCAGGCATGGGCGGTCGGCGAGGAAGGGCGCGGCGTCGCCACGATCGCGACGATGATCAATCAGACCCGTCTCGATTGTGCGCTCGGATCGGCTGCATTGATGCGACAAGCACTCGCGCAAGCGATCCATCATGCAAGCCATCGGATGAGTTTCGGGAAAGTGCTGAGCGAGCACCCCTCGATGGCGAACGTGCTCGCCGATCTCGCGTTGGAATCGGAGGCGGCGACGCTGCTCGCGCTCCGGCTCGCCGATCTCGCCGATGCTCCCAACGGCGACCGTCATGCCTCGGTTCTCAAACGCATCGGCACCGGAATCGGAAAGTTCTGGGTCTGCAAACGCGCGGTCGCCCACGTCGGCGAAGCGATCGAAGCGCTCGGAGGAAACGGCTACGTCGAGGAATCGATGATGCCGCGACTCTATCGGGAAGTCCCGGTCAATTCCGTCTGGGAGGGTTCGGGCAACATCAATGCGCTCGACATCCTGCGCGTCCTCCGCAAGGAGCCCGAGAGCGTCGAGGCGCTGCGCGCCGAGTACGAGCCGATACGCGACGATACGCGCGTGCGCGATGCATTGGCGATGGTCGATCGCTATCTCTCCGCCGCTCCCGAGGATCTCGAAGGAAGCGTGCGCGTGCTCGTCGAGCGGCTCGCGCTGCTCTGGCAGGCGGCGCTCGTCCGTCGCTATTCGCCGCAAGAGGTCGCCGACGCGTTTATCGAGACGCGCTTCGGCGAGCGCAGCAGCATCTACGGAGCGATTTCGGCAAAAATTCCGTTTAGGCGCATCGTCGAGAGGGCTGCGCCCGTTTCATAGAGTGCCTATGTCACAAATGCGCACGCCGAAATTCGTCCGCAATTCCCGCCATTTGGCTCACCGTGCGTGGACCGAGCGCGAGCGGCGGATCGTCTGGCGCGGGTTGAGCGGTCGCTTGGCGATCGCCATCGAGCCGTTTTTGGGCATGCTCTTTATGGGTTTTCTGACGTGGGGAGTCGTTTGGCGCTCCGAGCACGTCGCCTCCGATCGCGACCTTATTAAAATCGCCTGGATCTTTGGAATCGGAGCGATCGCCTTTGCAGCATATTTCGTCGCCGTTCTCATCGCGCCGTTTATCGCCTATCTCCAGACCTTTAAGCCAATCTTCATTCTCGACGGCTACGTTCGCTACCGCGGCCCCGACGAGCGCTCCAGCGATGAAGCATCGGGCTATGTTGCCGCGCTCTTTGAAGACCGCAGCGTCGCCTGCGAATGGGAGTTCCTCGGCAGTAAAGATCTCGAACCGATCATGATACCGGCGCACCTCGAATTTTCGAGATACGCCGGAATTCATCGAATCGACGGCGTCTCGACCGGCATTTTGCCCGATGGTGAGTTGCCGTTGTTGGCTATCGGAATCGCGTCTCGACGCGACTGGAACTAAAACGCTTTCGAGAGATCGATTCGTATCGACTCAAGCGCCGGCCATACGTGCCCGAATCCCGCGTTGAAGATGACGCTCCCGCCGATGGTAAAGACGGCGATGACGCCGAAGACCACCAGCGCGATGACCGCCTTCGGGATACCGCTGGATTCCGGAACGGTCGAGAAGTCGATTCCTTCAGGTTTATCGTGCATGTTTTATGCCGCCTTTCCGAAGTTCCCGAGAACGTGCGCTCCGGCCAACAGCGCGATCAGAGCGCCGAACGCGAGAAGCGCCAACATGATCTTAAAGAACTGATTGTCGAGTCCGGGCGTCTTCCAATCGTTTTTTAACGCAACTGCAGAGACGAAGAACACGACGATGCCGCCGGCGATGGCGCCGGCCCGTTCGAAATTGGCGATCATTGAACCAGTCACGTACGCAGCTCCTTAAATGAGGTAGAAGATCGAGAAAAGCACGACCCAGATGATATCGACGAAATGCCAGTATAACGTGCCTGCAGTGAGGCCGAAGTGCTTCTCCTTGGTATAGACGCCATGAACGGATTGAAGAAGCAACACGGTGAGATAGACGACGCCGACCGCGACGTGAAAGCCGTGCATCCCGGTGAGCGTAAAGAACGAAGCGCCGAATATCCCGCTTCCCGCCCACGATATCTTGTCGACGAAGTAGAGATGCGTGTACTCGTACGCTTGCCCGCCGAGAAAGGCGATGCCGAGCACGATCGTGGCGATAAGGAAGCCGGCGTATTTATTGAAATTCCCGTGCTTCCAATTCTCCAATGCATAATGCATCGTTGCGCCGGAACCGAAAAGCACGACGGAGTTCCACGCCGCGAAGGCGACGTCGAGGCGGGCGATTCCCGGCGGTGGCCATGACTGGCCGCTATTGCGAAGATACAGGTACGCGAAGATGAACGCTGAGAAGAGCACGACGTCGCTGAACAGGAAGAACAAAAATCCCGTCAACCGAAGGTCGCGCGTTTCCTCGTAGAAACGATCGACGCCGCCTTCGACGTGCTCGGTTTGCTGATGGGGAAGCGAGGCGACTGCCACCGTTACTACCTTTCCTAAAAAACGCGATCAGTGTGCGCCGGCCGGAACCGGAGCGGGTGCATCGTTCAACTCGTCGTCGAGGCCGCGATACGGGAGCGGCTCGCTGAAGTCGTAGGGGAGGCCGTAGACGGTCGGCACATGCTTGAAGTTGTAATAATGCGGCGGCGACGGAATCTGCCATTCGAGCGTGCGCGCTTTCCACGGGTTCGGGCCCGCTTTCTTTCCACGCCGTAAACTCACGAGAATGTTGACGAAAAAGAGCAAGATCGCGAACGTCATCACGTAAGACGATACCGATTCCACGCGATTCCAGAACTGGAACTGCGGATCGTACACGGCAACGCGGCGCGGCATCCCTTCGAATCCGAGCCAATGCATCGGCAAGAACGTGCCGTTAAAGCCCGCCACGAAGAGCCAGAAATGCCACTTGCCGAGCGTCTCGCTGAGCATGCGGCCGGACATCTTCGGGAACCAGTAGTAGAAGCCGGCAAAGATACCCATGAGGCTCCCGCCGACGAGCACGTAGTGGAAGTGTGCGACGACGAAGTAGGTGCCGTGGAGATGCAGATCGGTCGGCACCGACGCGAGGAAGATGCCGGTAATACCGCCGAGTGCGAAGAGCACCACGAAACCGATTGCGAAGAGCATCGCGCTGGTGAAGTGAATCTTCCCTCCCCACAGCGTCGTTATCCACGAGAAGATCTTCACGCCGGTCGGCACCGCGATTACGAAGGTCAGCAACATGAACGGAAGTTGCATGAACGGCGCGAGCCCCGACGTGAACATATGATGCGCCCAGACCATGAAGCCTGCCAACGCGATCGTCACCGACGAAAACGCGATCATCTTATATCCGAAGATCGGCTTTCGCGCAAAGGTCGGGAGAATCTCGGAGATCATTCCGAAGGCGGGGAGAATCATGATGTAGACGGCGGGATGTGAGTAGAACCAGAACATGTGCTGCCAAAGCAACGGGCTGCCGCCTTTGGTCGGGTCGAAGAACGGCACGCCGAACTGGCGCTCCATGAAGAGCGCGGCGAGCGCTCCCGCGAGTGCCGTGGTCGCGACCATCGAGAGCGGTGCGGTCGCCAACTGCGCCCAGACAAAGAGCGGCATCCGCGTCAGCGTCATGCCCGGCGCGCGCATCTTCAGGATCGTCACCATGAAATTCATACCGGTCAGCGTCGAACTGATGCCGACCAAGAAGATCGCCGCGCACCACATCGAGGTGCCCGCTTCGCCTTGCAGCGACATCGGCGGATATTCCGTCCAGCCGGCGACCGGTGCGCCCATCAGAAACGAACTAAAGAGCATCAGCCCGGCGACCGGAAACATCCAGAAGCTCACCATATTGAGCCATGGGAAGGCGACATCGCGCGCGCCGATCTGCAACGGCATCACGAAGTTGCCGAAGGCGCCGGTCATCAGCGGAATAACGACCAGCCATACCATCGCACTACCGTGGATCGAATAGACCTCGTTGTAGGTATTGTTGCTGACGAAACCGCCGTTTGCATTCATGAGCTGCGTGCGGATGACTTCGGCGAGAAGCCCGGCGAGCACGAGAAAGATAAAGCCGGTGATGAGGTACTGGATACCGATGATCTTATGATCGATCGAGAAAACGTACCGCCGGATGAAGCCTTGCGGCTCCGGATGAACGTGGTCGGCGATCCCGCCGCCGACGTGAGTTGCTGCTACTGCCATAATCTTTCTCCCGCTACTTCAACGAATTGAGGTAGGCTACGAGGTTTGCGATGTCTTTATCGGTGAGTGCGTTCTGCACCTGAGTCGGCATTTGGCCATACGATCCTTGCAGACCGTGTTGGAGAATATCGGCGACGTTTGCCGGAGTCGCGGGCTTGCCGCTGAGCAAGTTGGGATGCGAGGGGTCGTGCAGGACGCCTTTGAGGCCGGGGCCGACAATCCGTTGCGTGAACGGCCCGATCGCATGACATGCAGAGCACTTTTGCGTGAAGAGCACTTGGCCGGCGGCGGCAGAACCGTCGCTGAGGTCGATCGGCGCCGACGAAACTTGCGGCAACGCGTTACTCGCGGTCGCATTCTTCACTTGCCACTGGTGATACCAGGCATCGAATTGCGCCTTCGGTTGGATCACGAGGTATTGCTTGTTCATAATCGCGTGATTGACGCCGCAAAATTCGGTGCAGATAATGCGGTAGCGTCCGACACGATCGGTGGTGAAGCGCATGATATTCACGAGCCCGGGAACCATATCTTGTTTCAGGCGCATCGCCGGAACCCAGAATGAATGAATGACGTCTTCCGAACTTACGTTCAACGTGACCGCTTGCCCGACGGGAAGATGCATATTCCCGGTGACCTCGCCGTTGATACCGGGATAACGGAAGGTATAGAACCACTGATGGCCGATCGATTCGACCACGAGGCCGGCCGGCGTCGCAGCCGATGCGATTTGAATGGGGAACCACACGCGAACGCTCGCCCATGAAATAAGAATAACCGCGATGGTCGGGAGAACGGTCCACCACAGTTCGAGCTTGTGGTTATCGTGAATCTGCACGCCGAGCGCGTCGGGCGGGTCCTCTTTACGCGCGCGGAAGACAATGGAGAAAAATACTGCATAACCGAGAATAAAAATAAAGAGCGCGATGCCGACCGCGAGGAAAACGCGGAAGAGCGCGTCGATCTGCGTCGCGACGGTCACCGCCGTCGGCATCCACCGCGAAATCGGCGTCACCGCCCAAAAATAAATATTCGCGGCTGCGAGCAGTGAAAGTAAAGCTGTGAACGGCCAAAACCCAGGGCCGAGCCCCTTCACGCTGGACTGTTTCTCAATCACCGACTATCCTTTCACGATGCATCGTTTGGAGGCGCTCTTCTTCGTATCTTCCCGAATTGTTCTCAACTATAGAAAGAGCGAGGCACTCCCGCACCGACTTTAGAGGTCGGGGGTTCCTCCCGGTCCGTCCTTCTGCAATGCCGCCGCGAACTCCCCGACGCGCGCCGAGAGCCCGGTGAGGGCCGTGCCGACCACGACGGCCTCCGCCCCGGCGAGCAGCGCGCTCCGCGCCGCCTCCGGGCTGCCGACGCCGCCCTCGCAGATCGTAAAGGCCCCGAGTTCGGCGATGCGCGCGACGAGCGCGAGTGCAGGAAGGGTACTCCCCCTCGTCTCCGCCGTATAGCCGCAGAGCGTCGTCGCAAGGATCTCGGCGCCGAGCGCATGCGCCGCGCGAGCATCTTCGTATGTCGCGCAATCGGCCATCGCGATTCGCGAGGATCGATGAATCTCGGCAACGATCCCTGCGCGCGTTGCCCCCGCGGGGCGATCGCGGAGCGTTGCATCGAAGGCGACGATCTCTGCCCCGGCGTCGACGATCTCGGCGACCTCGCGCAACGTCGGCGTGATGTAGGGATCGAATCCCGCGTACTCGCGCTTCACCAATCCCACCACCGGCAGGTTGCACCGCGCCTTCACCGCGCGAATATGCGCCGCGCTCTGGATCCGCAGGCCGATCGCTCCGCCTTCTTGTGCGCCGAGCGCCAGCGCGGCGATGACGGCGGGGTCGTCGAGCGCGCTACCGGGCTTCGCTTGCACCGAAACGATGAGGCCGCCGCGCAGCGCCGCGAGCGCGTTCATCGCTCCTCCAGATCCGGCGCCGCGAGACCTGCCTGCGCGAATGCGAGGAGGACCGCTCCAAGCGCTCCATCGTAGCGCGCTCGCTGCAGCCGTGCCCCGGGGAGGAGCGCGCGGAGCGAGCCACGCAGCGCGCCCGCAAAACGCGGCGCTTCGCCGAGGCCGCCGAGAAGCGCAACGGAGGGAGCGCGCAGGCGCGCCCGGCGCGCGGCCGTGCGGATCTGCTCGGCGAGCGCGCGGGCGTGCGCACGCAGCAGCGCGCGGACGGTACGATCGCCGCCCTCCGCCTGCGCGAGGATCGTCGGCGCGAACGCAGCGATCTCCGCGCGCGCGATCGCGCCTTCGTAAAAGAGCCGCGCGCACTCTGCGGCGGTCGCGCCGAAATGTCGCTCGAGCGCGGCGAGCAGCGTGCCGGTTCGCCCGGCATCCGCTTCGAGCAGCAGCGCGCGCACGGCGTCGCGCGCGAGCCCGAACGCCGAACCCTCGTCGCCGAAAAGATAGCCGTGTCCGCCGACGCGCACCTCGCTCCCATCGCGAGCCCGCGCCACGACGACCGAGCCCGTTCCGGCGATCGCCGCGATTCCCGGCTCCCCGCCGTGTGCCCCAGCGAGCGCGATCTCCGAATCGTGGGTGTAGCGAAGGTGTCGCGCGGCGATCCGTGGGCGCCGCCCCTGCAGACGGGCATCGAAACCACTGATGCCGATGACCGCGCTTTCGATCCGCGTCGATTGAGGAATCCGCGCCCGGCGCATCGCCGCTGCGAGCGCCGCCTCAACGGCATCGCGCAAGCGCGTCGAGGCCGCGCCCAGCCCGAGTTCGTCGCCGGCCCCACCACTCGCGCGGGCGAGAATCCGTCCGCGTTCGTCGGTGAGCGCAGCTTTCGTCGCACTCTGCCCGACATCGATACCGGCGAAAAGGCGCATCGGGCTCGGTGTCAATCGCGTGCGAGCAACGACCGCGCGTATTCGTTCGCCGCGAACTCGCGCGTCGCGCGATTCTCCAGGCGCGCAACCTCGTTGGTTCGCTCGCGGTGATGATAGAGTTCGTGCCCGACGGCGAGCGAGATGAATTCCCCGAGCTCCGCTGAGGGGAGGTGTTCGGCGATCCGCAGGTTCACGCGTATCGTCGGCCCCTCCGGATCGTACTCCGAACGCAACTCGTCGACGCCCCATTCGCCGAGATCGGCGAACTCCACGGCAACCCCGAGTGCTCGCGCACGGCGTAGTGCTTCACTCATTCTTTACGATCCCCCAAGTCGATTCCATCGTTTTGTAACGCAGCGCGAAGCGCGAAGATATCGATATCTCCGACCGAACGCGCGCCCTTCTTCGCTATCGCGGCGGCAGTTCCGGCAGCCTGCCCGAGCGTCATCACGGTCGGAGTTAAACGCGCCGATGCCAACGCTTCATGCGTCGTCGAAATGCAACGTCCGGCGACGAGCAATCCCTCCGTCTTTTCGGGAACGAGACAACGAAAGGGAATTTCGTACGCCCCGCCCGGCGCAAGGCGATGCGTCGTCGTACCGATCCCCGACGGATCGTGAATATCGATCGGATAGGCGCTGCGCGCGACGGCATCGGGAAAGCTGCGAGCGGAGAGCACGTCGTCGCGGGTAAGCGTGTAGCGCCCGACGATGCGCCGCGATTCACGAATGCCGACCTGCGCTCCGCTTGCGAGAATGCGCGCGCGTTCGAAACCGGGAACGTAGCGGTTGAAGAAACGAATGAGTTCGAGCGCTTGGCGTCGCCCTTCGATCTCGGCGCGGGTGAGATCGAACGCATCGAGCGGATCGACGTCGAGCACGCGCGACATATTCACCGTCATTTCGTCGGGATAGGGCGATGCGAAGAGCGAGACGATGTCGCGCGGAATCGTTACATCACCGCGTTCGCGCGCAAGATTCCAAAGATCCCAGAGTCCGGCAATCGCCGAAAGATTTTCGGGGCGCAGATCCGCGACCGGTAACGAACTGCGCACCTGATCGGGATGCGCGCGCAGATAGGCGGCGAGCGCCTCGCCGTCGACCGGACCGATGCGCAGCATCAAACTCGCCGGTTGCACGCGGCCGCGCTCGTCACCGCGGGAGGTTGCCGCCCCGGCGGAGTGCGCAACGAGCGCGTCGGCGGTCGCATCGATCGTCGTCGTTCCGAAAAATTCGAGCTCGCCGCCGATCGTCGCGACGCGCACGCCGATAACGCGCTGCCCATCGCAGATCGCGGCGAGAAACCATGCATGCACGAGCAGCGTTACGCCGGCTTCGGCCATCATCTCGAAAAGGAGCGCCTTGTGCAGCTCGGGATCGAACGGCGTGATCGTTGCGACGTAATCCGAGCTGTCGCGTAGGTGCCCCGGCGAGCCACCCATCGCCCTCAAGCGCTCGACGATCTCCTGGGCGATCCCCCCGACGATTCGGCGCTCGCCGGAGTGAAAGGTCATCCACGGCCCAACCATCGCCGCGGTCGCCGTTCCCCCGAGAAAGCCGTATCGTTCGATCAACAGGGTTCGCGCACCGTGCCGAGCCGCGGCGATCGCGGCGGCGCAGCCCGCATTCCCGCCGCCGACGACGATGGTATCGAAGGGCTCCATCGTCTCAGGAGTTCCCAGCTCGGGGCTCGCTCCCTGGCGCGAAGCGCCGCCGAACGTGGAAAAACAAGGTCAAAGCGCCCCGAAAGGGTATTGAGGGCCTTCATGCTGCTACAACGAGTCAAGCCGCTCTCGCTTCTATTAAACGAGGCCGGCGATCAAAAACACGCTCTCAAGAAAACCCTCGGCCCCGGCGCCCTGACCGCGATGGGTATCGGTGCGATCATCGGCACCGGTATTTTTGTTTTGACCGGCGTCGCCGCTGCGAAATTCTCGGGGCCGGCGCTCACCATCTCGTTTATTATTGCCGGTATCGTGAGCGCATTTGCCGCCCTCTGTTACTCCGAGGTCGCCAGCCGCGTGCCGATCGCCGGAAGCGCGTACACCTTCGCGTACGCATCGCTCGGCGAGTTTGTCGCCTGGATCATCGGGTGGGATCTCGTCTTAGAATACGCCCTCGGCGCCGCGACCGTCAGCATCGGATGGTCGGGGTACTTCACGAATTTTCTCAGCCATTTCGGCATCAACATCCCCGCTGCATGGCAACATAATTATTGGGATACCGGGCCGACCGGCACACCGATTCACGGCATCATGAATCTGCCGGCGTTTTTGATTATCTGCCTCATCGGTGTGCTCCTCATTCGCGGCACGCGCGAGTCGGCGGTCGTCAATTCGATTATCGTCACCATCAAAGTCGCGATCGTGCTCTTCTTCATCGGCATCGGCTTCGCGCACGTCAACACCGGAAATTGGGTGCCCTACTTCCCGTTTGGTTGGGGGGGAACGCTCTTCGGTGCCTTCTTCGTCTTCTTCGCCTACATCGGCTTCGACGCGGTCTCGACCGCCGCCGAAGAGGCGAAGAATCCGCAACGAGATATGCCGATCGCCATCGTCGGCAGCCTTGCAATCTGCACGGTGCTCTATATCATCGTTGCGGCGATTTTGACGGGCATGGTGAAGTACACGCATCTCAACGTTCCGCAACCGGTTGCGTTTGCCGTCGAACAAGTCGGTCTCCCCGGATGGATGAGTCTCGTCATCTCCATCGGCGCGATCGCCGGCCTCACGACGGTTTTGCTGGTGATGATGTACGGGCAGACACGCGTTTTCTTCGCGATGTCGCGCGACGGCTTACTGCCGGCGGTCTTCTCGAAGATTCATCCGACGCTGCGCACCCCGGCCACGTCGACGGCGATGTTCACGCTGTTCATCGCGCTCATCGCGGCCTTCACGCCGATCTCGGTCGTCGGATCGTTGACGAACATGGGAACGCTTGCAGCCTTCGTGCTGGTATCGATCTCGGTACCGATCCTCCGAAAACTCTATCCCGAAGCGAAGGGATTTTCGGTTCCGTTCGGTCCGTACATCGTTCCGGTTACCTCCGCAATTCTGGCCACGTTACTGCTCTTCGCGCCGTTCGCCGACGCGACGCTCCCGCGCATTCTCGGGCTCCCGTTGCCGTGGTTCGGCTTTATCGTCTGGTTGCTGATCGGGCTCGGAGTCTATTTCCTCTACGGACGTTCGCATAGCCACGTCGGTATCAACGAGGGATCGACGCCCACCCCTTAATCGCGCAAACCGTTTCGTGTGCGCCGGGCTACACGCGCTCGGCGCGCACGAAAATCAGCGCAACCCGCTCCTCGCTCTCGCAACCGCGAAGATCCTCGCCGATGAGCGCCACGATGCGCGCTGCATCGGTGAAGCCGCGGAACTCCGAGATGCGCCCCCGCCGCAAAAGATAGAGATCGGGCAGACGCCGCCCAACATCACCGAAGCGCGCAAGCGCCTCGATTCCTTCGCTCGCGTGCCGTTCGATCTCGTCGACGCGCGCACGCACCAGTCGAGCGAACGGTGTCGCAAGGCGCACGACGCCGCCGCTATCGACGACGCGAAGATTTTTCCCGTGGCGAAAGCCGAACAACTCTTCGCCTAATGCGATCCGCTCGATCGCGTCGACGGCGACGCCGAGGCTCGCTGCAGCGATCGTCGCTCGCTCCTCGTCACCGATCCGTGCGCGCGCCGCGACCGCTCCGCCGACCGCTCCGCCCGCCGTTGCGAGCACGCGGTTGCGGATCGGATCGATCGCAATATCGACCTCGATGCTCGCGGGATCCGCTCCGCTCGCGATCGCTCGATCGCCGACTTCGCGTCGCAGGCGTGCGAGTTGTTCGACGCTGGGATCGACGATCTGCCGCTCGATGCTGTCGCGCACCAATGCAAGGGCAACGCCGACCGGCGAGATCACTTCGTGGTCGCGCGCGATGCGAAAGCGCAGATTCATCGCCCGCGCGAGATACGGCACGATCGTGCGCGCCGCTCCACCGCCGCCGACAAGTTCGAGCAGTTGGGGGTCGAGAGCGTACTCCGCAATCAATGCGCGCACCGTCGGAGCAAGCCGCTCGACGGTGCGGTCGAGAATCGCTTGCGCGAGCCGTTCGGGCTGCATGCCGTGCGC
>JAJYFM010000120.1 GCA_021790895.1 bacterium
CTGAAGTCGATCTGCCTCCAGCGGCGGCAATCCCGGAATCGGTCCTGTTCCTTACCGAACAGACTTTCGGGGAGGACCCTGCCGAAAGCGCGGCAGACGAGCTTCTCCGCGCCTTCGAATCAGCGGTCATCCGCGAGGCGTATCAGTCGGCAGTCTCGGACCTGCGCAGGGCAGAAGCGTCCGGGGACATGCCTGCGATAGAACAGGCGCAGGCGAAGTGCGCGAATATTTCGGCGCGGATCGCCGCGATCGGATGACGTTCCCGACCTATCCACCTCACTTTTCCTTATGGCGAAACCCGTTACCAAGAACAGATCATCGAAGAAGCCGGCTGCCGCGAAGAAGCCGGTAAAGAAGGCTGCGCTCAAGAAGCCGGCCCCGAAAAAGGTTCCTGCCGCGAAGAAGCAGGTGAAGAAACTGGTGAAGCCGTCGATGCGCACCAAGAAGCAGGTCGTCCGCGCCGTCGCGAAAAGCGCGAAGGCGAAAGCGCTCAACCAGAAAGCGCTTACCGCCGAGCAGCTTATCGAGAAGGGCAAGGAGCGCGGGTATGTCACCTACAGCGAGATACTCAAGTCTTTCCCGCACGTCGAAGATGACGTGAGCTTCCTCGAATCGCTCTATGAACGGCTTGCTGGCGCGGGAGTCGACGTGCTCGAGGGCGGCATGCTCGAAGACGCGGCAGACGAATACCTGGCGACGCGCAACATAAAAGACCGTCACTCGACGAACTACGACTCGATTCAGATATACCTGCGCGAGATCGGCCAGTATCCGCTCCTGACGGCCGCCGAGGAGCGCGAGCTCGCCAAGCGCATCGAGAAGAACGACGTCGAGGCGCGCAACATCCTTGCGCGGAGCAATCTCCGCCTCGTGGTCTCTATCGCCAAGAAATACGTGGGCCGCTCGCCGGACCTCACGCTCCTAGACCTGATCCAAGAAGGCAATCTCGGCCTCTTCCGCGCGGTGGATAAGTTTGATTGGAAGAAGGGATACAAGTTCTCGACATATGCCACCTGGTGGATACGCCAGGCGATAACCCGCGCGCTCGCCGACCAGAGCCGCACGATCCGCATCCCCGTGCACATGGTCGAGACCATCGCGAAATACAAGCAGGTCAGCCGCCGCCTCGCGCAGGTGCTCGGCCGCGACCCGCAGCCGGAGGAGATCGCCGTCGAGATGGGCATCGAGCCGGAGAAGGTGTACCAGATAGAGAAGATCAATCAGGACACGCTCTCGCTTGAGAACCCTGTCGGCTCGGACGACGACGACCGCTCGACGCTCGGGGACTTCATCCCGGACGACAAGATACGCTCTCCGATGCAGGAATCCTCGGAACGCATCCTCTCGGAACAGGTGCGCGAGATATTGGGCGGCCTCTCTCCGAAAGAGCGCAAGATACTCGAGATGCGCCATGGGCTCATGGATGGCGTGTATCATACGCTCGAAGAAGTTGGAAAAGAATTCGGCGTCACGCGCGAGCGCATCCGCCAGATCGAGGCGAAGGCGCTTGAAAAGATCCGCACCCACGACAAAGCACGACACCTGAAGTCGTACTAGACTGCCGTGTCGCTCCGCTTGCAAAAGCGGTACACTGGGAGCATGACGGCTGGGAAATTTGAAGAGGCATATGCGAGGCTGACGAAGGAGCAGAAGAAGGCTGTCGACACGGTTGAAGGGCCGGTGATGGTTTTGGCGGGGCCGGGGACGGGCAAGACGCACATCCTGACGCTCCGCATCGCGAACATATTGCGCGAGACACAGGCGCGGCCGGACGCGATTCTCGCTCTCACCTTTACCGACTCTGCTGCGCGCACTATGCGCCGGCGGCTCGCTGGGCTCATCGGCGAGGAGACGGCGCGGAGGGTGACTATAACCACCTTCCATGGATTCGCGGAGCTAGTGCGCACGGAATACTCGGATGCGTTCGCTGAGGATTCTGACCGTCGGCTCATGGGCGATGTCGAGGAGACGCTGCTTATGCGCGCCGCGATCGACTCGGCCGACATAGATCTCTTGCGCCCGGCCAAGTCGCCGTACACCTACCTGCGCGACCTCGGCTCGCTCTACGACACGCTCGTGCGCGAGGGGGTGACGCTCGAGGCATATCGGAAGTGGGGGAAAGAGGCGGCGGAGAATCTCGCCGCCGACGAGTCGCTCCGGTACAAGCGCGGAGCGAACGCAGGCGAGCTCACGAAAGCGGGGCAGGAGAAGGTCGCGCGTTTCGATAAAGTCGAAGAGGCTGCGCGCGTGTTCGCACGGTACCAAGAGCTTAAGGACGAGCATCGTCTCGCGGATTTCTCCGACATGCTCACGGGCGTCGTCGACCGTATCGCCGCCGACGAGAGTCTGCGCAGCGACTTGCAGGAGCGATATCAGTACGTCCTCGCGGATGAACATCAGGACGCGAATGCGTTGCAGCACAGGCTGCTCGAGCTCTTCGCATATGACGACCATCCGAATCTCTTCGTCGTTGGCGACGAGAAGCAGGCGATCTATCGCTTCCAGGGCGCCGATATCGGCGCGTTCAAGACGTTCGCCGGGATGTTCCCGCGTGCGGTGACTATCGAGCTCACGTCATCTTTCCGTTCCTACCAGCACATTCTCGATATGGCGCATGAGGTGGTTGCCGAAACTGGCGGACACGCCAGGCTCTCAGCAGTGCGTGGTGGAGGCGGTGAGAAAGTCTCGCGCGTCGTCGCGGAAGACCCGCTCGACGAGCGCGCCAAGGCCGCGACGCTTATCGAGTCGCTGATCGGGGAGGGTGTACAGCCGCATGAGATCGCGGTCATCGCGCGCACCAACGACACAGCCGACCTCTTCGCTCAGGCGCTCGCTGCGCGCGGGCTGCCGGTCTTGCGCGCGGGCGACCTCTCGCTCACTGATCGGCCGCTGATGCGCGCGCTCATAGCGCTCATGCACTACGTCGCCGACCCGACCGCGCTCGGAAGCCTGCGCGAAGCGTTGCTTGCGCCGTGGTGGGGATTGCCGACCGCAGATTTGCTGAAGCTCTTGCGAACGACGAGCGATAAGGATCTGACCAGCGCGCTCGTGCGCGAATATCCGAAGACAGCGAAAATTATCACCGGCTGCCTCGAGAACGCGCTCGTCGCGACGCCGATCTCTTGCTTCTCCTACGTCTTTACCGAGTGCGGCGCGCGTGATTACTTGCTCTCGCATGCCGACCATCTCGACGACATCACGCTCGTGCGCGCACTCATGATGCATCTCGAATCCGTCGCGCGCTTCACCGAAGCGGTGACATTCGCTGAGGCGTTCTCGGCGCTTTCTCGCGCGCGCGAGCATGGGCTCTCTCCGGTGAAGGT
>JAJYFM010000011.1 GCA_021790895.1 bacterium
TCGAGCTGCTATTCATTCAACCTGGTAAGCCAACCCAAAACGCCTTCATCGAGTCCTTCAACTCCCGCGTGCGCGATGAGTTGCTCGCCCCAAACCGATTTCGGACGATCTTCGAGGCATGTATGGCAGCCGACGACTGGCGCCGATCGTACAACACCGGCCACCCGCACAGCGCGCTCCACGGGATGACACCCGAGGAATTTCTATCACGCTACGAAAATACGCCCGCTCCACAGAAATCAATGGCCGCATGACGGGACCTAGCCCACTGCTTCAACCGATCTAAGCGTAACTATGCGTCTCGATCTCAGGTCGCACGACAGATATGCGGAAATCATCTTCGCCTCAAAAAGCGGGCTTCTCTTTATTTTGTACCCGTGATTACCACTGCCTGGCTCGACGCCCAAGTCACTACCGTGACGGCAATTAGGTAAGGGCAAAGGCTTAGAAAGCTTCGCCAGTCTAACCTTTCACCTAATAGTGCTGCCATGCCAACTAAAAGGACGATAATGTACCAAAGCGAGAACGGGTTTAACAAGGAGGGGAGAGCTGGTACTATATGGCCGCCCAAAAAAATAGATAGTACGGCGAAATGTTCCACCCCAATCGAGGGCGGACTCGTAAGGGCCCCCGCAATCAGATTGGCGCTTCCGCGTATTACCATAATCGCCTGACCAAGGAGGCCAAGGCAAAGAAGATCTTGGTATTTTGTGTTTTTGCCAACAAACACCGAGCCCATCCAAAGTAACGCCGCTACCGTACATGCTTTTACAAACACTGCGGGAGCCGAAAGCAAGACTGATAGATAGGCGATCAGGCCAAAATCTGTAGGCGTCGAGATACCTCCTTGCACGACGAGGCTCCGGTGAACCAAAATAAAAGCACCGAGCGAAACGAGACTCTCGCTAAAACCGACAAATAAAGCGATGGCGATAACCGTTCCCAGGCTGTTATCGCGGTTACGTAATGCGATAAACGGCGAAATCAATCCATCCATAAGAAAATTAAACGCATGTGTGAACGAATCGCTAAAATGTCTAGCAACAGCCTTACTCGACGACATAGTGAGTCCACCCTAGCTCGAACTGTGCCGTTTGCATCCGTACTACGCCAATCCACGGGTCAACTAAAAGAATAGAATGCAAGCCAACTCTCCCAAGAATCACGTAAAAATGATGGGTGCGTAGGGTTATAACAGGCTTAATGGTCTTCGGCAAATGCAGCAGACGCGAGTTGCTCCAAATCGTTATTTTAACAGGCAAATGGTTTTGATTTAACACGCGCGCAACTTTATTAATTGTGGTCCCAAGTATTCCGGGGTCCATTTCGCTTTCGAGCGCGGCCAAATTGGGCTTGAGCCCCCTCAATCTTAGGAGGTTTGCTGCCGCGGCTGGCCCGCAATCCAACGAATTGCGCTGAAGCACCACACCCCGTGAGGACACAAAAGTCTCCTTGAACAAGTAAAGCGCTGCCCGACGCGACCAGGGATCAGGAACGCGCAGAATAGAGAGACCTCCGCCTAGCGCCAACACTCCCGATAGAACGATACCAAAGGAAAAAGCCATGCAATAAGCCAGTTTTTCGCGTCTTTTTTTCTCCAAGACAATAAATCGCAATTTTTGAGCCAATCCCGTCACCGAAAAAACCGGTGACGGGACGTAGCGCCTATGCCCCGATTCGAATCAGTTTGCGCATTCTTGGCTTGCGCCGAATAATCCACCGGCAACGGCCATCGGGTCCAAGGTTAGCGCTCCCACAACGGTGATGGCTCCTGAAAGGAAGCACATGAACCCGTTGGCCCCCGACGTTTTGAGTGAGGTCGAGGTCGTGGGCCGAACCGGGGCTGCGATCGCTGTCACGAGTCCAGATGAAACGACCGTAGCGAGCGCGAAAGCAACCATAGCGCGTTTTAAAAACATGTTATTGTTAACCCTTCTTCAAACGAGATTTAGTGATTAGGAACCCCTAAATAATTTACGGGCGCGGTCCTTGCAAGGTGCGCTCGAAACTGGATCAGGGCTCACGGTGCGTTCGAGCTTTAGGGCGATTTCTCCTTTTACAAAATCTTTATTTTGACCCTTTCCGTGGGATGGGCTTTGCCTTTAAATAAGGATTTCGGCCCTCATTAATATGGGCCAGTCGGGGTATTTTATAGATTGTGTCCCGCGGAGTGGTGTACGAGCCGCGGCTCGGCGAGGTCGGCATCAGCCGGTAATGACCGCTGACAACCTGGGTCTCTGGTTATCGCTGACGGCCTCCATTCCTTCGAGCTGCATGTACCGCCGGTTGCGTCGTTCTGTTCGAGCAGCAGCGCGCCGACGAGACGCGTGATCGATGAGTCGCTCGGGAAAATGCCAACGACGTCGGTACGCCGCTTTACCTCGGCGTTGAGGCGTTCGAGCGGGTTGGTCGATGCGATTTGCCTCCGGTGCGCTTTGGGGAAATCCATGAACGCCAATACGTCGTGCTCGGCTTCGTCGAGCATCGCAGCAAGTTTCGGGAATTTGTCGCGGAGTTGATCGGCGACGACGCGCCACTGAGCGTGCGCGGCTTCGGCGCTTTCCTGGGCGAAGACGGTATTGATAAGCGCGAGTACCATCTGCCGTTGTCCCTTGCCGGCGTACGCGAGTGCATTCCGCATAAAATGCACCCGGCATCGTTGCCACGTCGCTTTGAATACCTTGGTAATCGCGGCTTTCAAGCCAACGTGCGAATCGGAGATCACCAGGCGCGTACCACGGAGACCGCGATGGCTTAAGCTGCGTAAGAAATCGCTCCAGAACGGCTCGGCTTCGCTGGGACCTACAGCCATTCCAAGGACTTCCCGCGTCCCGTCGGTGTTTACCCCGACAGCAATTATTACAGCAACCGATACGATGCGCCCTGAAGAGCGCACCTTGACGTAGGTTGCATCGATCCAGAGATAGGGCCAGTCGCCTTCGATAGGGCGATTGAGAAATGCGGTGGCGCGCTCGTCGATCTCGATGCACAAGCGCGAGACTTGGCTACTCGAAATACCGGTCATCCCCATCGCTTTGACGAGGTTGTCGACCGAGCGCGTCGAAACGCCTTGGATATACGCCTCTTGAATCACCGCAGCCAGCGCTTTCTCAGCGGTGCGACGCGGTTCGAGAAACGGCGGGAAGTAACTGCCCTTACGCAGTTTGGGAATACGCAGATCGATCGCACCGGTACGGGTCTCCCAGGTGCGATCGCGATAGCCGTTCCGGGAGTTTTCGCGCGCCTTATCGCGTTCGCCGCAGGCCGCACCGCAGAGCCCTTCGACATCGAGATCCATCATGCGCTGGGCGACGAACTGGAGCATCTCGCGCAGCACATCGACGTCGGCGCCCTTTTCAACCAGCTCGGCAAGTGTCATACTGGGGTTGGTCATCGTGGTTCCTTTCGCGTAGCTGTTTCTGTTTCAAAAACAACCTTCGCCGA
The DNA here is from genome assembly GCA_021790895.1 of bacterium. Classification (GTDB taxonomy): domain Bacteria; phylum Vulcanimicrobiota; class Vulcanimicrobiia; order Vulcanimicrobiales; family Vulcanimicrobiaceae; genus JABEUX01. The sequence continues at coordinate 3,445 of JAJYFM010000011.1, forward strand.
AAACCACGGTGACCGCTCTCTATGCTACGAGGACGATCCTTTCGTACACCACTCCCGGGGACACGATCTAAACTCCTGCCGAAAAACTACGCGAGTACATTTCATCACTTGCATAAAACCGTGTTGCAATGGCCGGTTGAATCCGGGCAATACGCGGCGCTGGAGTACATCACGGAACTGACCCGACGCGGCACCGTGCCGAGCATGAGCAAGGCCAGAACGCCGACGGACAATGCGATCTGCGAGCGTTTCATGAAAAACTTGCAAATACGAAGAGCTGCTGGTGAACGACTATTCTGACATCTACCACGCCATGCGCTCGATTCCGCACTTCATCGAAATCGTCTACACTCTGCCCTCGGCTACGTGCCGTCGGCAGAGTTCGAAACCATCCAAAAGAAAAACCGCTTCAACCGATCCCATCGTAATTATGTGTCTCGATCTCAGGTCGCACTTCACTTCCGGCACAAGTCGTAGCCTGCCAACATGGTTCATGCCGACCGGCCACGACTATTATCGCCGACCACCCCCCCGTCGCAGCCGCGATCGGAGAAAAGCGAAAAGGCCGACGTTTCGACACGTCGGCCGCTGCGGCGTAAACGATGGAAATCGGCTCGCCGCTTCAGGGTCTCGTAGCGGCGCATCGGCACGGGTGCTTGCTCGACCGCCTAGACGCTGAGGCGGTGACGCCCCTTCTTGCGCCGACGTGCGAGCACGTTGCGGCCGTTCTTCGTGCGCATGCGCTCGAGGAACCCGTGGACGCGCTTGCGGCGCCGATTGTGCGGCTGGTACGTCCGCTTCATAATGTGTAGCTCCTAGGTGAACATTGAAAAGGCCGCCGATGGGCGGCAGACGGCTTAGGGAGTATAGGCAGGGGAGGGCCCGCGCGTCAAGCAGGGGCGCTCTCCACACCTGTTGAGAAAGCTGTGTATAGAGCGGGCTTTTTCGTGCCTTCCGTGCGGGCTTTCGCCTGTCGTAGCAGGCTTTTCCGCCCCTTCGAGGCAGCCGCTCGATTGTGGGTAATAGACACAAAAAAGACCGAAAAAGCGTCGGAACGCAGGCTGTGGATAAGTGCACAACTCCGTGGATATTTTCGCAGGGAGATGCCCTCATTAAGCCAAGCCGAGGAACCCACCCCGATGCTCGTCGGCTCCGGCTGCAGGGCATCGATAACGTTCTTAATCGGGCTTGTGAAGGAGCATCGGCATGGCGCTGACGGTCGGCACCTCGGAGTTTTCTACGGAGCTTTGGGAGAGCGCATTAGTTGCGTTACGCGATGCGTTTTCGAAGCCCGTTTTCGAGATGTGGATCAAGCCGATGCATTTGCTCGCCATCGACGGAAGCGAGCTCTCGTTAGGCGTTCATACGGGTTTCGCGCGCGAATGGGTGGAGACGCGCTTGAAATCGCAGATCGTCGAAACCTTGAGCGGTGTTTTCGGAGAAACGGTCACGTTGCGCATTCGCGTCCTCGAACCCGAGGAGATCGCGCAGCTCGCGCAGGCCGCGGCCCCGGCTCGCGAGGAGCGGACGCCGAGCCCCACCGTCGAGCCGAGCCCCGGCCCGGCGACCACGCAGGCGCGCACTCTCGATACGCTGCGCAGCGCGAACCTCAACGCGCGCTATACCTTTGAAGAGTTCGTCGTCGGAAACTCCAACCGTTTCGCACACGCAGCGGCGCAAGCGGTCGCCTCCGCACCGGCGCGCGCGTACAATCCACTCTTTCTCTACGGCGGCGTCGGCCTCGGGAAGACGCATCTCATGCATGCGATCGGGCACCGCGTGCTCGTCGATCATCCCGGCGCCAACCTCGTCTACGTCACCTGCGAGAAATTCACCAACGAATTCATCATTGCGTTACAAAATAACAAAACGCCGGAATTCCGAAACAAGTACCGTCAGGTCGACGTGCTGCTCATCGACGATATTCAGTTCCTCGCCGGCAAGGAGACCACGCAAGAAGAGTTCTTCCATACCTTCAACGCGCTCCACGAATCGGGGCGCCAGCTCATCATCTCCTCCGATCGCCCACCGAAGGAGATCCAGACGCTCGAGTCGCGATTGCGTTCCCGTTTTGAATGGGGGCTGCTGACCGATATCCAAAATCCCGATATCGAGACGCGCGAAGCGATCCTGCGGAAGAAAGCGCAGACCGACCGGATCCCGGTGCCCGACGACGTGACCTCGTTCATCGCCCGCGTGATCCCCTCGAACATCCGCGAGCTCGAAGGAGCGTTGATTCGGGTCGTCGCCTTCGCCTCGCTCTCAAAATCGCCGATCACCACGGAGCTCGCCAGCGAAGCGCTCAAGAGCCTCATCGCCGATGCTTCGGTCAGCCGGGTCACCATTCCCAAAATTAAAGAGGTCGTTGCGGCCGCCAACGGCCTCACCCTCAAGGAGCTCGATCACCCGCGCCGCGACGCTCGCGTCGCCGGGCCTCGCCAGATCGCGATGTACGTCGCGACCCAGCTGACCAATTGTTCGCTCCCCCAGATCGCGCGCGAGTTCGGGAAGAAAGATCACACGACGATTATTTACGCACGAAACAAAATCAAAGAGCAAATGATGCGCGACGAAGCATTCCGCAACCGGGTCGAGCGCCTGATCGACGCATGCCGCCGCTAAGCCCACTCTCCACGAGGCGACGTACAGGGGCGGTGCACGAAGGTGGATAACAAAACCGTCGCTACAAGGGCTCGAAACTGCGAAGAACGGCTCGCAGCCTTACCCACACGGTCGATGCGGTCGAAAGCCGCGTCCCCGTAGGCGAAAAGCGAACTTGTTCGCACGCCCCACCGCTCTACTGGTACGACGACGACTTATATACTCAATAAAGAACGACGGCTTACATGCAAGAGGACGTGAGTAACTGTGAAGCTATCCTGTGAGACCAAGGAAATCTCGGCCGCCGTCGGCGCGGCAAACAAAGTCGTAAACGCGCACACGACGGTGCCGATCCTTTCCAACGTACTCATTCAAGCCGAGAACGGATCCGTCTCCGTACGCGCAACCGACCTCGAACTTACTCTCGAGCAGCGGCTAAAAGCCGAGATTGAAGAGCCGGGCAGCGTCACGGTGCCGGCGAAACTCTTCGCAGGCTATCTTGCGAACCTCTCGCAAACCTCGACGCTCGATCTCAGCGGTACGCCGAATCGCGTCAGCGTGAAGTGCGAACGTACGAACTACGATTTTAATGCGCTTCCAGGCGAGGAATATCCGCCGCTGCCGGCCGCGGTCAAAGGCGCGCAATTCGCGCTCTCGGGAAAACGGCTGCGCGAAGGGATCGATGCCGTTATTTTTGCCGCAGCCTCGGAAGAAGCGCGCGGCGCGGTTATGATGGGGACGCTGCTCGAGATCGAAGGCGATAAACTCACCATGGTCGCGACCGACGGTTATCGGCTTGCGCGTTACGAAACCACGCTCGACGAATCGCCGGGTGGACACGAACGGTTCATCGTGCCGTCCCGGGCGCTCGCCGAGACGGCGCGCAATCTCGCTGGTGCCGATCGCGTCAACGTCAACGTTCTCGGCGCGCAAAATAATCAGTTGCAATTCTCCGCTGAAAACGCCGCCGTTACAGTGCGGTTGGTCGACGGACAATATCCGAATTACCAGCAGGTGATTCCGGCAAAGTTCGACCGTAAAATTACCGCGAACGTCTCCACGCTCGTCGGAGCGCTACGCCGCGCTGAGCTCGTCGCCGGCGACCGCGCTTCGATGGTGAAGATGAATCTCTCCAACCATACGCTGATCGTCACTGCGAACTCCGAACGCTCCGGAAACGCCTACGAAGAGATTGAGATCGACCAAGTGGGTGACGATCTCACGATCGCGTTTAACGCGCGCTACATGATCGAAGTGCTCAACCACGTCAAGAGCTCGCAATGCCACATTGAATTCGTCGGTCCGCTTTCGCCCGCGGCGTTGACCCCGGCCGAACCGACCGAAGGCGCGTCGCAGCTCTACGTGCTGATGCCGTTGCGCCAATAACCCGATGCGCATCACGCGCATTTCGTTGGCAAATTGCCGCAATTACGGCGAGGCGACGATCGAGCCGCAGACCGGGCTCAACGTCTTTCTCGGGCGTAACGCGCAAGGGAAGAGCAATCTCCTCGAAGCGATCGGCTTATTGGGCACGGGGAAATCCTTTCGCACCGCACGCGAAGCGGAGATCGTTCGCGAGGGCTACGGCATTGCCGCCGTCACCGCCGAAGCGGTGGTGCGTTCCGGAAACGTCACCCTGGGCTTTACCATTGCGCGCGGGGAGCGAGCAACGCGCAAGACGCTGACGATCAATGGACGCGCGGTACGATACGCCCACTTTCTCGGTCGACTCCGCGTCGTGAGTTTCGCTCCCGCCGATCTCGCGTTGATCGTCGGAGCACCGGGCTTGCGGCGCGCATTTCTAAATCTCGCGTTGGCGCAGGAGCAGCCCAATTATTACACCGCCTTGGCGATGTATACGCGCACGCTTCGCCAGAAGAACGCGCTTCTTCGCGTCGGTCCGCCCTACGACGAAGAGCTCTTCGCCATCTACGATCGCACGATGATCGAACGCGGCGCGCGCATGACGTTGACGCGCGCGCAGTACGTGCAAGCGCTAAGCCCGCACGCCCGTGCCGAGCACCATCGTTGGAGCGCGGGCGAAGAACTCGCGCTTGGCTACAGCAGCGCGATCGGTTACGAGATCGGCGACGACGAAGCGGCGCTGCGCGAGCGATTCGCGCGCGCGCTCGAAACGGCGCGCCCTCGCGAGCGGGCGCGTGGCATCGCGCTCGTCGGCCCACACCGCGACGATCTCACGCTCGCGCTCGACGGACGTTCGCTAGCGGAGTACGGCTCGCAGGGGCAGCACCGCACCGCGCTGCTGGCGCTGAAGGTCGCCGAGTACCGCGCGATGGCCGCAGCGACCGGCGAAGCGCCGCTCTTGCTGCTCGACGACGTGCTCTCCGAGCTCGATCCCGACCGAGCGCGCCGTTTTCTCGAGGGATTAGGCGGCTTCGAACAGGCCTTCGTCACCGCAACCCACCTCGAGCATCCCTTGCCGGGCGCGACGACGTTCTCGATCGAGGGCGCGAAGGTCGCACGCGTCGCATGAAATTCACCGCGCTCGGAGAGGCGTTGCGCAGCATCGACCTCGGCACGCCGATCGGCGACCCGCTGGCGATTCTCCAGAGCCACTGGGGAGAGATCGTCGGAATCGCGCTCGCCGGGCACACCTATCCGCGCGCCTTTGCCGGCGGGGAGCTGACGATCGTCGCCAGTTCGAACGGGTGGATCGCGAATCTCGCCTGGCTCGAAGAGGCGATTCTCAAACAACTCGCGCTCCACGGCTACGAGGTGACGCGGCTGATCTATCGCGTCGGCCGCATTCCGGGTCGGAGGGCGCGCTTGGAGCAGGCGACGGCGGGGGGCGCGACCGCACGATCGGCACCGCGGGAGCAGCGTCCGCCGAGCAAGGATGCCAAAGAAGCGTTCGCTCGGCTTCGCGCCGAAATCGAGGCCGACCGGCGGGCAAAAGCCGCCCTCGGGTGGAACGTATGCAATCGATGTGGAGCGCCGATCGCGCCCTACGCCGGGACGACCTGCGTCCTCTGCACGCTCGCTGCAAGCGAGCAGCGCACCCGCACGCTCGCACGCCTGCTCTTCGATGAGCCGTGGATGAGCTTCGAGCGCGCGCACGTCGCAGTAACCGGGCTGACGCGTGAGGATTTTTCCGCTGTGCGCCGCGAGTTATTGCGCCGCTGGGGGGATATCGTCAATCGGCTCGCGCGAGGGCGCGGTACTCCCATCGCGGATCGGGAGCGGGCGGTCGCACTAGCGTTCGTCGCCCTCAAGACCGGCCGCGTGCCCGACGAACTCGCTCCCGCGACGTTGCGAAACGAGTTCGGAGACGAATTGTACGCTCGACTCTTTGGAACTGAAACGACAAGATAGGTTATGGCAACAGATTATACCGGCGAACAGATCGAGGTATTGCGCGGGCTCGAAGCCGTGCGCAAGCGCCCGGGTATGTACATCGGCAATACCAACGAACGCGGATTGCACCAGCTCGTCTACGAAGCGGTCGACAACTCCGTCGACGAAGCGCTTGCGGGCTATGCGAAAAATGTCGCCGTCACACTCTATCGCGACGGATCGTGCTCGGTCGAAGACGACGGGCGCGGCATTCCGGTCGACATTCATGCCGAAGAGGGGTTGCCGGCCGCCGAAGTCGTGATGACGGTGCTCCATGCCGGCGGCAAGTTCGGAAAAGGCGGCTACAAAGTTTCGGGCGGCCTGCACGGCGTCGGCATTTCGGTGGTGAACGCGCTCTCGGAATGGATGGTCACGCGCGTGTATCGCGACGGGCACACCTACGAATTGCGATTCGAACGCGGCATCACCGCGCAGAAGATGAAGAAGGTCGGCAAGACCGATCGCACCGGGACGTTCCAGCAGTTCAAGCCGGACATGGAGATCTTCGAGACCGGCGATTTTCATTGGGATGTTTTGCAGAAACGCCTACGCGAACTCGCCTTTCTCAATCGCGGCTTGCAGATAACGCTGCGCGACGAACGCGGCGAACAAGTGCGCGAGCGCACCTATAAATACGAAGGCGGCATCGTTGAGTTCGTGAAGTACCTCAACGAAAAAAAGGATGCGCTGCACGATATCATCGCGACGCATCACGAACGCGACGGCGTGGATATCGAAGTTGCGCTGCAATACACCGATAGTTACAACGAGCAAATTTATTCTTACGCCAACAATATCAACACCATCGAAGGCGGCATGCATCTGCTCGGCTTCCGCACCGCCATAACCAATGCAGTGAACTCCTCGGCGCGCAAACGCGGCATCCTCAAAGAAGCCGACGGCAACCTTTCAACCGACGATTGCATGGAGGGGCTCACCGCGGTCGTCTCGGTAAAACTCGCAGAGCCGCAGTTCGAAGGGCAGACGAAAACCAAACTTGGAAACGCCAAGGTTCGCAGCATCGTCTACGGGTTGCTCAACGAACGGCTCGAGTTTTTCTTCGAAGAGAACCCGAAAGCGGCGCGCGCGATCATCGATAAATGCATGCAGGCGTCGCGCGCACGCGAAGCGGCGAAAAAAGCACGCGATCTTTCGCGCCGGAAGAATGCGCTCGAAGGCTCGGGGCTTCCGGGAAAGCTCGTCGACTGCAAAAACCAAGACCCGCGTGAAAGCGAGATCTTCTTAGTCGAAGGCGACTCGGCCGGCGGCACGGCCAAGGGCGGACGCGACCCCGATAAACAAGCGATCCTTCCTTTGCGCGGCAAGATCATCAACGTTGAAAAAGCGCGTCTGGATAAAGTGCTCTCGAACGAAGAGATTCGGACGATGATCACGGCGTTGGGCACCGGCTTCGGCGATGAGTTCGATGTCGCCAAGCTGCGCTACCACAAAGTCATCATCATGACCGATGCCGACGTCGACGGCTCGCATATCCGCACGTTGCTCCTGACGTTTTTCTATCGCCAGATGAAGCCATTGATCGAACAGGGGCACGTCTATATCGCGCAACCGCCGCTCTACGGCGTGCGCAAAGGCAAGAAGCAATGGTGGGCGTTCAACGAGGGCGAGCTTCGCGATATCTTCGCCGGAGCCGACCCCAAAGAGTTCACCGTACAGCAATACAAAGGCTTGGGTGAGATGGATGCCGAGCAGCTCGCCGAGACCACGATGGAGCCCGACCATCGTCGGCTCGTCCGCATCGCGGTCGAAGATGCCGTCGAGGCCGAGCAGATCTTCGTCGACCTGATGGGCGATAAAGTCGAGTCGCGCAAGCAATATATCTTCGAGTACGCGAAAAACGTGAAGGCGCTCGACCTCTAAGAAAGGCTCCGCGGCGGGGGCTCCGCTCCCTCGGGGCGCATAGTGCAGAGAAGAATGCGCACGCGACTCGCCGTGCCCGCGGCTGCTCTCGTTCTCCTCATCGTCCTCGCCGTCACGCTCGGCGCGGCGATCGCCCGCATGGGGATCGAGGCCGTCGGCTCGCTCGCGCTCGGTGGGAGCCTACGCATCGCGTCGATCGAGCGGGCGGGGAAGCGCTTCGATCTCCACGATCTCCGATTTACCCGCGGCGGGATAACGATTGCACGGATCGCCGACGTGCGGGTCGGCTTTCGCTTCCGCGATCTGCTCCCCGGGAGTCGCCATCGTTTCGGCATTCACAGCCTCGAGCTCGACGGTGCGCGATTCGCCCTCGTTCGGCTTCCCGACGGCAACTTCGCCCTCCCGACGTTGCCCTTTGCGAGCCCGAGCTATCCGCAGCCGCCGAACCGCGTTCCGCTCGCGATCGCGCTCCGCATTCACGGCGCGACGCTACGATTCGCCGATACGCTCGGCGATGCGGTGCACATCGTTTCGATTGACGCGACGGGGCGCTTCGATTCCGCCACCCATAGCTCGTTGCGTGCGAGCGGTCGCGTTCTCGGCCCTGGGGGCTCGCGGATCTCGCTGAGCGGCGGCGACGATGCGGCGCTGCATCTCGCGCGCTATCGACTCGCCGCGCGATCGCTGCCGCTGGTCACCGCGCTGCGCGTGCTGCTCGGACGCGGTTCGCGGGTGCAATTGCGTGCCGGGAGCGCGCAGCATCTCCGCGCAACGCTCTATGCGATCGGTGCGCGCGGCCACTACCACCTCGATCTTCAAGCGCAGCTTCGCGGCGCAGCACTCGAGGTTCCCGGGCTCGCCGTGCCGATCGATCATCTCACCGGCGCTCTCGCACTGCGCGAGGGCGGGCTCTATATCGGTCATCTCGTCGGCGCGCTCGCCGGTATTCCCATCATCGCGAACGGCGGCATCTTCGATTGGGGATCGCCGCAACTGCGCATCGCGATCTCGGGAAGCGGCCGAACCGAGCGACTCGCGACGGCGCTTCCCTGGCTGCGCGGTCGGCCGCTCCACGGCGAACTCGCCTTCGGCGCGCTCGCCGAAGGCACGCCGGACTCGCCGGTGCTGCGGATCCGCGTTCGCGCGGCGACGATGCGCTACGGCGCCTATCGCGTCGAGCAGCTCGGCGCGCACGCGATCTATAACGACGGCCGCCTCGCGATCACCGCGGCGCACGCGCAGTACGGGCGGCTCCGGCTCGCGCTGCACGGCGTGCTGCGCACGGCGGGCCCGGTGCGCAGCGATCTTCTCGTTCACGGCTCCGGCGATGCCGCCGACCTTCCGATCCTCGGTGAACTCTTGGGACGGGAGCCGCTGCGCCTCGATCTCGTCGTTCGCGGGCGTGGCGCTTCGTTCGGGGCGTGGGGCAGCGTGCTCGCACGCAACGATGCGCGCCGGGCCGGGGCGCTGATCGCGCTCGATCGCAGCGGCGCCGGATCGATCGCACCGATCTGGCTGCGGCGCGGCGGCGAGATGCTCGCCGGCGGGTACGTTCGCCCACCGCGGGGAGCGGGGGCGCTCTGGCTGCGCGCGCGCGCGCTCGATCTGCGCCCCCCCGAGCTCCCGGCACCGCCGGGGCTCGCGCTCGTACCGCCCTTCTCCGGCCGGCTCGAGCGGCTCGATCTTCTCGGAGGCGGGCCGGGGCGCGTGCTGGTCGGGAGTGCCGCGACGCGGGGGTTGGCGCTCGCCGGGGTCCCGTTCGCGCGCCTCACGCTCGCTGCGGCGGGGGCGTTGCCGGAGATCGCGCTCGGCAAGGTAGCGGCGACCGGTCCGTGGGGGCGCTTCACCGGATCCGGCGCGCTCGATCCCAAGCGCGTCGTTGTCGTTGGAAGCGCGCACGTTCGGCCGGGGCGGCTTCCCTTTCCACCGGGGCTCGCACTGCACGGCGCGCTGAGCGGGCCGATCTCCCTCGCCCTCGCCCCGGGCTCGCTCGAGCTCGGCAGCGCCGGGTTGCACGGCGAGGCGCTGCGCGTCGACGGGGTCCCCGTCTCGCAGCTGGCCGGTGCGGTCACGTATAACGGGAGCGAGCTTGCGGTGCACGGCCTGGCCGCCGACTTCGCCGGCGGGCGCGCCTACGGCTCGGGAACCCTCGCGCTCGGCCCCGGGAGCGACGCGCTCTCGATCGTCGCCACCCGGCTCGCCGCGGGGGCGTTTCGGAGGTTCGGGCTCCCCCTCGATGCGGGGCGAATCGGCGCGCGAGGCGAGCTCGGTTTCGACGGGAAGGCGTTGAGCTACGCCGGTGGCGTGGTGCTCTCGAAGGCGCGGCGCGGGCGCTTCACCCTCGGCGGATTCGGCGATCTCCGGTACGCGAAGGGCGCGCTCCGAGTCTCCCGGGCGACCGGAGAGCTCTCCGGTGCGGTCGGTTCGATCGCCGGCTCGCTGCAGGGGCTCGGCGGCGGCGACCCGCGCATTGCGGCGCACGGAAGCATCGCCGCGGCGCCGATCGCTCCGCTGCTCGACGCCTTCGCGATCGCCCACCCCCCGGTCGGCGGCGTCGTCGCCGGGCCCTTCACGCTCGAGGGCTCGCTTGGGGCGCCATCGGCGACCGCCGAGCTCACCGGACTCGGGCTCCATCTCAACGGGCAGGGGATCCGCCGCGCGAGCGGCAGCCTCGCGTTCTCGCCGCAGCGCGTCGCGCTCACTGCCGGGCGCCTGTTGGTCGGCTCGACGGCGGCCCGCGCCGACGCCGCGTACGGCGAGGCGGGGGGGCGGCTCGCGCTGAGCGCGCGGAGCGCCGATCTCGAGGACTTCGACGATCTCTTCGATACCGGCGATACGCTCGCCGGGCGCGGGAGCCTCGCCTTCGACCTGCGGAGCGATGCGCACGTCTTGAGTTCGCAAGGGCGTTTTCAGGTCGTCGGTCTGCGCATCCGCAACCTCACGCTCGGCGCGGCGACCGGTCATTGGACGAGCGCTCGGAACGTCGTCACCGGAGTGATGACCGATGCCGGACCCTACGGAGCGCTCGCGGCGACCGGTAGCATCGCCGCACGCCCCGAACCGAATTGGCGCTCCAGTTTGCTGCACGCGCGCTACGATCTGCGCGCGACGCTCAGCGGCCTCGATGTGGCAACCTGGATCGCGGTACTCGATCTGCCGCGGGTTCCCGCGACCGGGCACGTCGACGCGACGCTGACGCTTCAGGGCTCCTATCCGCACGCGCGCGCCGAAGCGAGCGCCTCGCTGCGCGACGGCACCCTCATGGGGTTACCAATCGATACACTCAACGTCGCCGGACGGAGTAACGGCAGCAACGTCGACCTTCTGGGGATCGATCTCGCCGCACCGGGGCTCGACGCGCGCGCGAGCGGGCGCTTCGGCTTCGCACCGGAAGCACCGATAGCGCTGAAGGGCTCGGCGAGCTCGAACGATATCGCGGGGGTCATCTCGCGCCTCGTGCATCTCAGCCTGCCGGTCACCGGGAATTTCGAGAGCACCTTTGCGGTCACGGGGACGCAGCGCCACCCGCGCCTGCGCGCCGGTTTCGACGGCCGTACTGTCGGCATCGAGGGGGTTCGCGTTCCCAGCCTCTTCGGAGCGCTGACCTACGCCGACGGGAGGATCGAGCTCCAGAATGCCGGCGCGCGTTTCACCCGCGGCCGCGTCGACCTCTCCGGCGAACTTCCGATCCGCCTCGCGCCGCTTGGAGTGGGGCCTGGTACTGCACCGGTCGATGCCTCGCTGACGGTGCACGATCTCGACCCGGGACTCGCGGCGCGCTTTCTCGGCAACGCCACCGAGCTCGCCGGTCGGATCGACGGCGTCGGCCAGCTCGCGGGGAAACTCGACGACCCGACGCTCGCCGGGCGTTTTACGCTCCGCGACGGACGCTATCAGAGCAATCTCGAGCGCATTCCGCTGACCGGCATCACCGGCACGTTGCTCTTCGGGCGGAAACACGCTCGATTACTCGGCCTGAGCGCCTTCGCCGGTGCGGGGCGTCTCTTCGGCTCGGGGCGGCTGGCGATCGGAACCCGGGGCGCATTGAGCTACCGGGCGCAACTGCACGCGATCGGCGCGAGGCTCGATTCGCCGAGTTTCGGCGGCGGAACGATCGACGCCGATCTCCGCTTCAACGGCCAGAGTGGATCGCTTGCGAAAGTAAGCGGTAAAGCGACGCTGCGCGACGGCGTGCTGCCGTTCATGGCGTTTGCAGGCGCATCTGCGTTGGGGAACGGGCATCTGCCGTTGAACCTCGCTTTCGATGTCGATATCGCGCTCGGTCGCGGAGTGCGCGTTCGCGGCAGCGGATATGGAGCGGGTCTCGATATCGGCGCGACCGGCAGCGCGCACCTTGCGGGGAGCTTACGCGCGCCGACGTTGGAAGGACGATTCATCTCCACCGGCGGCTCGCTCGTCTATTTCGATCGATCGTTCCGCGTCGATAGCGCGATCCTGCGATTCCAGGCGCGCAACGGGGTCATGCCGACGATCGCCGCATCGGCATCGGCGCAGGTCAGCAATCCGGATCCCAATCGCGCGCGCAACCCGTTCGGAAGCGCGGAGGTCAGCATCGCGGTGCGCGGCCCGCTCGATGCGCTCGACGTTACGTTGAGCTCCGATCCGAGTTATCCGCGCGAACAGATCCTCGCGTTGATCGCACCGTTCGGCGGCGTCGTCGGTTCGGCGCAATCGTTTGGTGTGAGTTCGGGCGCGCCGTCGGTCGGCGAAGAGGCATTCAATTTGCTCAACGCCCAGTTCTCATCGGCCTTACTGGGACCGATCGAAAGTGCGCTCGGGCGCGGGCTCGGCTTGAGCGATCTCAGTCTCAATCTCAGTTACACCGGCGGCGTCGCCGTAACCGCGCAACGCATTCTCGGTAAGAAATTCAGCGTCGCATATTCGACGAGCTTCGGAACGATTACGCGACAATCGGTCTCGTTGCAATTCGTTCCGACGCGCCGCACCGTCGCGAGCCTCACGTTCTTTACCGTACTCGGATCGCCGCAATTACTCAACAGCACGTTCGGAACCGGATCGAATCTGCTATATTACGGCACGGCGCTGCCGACCGGCGTTGCGCTCAACGGCACGAACGGATTTAGTTTCACACTCGAATTGCGGCCGTAAAACCGAAGCGCGCCGAAGAGCATTTACATGCCCGCACAGCGGCGATGTGCAATTTCCGAACCAACCGACTTAATTACGCCAACAAACCAAGGTCATACCATGGTTACAGCGTTCGAAAAATGCTTTGCAATAAAAGCGCCGCAAAACCAATTACAGACGAAGGAGTGCGCATAAACACAGCGGAAGAGCAGCACCAGCGACTCGACTAGTGTGCTGGGGGGCCACGCGTTATTGTCGCGAGCCCGCTTAATTCGCGGCTACGACCGCTTCTTTCGAAAGGCCCCTCGTTTTAGTCGTGGCAAACAAAATTCGCGACGCCCGCCTAAGTTCTGTTTTGTCGCTCGATCCAAATGCGCTTTCGAAAAGGGAGCGTATATTGTGACTACGGCTGTTTCCCACCCAGTTCCGCATCCATTATGACTGGAGACCTATGATCGCCATTACACATGCTTCCCTTGTGCGCGAGTATGCCGGAACCGCAATTCGTACCCTCACCATTAACACGTATTCGGGAAACGTGACGATTCAAAGAGGGGATTCGAACCGGCTCATCATCACGATGACGAAGCACGTCGAAGGCAAAGGAAGCGTTCAGAGCAACGTTGCGGCCGAGAATCAAGTGCGCCTGAAGGCCGACTTGTCGCGCTCCGACCTCGATGTCGTTGCTCGCAGCACAAGGCCGGAGTCAGGCCCTCTCAGGACCTTTGTAGATATTGAAATATCGCTTCCGAAGCGACTCGATGTAACGATTCACGACCTATCGAGCAACATTCGCATCACCGCCCCGCTCGATCGCCTAGACCTCCAGACCATCAGCGGAACGGCGACCGTTCGCGGCGCCGTTCGGTCGATCCGCGCGTGGACTGCGTCGGGACTCTTATCGGTCCACCAGGCGGGGCAAGCCGCGCGCTTCTTTCAGCGAGCGAATTTACGTTCGGAATCTGGGGCGATTGCGTTCACCGCGAGCGCGTTATCGCCAAGCGCGAAAGTCGAGGCTGAATCCATGAGCGGCGTCGTGCGTATGAAAATAGAAGGCGGTGCCCTTCCGAATGCATCGGCGACCTCCGTGAGCGGAAGCGCCCACATTTTATACCCAGCTTATTTTTCAAAAGCAAAGCGTTCTCCCCAGAACGGCGCACGGCTCGTCGCCCACACCGTTAGTGGGTCGGTCATTGTCGATCTGTCGAAGTGTGCACATCGCTAGATGTTCAAAGGTATCTTCCACGCGCTGCTCTTGATCGGCGCGATCTCGATTGTCGCTCCGCCGGCGCTCTTCGCTAAGACTCTTCCAAGCATCCACGTTCCGATCGTTCCGTCCTCGCCGAAGAAAGAAACGCAAAAGCAAAACGCTCGTTCTTGGGCTCACGCGGCCGTCCTCACGCTCGCGTACGATTTTACAAATCGACGCGTCGCCAAACGCCCGACGCTCGCTTATGTCGAACAAGATGCCACGGGCCTCGATATCGCCTTTCGCGTCGTACAAAAATCTCCGGTTGTCGCATCGACCCGCAGCAACGGCCCAGGAGTATTCGGCGACGACTACGTTCTCGTCGCGCTGGAACCGCAAGGCGTGCAGGGCTTTTCGTACCAGTTTGTGGCAAATGCGCGCGGCGCGCGTTTCCAAACCTCTTCCGAGAACAGCGCATACACCCCACAGTGGACAGCGACCGGTCGACGTACGAAGAACGGGTATTTCGTAACGATGCATATCCCGTTTGCAATCGTTCGAAGTAACGCGTCGCATGTGTGGACGGCGCAATTCGAGCGGTTTTCCGTTCGTAGTGATTCCGTCGACGTCTGGAGTTATGACCGCAATGCTACGAACGCTGCCGATCCGCTCTATTCGGGAAAACTCTACGGCGTCGAGACCGCAGCCGCCGCGCATCATACATCTGTTCCGCGCCCAGCCGCTCGCTTCCAGCCCTATCTCCTAGGAATCGCACGCTCCTCGGCCTCGGGTGGTGCGACTTCACAAGTTGGCCTTGATATGGCCGTTCCGATTACACCGACCGCCTCTTTTGTCGGCTCGTTTCATCCGGATTATTCAAATGTCGAGATCGATCAACAGACGATTTCGCCGACGGCTTTTCCTCGCCAATATCAAGAAGTGCGCCCGTTTTTTACGCAGCTCGATAACGCATTTAACAATACGGCGGGTTGTGCTGCATGCCCGCAAACGCTATACACTCCGGCGATCCCCACCTTCCGGCAAGGATATGGCCTCGAAGGAACGCAAGGGCCCGTTACCTTTGCTGGGTTCGATGCCGTCGGGACGCAGCGCACCGATGTCGCCGACGTGGTCAACGTGGCGCGAACGACGAAACGCTGGTCCGGACAGGTGGAACTCCAACGCGTCGCGGTAGATACCCCAACTTTTCTCGATACGACGACTTCGATGAACGGAGGCTACTCGAGCGCTCGCGGCCATTGGCTCGTCTATGGAAACTACGCGCGCGAGGACGGCACTTTTGTGAGCGATCCCAGCCAGGCACGCTACGGCGAGATTGGGGCCGCAATGCAAACCGCAACGACGGAGTTCCTCGTTGCGCGCCAGTTCGTCGGGGCACAGTTCAATCCGGTCGACGGCTACGAAGCGCAATCCGATATCGGCGGTTATTTTGCGCTCGCTCAGCGGATGTATCATTTTCCAAAAGCATCACCACTTCTCGACGTGAATATTTTTGGGTCGACCGCGCGTTACTGGAATCACAACGCCCTGCCGGCGCAAGCGAATGCGTCCTACCAAATCAATATCGATTGGAAGAGCCTTTGGTCCGTTCATCTCTTCCAGCAAAGCCAGTTCGTTCTGGCTAGCAATGGGGAGTTTCTTCCGTTTAACGTCGGCAATGGTGTGGACGTCGGGTATAATTTAAACTCGAATTTTGCAAAAAGCCTGATGTACGCCGATGGGGCATATTATCACGGACACGCTTCTGCATGGCAGTTTTCAGATACGATGCCCGTGCGAAAAAAGATCAGTCTGTCGATAAACATGTACGAAAACCTATATCAGTCAAACGCGGCCTCCGAACCATCTTTCCGTGAATGGCTCAATGACGCGAGTTTCAATTGGCAATTTTCTCGTGACGCATCGCTTTCACTCGGAGCGCGCCGCATCAACGGGATCAATCTCCCGACGTACTACGCGCCTCCAAATTTTACGCCGATGTTTGCTGATAACCTCAGCGCGGCGTTTCATTATCTACATGGCCACAACGAATTTTATCTGGTCTACGGCGACCCGAATGCGTTTACAACGACCCCCGCGGTGTTCTTCAAGTGGATATTCTATGCCGGAGCAGGCAAAGGGACATAGGAGGCAGCGCGGCGGCGAGGAATCGGCAGGGGAACCCTTTTGTGCGCTGACGCCGGAGCCTTCACTCGCTGTCGAAAGCAGCCGAGCGAGCGGTTCTGTTGCGCGCTCGGTGAATCGGCGGCACCCGGGGCCGCTTGGCAAGGAGCGAGGGGGGCTTGGGCGAATCGAGCGCTCTTAGCCCTGGGACCGGCGCTTTGCCGTTCCCCGTTGGCCGGGCTCTGCCGGCCACACTCAAGATCGAGGGATTGCGCTTTCTATGAATGTCCGTTTTCGGCGTGCGCACCGCGCACTCTGGAAAGCCGCTAGCGCGCTGGTCGCGCTTGCGGCGATCGTTGCGATGCTCGCACCGCCGAACGCCTCCTCCGCCGTCACGCCGAAGATCGTTTCGGTCGACGTCACGGGGAATCTCCACGTTCCAACGTCGGAGATTATGGCGGTCGTGCAGGCGCGTCCCGGCGAAACCTACGATCCGAAGGTCGTGCAGGGGGACCTCGCGCGGATCAACGCGCTGGGTTACTTCTCGGCGATCGCCCCTCCGTTGGTTCGGCTACGCCCGGGCGGCGTAGCGATCACCTACCGTGTGGTCGAGAACCCGGTCATCTCGAAAATTTCGTTTATCGGCAACAAGAACGTTCCGACCAACACCTTGCTCGCGCTGATGGATAGCGCGCCGGGCCAGGTCTTCAACGGAAACACGTTACGCTCCGACTTGCTCAAGATCAACAGCTATTACGAACGCATCGGCTACGGCGGCCAGCTACCGACGCATATTAAGGATGTCAACCTCGATCCGAAGACCGGCGCACTCACGCTGACGGTTCAGGAAGGCTTGACGATTCGCAAGGTCATCATCGGTGGAGATCCGGTGATTCCGCCGCCGATGATTCTTTCGAAGCTCAACGTGAAACCGGGCGTCGTCTACTCAGACGCGCTCCGTGAAAAAGATTATAAGGCGATTTCGGCGCTCTATAAGAAGTACTCGCTCTTCGTCGGAAACTTCGTCGGCGGCATCGAGCCGTCGTCGATCGACCTGAAAAACGATACCGCCGACGTGAAGTACGACGTCTACGTCGCTCGCGTTGCCGCCGTCGAAATCACCGGCAACACGAAAACCAAGGACGCGGTCATCCGCCGTCAGTTGCGTCTGCGCCCCGGTATGCTGCTCACGCGCGCGGCGATAAAGTACGACCTTCAGCGTCTGCAGAACACGCAGTTCTTCTCGAACGTCACGCCCGACGTTAAACCGGGCCCCGACCCCAAGCATCCCGAAGACGTCACCGTCGTTTGGAAAGTTACCGAACAGAAGACCGCGCAAGCGCAGATCGGCTTCGGTTATTCCGGCGGCATCAACGGTCAAGGGATCTATGGCGATCTCGGTTATCAGGATAACAACCTGCATGGAACCGGGAACGGCGTCGGCATTCAATTCCAGCGCAGTATTCGCACCTCGTCGGTGCAGGCATCGGCGACGATTCCCTA
This sequence comes from bacterium, assembly GCA_021790895.1. Classification (GTDB taxonomy): domain Bacteria; phylum Vulcanimicrobiota; class Vulcanimicrobiia; order Vulcanimicrobiales; family Vulcanimicrobiaceae; genus JABEUX01. The sequence goes on from JAJYFM010000011.1 coordinate 21,206, forward strand.
CGTCGGCAATACCACGCAATCGCAAAAGTATAGTCTCTCCGGATCGCTCTTCAGCAATTCCTCAACCTACTATTACCCGGTGTATGCCGTTTCGCAGACGTCGTTCTCGGCGATCTCGCCGACCGTCGGCGCGACTCCGCAGCCGATTCCGGTGACGCTCTACCCCTCGCTCGGCGTCTCCTCGATCTCCGGTGTCGCTGCGACGAACACGAACAGCGCGCTGGGCGGCGCGCTCCAAATCGGTCGCCGTCTGAACGACTTCACGCAAATCACCGCCGGCGTCGGTGCGCAGACGATCCGCTACAGCACGACGGTCCAATCGCCGTACTACTTCCAGTCGAACGTGCAGCCGAACGTCTTCGTAGGTGCGACGCCTAGCCCATTGAGCAACCTTAACCTCAACACCAACAACACGCTCGGCGTCTCGGCAAGCTCGATCGCCAACGTTAATACCGGCGCGCCGTATCGCCTCGATACGCTCTCGCTTGGCGCATCGACGCTCACGCTCGATGATTACATCGAGCCGCGACGCGGCGTCAACGCGAACTTTACCGAGACGTTCTCTTCGCCGGCGATCGGCTCGAGCTTTACGTTCACGCAAAGCGTGCTCGACATCGCGAAATTCATTCCGGTTCGTCGCACGGCGACGATCGGACTCCATTTCCTCGGCGAGCTCTCGACCGGAGCAATACCACCGAGTAACCTCTTCAGTTTTAACGACCAAACGTTGCGCGGCTACAACCAAATCTTCTACGGTACCGACGCCGCGCTCTTCCAAGCCGAGTTTCGGCAACCGCTGAGCATCGATCGTAACCTTATACTCGCGGCATTCGTCGACCAAGGCGCGTTCCGCATCCGCGGCGCGGCGCCGATCCTCGACCCGTATACCAATCGGATTACGAGTTACCCCGGAGATTGGACGCTTCGTTCCGACTACGGGCTTGGCGTCCGCTTTAACGTTCCGCAACTCGGTAACCGCGTCGTGCGGATCGATTTTGCGAAGGGCGTCAACGGATTCCACACCAGCTTCGGCTTAGGCGAAGCTTTCTAGCACCGCTTGTCTTTAGGACTTCGAGAAGGACATCATGAAACACCGCATACTCGCAATCGTCGCACTTCTTTGCGCGGTCGGGGTCTTCATCGCCCCGTCGGCGATCGCCGACGATCTGACCGACGTTGGTACGATCGCTCAGTCGTCGATCGCATCACTGCCGGCGTTCGTCAGCGCGAACCAAAAGCTCAGCACCATTGCCTCGCAGATGCAGCAACAGGAAGCTGCGCAAATGAAGGGTGCGAAGAACGACGCTCAACGTCAGCAAATCCAGCTGGATTTTTCGCAGCGCTTCAATGACAAGCAAAACGAAATTCTGGGGCCGCTGCTTCAGCGCGTTCAGCTTGCGCTCGCTGCAGTGAGCGCGAAACGCAAACTCTCGGTTGTCCTCGACCGCCACATCGTCGTGTACGGCGGCCAAGATATCACGACCGACGTCCTCAATCTGGTGACCGGTACCCAGGCTATTCCGCCGGTGACGGCGACGCCGGCGCCTTCGTCGGTCGGGTACGTGGATCAAGGAGTGCTCGACAACGGGCTGCCGAAAGTGAAAGCGGCGAACGATGCTTTCGCGAAGTACGCCCAGCAACAGCGCGCGATCTTCGCCGCCAAAATGCAGAAGGCGACCACGAACGCGGAAAAACAGCAAATCTCGGTCGACTTCAACAAAGTTCTTTCGGACGAACAAAACAAGCTTCTCAAGCCGCTGGTCTCCAAAGTGCGCGCGATCACGGCAACGGTTGCACAGAAAAAGCACCTGCTCGTGGTCGTCGATAAGGGCGACGTTGTTTTCGGCGGGACGGACATCACGCAAGAAGTGAGGAATGGCCTCAATCACTAGGTTTCTAGCAGGCGTGCTTCTGGTCGGCGTGGTTGCGTGCAGCCACGTCGATGTTTCTTCGCCCAACATTCGCGGCATCGCGTATGTCAACACAAATAAGGCGATGAAAGCGCATCCGCTCTATCCGCAACTGCAAGATCTTAATGCGGCTATTGCCGCAATCGATCTCTCTGCCGCCGTGCCGATGGTGCCGAAATCACCTGAAGAGATGAAGGCCGATGTTGCGAGCATCAAGGCGCAACTTGCGCAAGCCGAAAAGCAAAGCACGGACGCAATCGGGGCGTTACAGAATAGTCTGGCGCAGGACGAACGGACCGAAGTCGCCGCGGCGCTCCGGTCGGCGGGGTTGAACGCAGCCGCACAGGCGTACGAATCGGCTCCGGTTATTTCCTCGGCGGCGCAAGCGCAAGCGATTGAAAAATCGGCAGCTAGCGATCTACAAAGCTACCAACAGTCGGTTTTTGCGCAAGGGCGGGCCACGATGGGAGCGCTTGAAAAGCGATTGCACGAACAAGCGCAAGGGCGTTTTCAAACGCGCGCTGCCCAGTACGCCCGTGAGGAGTCGGATCTCTCGTTGCGGCTCTCGCAACAGGACGCGAATCAACGCCTTGCCCTTCAGACGAAGCTGAATAACCTGGCGCTCAACGATGCACAGCGAAAAAAACTGACGTCGCAACTCAAGGCGATCGACCAAAACGAAAAGTCGCAGGTCGACGCAATGCGTGCGCGGCACCAGAAGGAGCTCCAGGCCTATCAAAACCAATTGCAAGCGGGGATCATGAAGCAGATCCGCGCGCAAGCAACGCAGTTACAGGCGCAGACGCAAACGCAACTCCAAGCGCGCCAAAAACAGGTTTCGCAGCAGTTGGCGGCGCTCGCCGGTCCGCAAATTCCCAAAAATTTGCCGTCGGCAACCAAGGTACAGCTCGAACAGATCGCTTCGGATTTGCAGCAACGCTATCAAACCGGTCTCGCCAAAATTTCCGATCGCTTCAATGAAACGCGCAGCGATCTGAATGCAGAATATGCAGCCCTGAACGGCGTCGACGTTGGCGCAGTTGGTGCGGCGAAAAAACAGCGAGATAAGCTTTCAAAAGAGCGCGCAGAACTTTACAAAAAGATCGATACCCAAATTGCCGCTGCAGCGCAGCGCATTGCCAAACGCGACGGTTTTTCCGTCGTTCTCCTCGACCCCATCGCACATCCGGGAGGCTACGACCTCACCGGAGATGTTATCTCCTCTCTCAAGAGCACAGGAACGTGAAGAAGAGCATTATCGCACTTGCCGGACTCATCAGCATCGTTGGATGCGCTTCGTCGAGCCCCATTGGACTCGTCGACGTCAATCGTATTACCACGAATTGGACCGAGTTCCAGACCGACCAGAGCCACCTTTATGCCGACGAGAAGCGCATTGCGACGAGTACCGCGAGCAATGCTCAAAAGGCGAGCCAGGTAGCTGCGCTGCAGAAAAAATACGGCGCGTTGACCGTTGCGCTCACCAACCAGATTCGCGCGGCCGCGGCGAAAGTCGCCGCCAAGAAGAATCTGAAGCTCGTGCTAACGCGTGAGGGCGTCGGTTACGGTGGGACCGATATCACCGTCGAGGTCGAAAAGGTACTCGGCATCACCGACACGTCTTCGCCGAAACCCTCAGGCTCGTAAACGCAGTGCTCGGGAAGCTCGGCGAGATCGCCCGGCGCCTGGGCGGTACGGTTATCGGGAATGCGGAGGTTGAGATCCTCACGGTTAGCGCCGTCGATGAGGCCGGCCCGGGCGCGCTGACGTTCGCCGTCGATGCGCGCTATCTGCAGGCGGCGATGCGCAGCAACGCCGCTGCGGTGCTCGCCGATGCTCGAGCGATCCCCGACCCGGCGCCAAGCGGGAAGCCGCTGATCGTCGTCGAGGATGCACGCATCGCATTGGTCGGGCTGCTCGCAACGTTGCGCGCGCCGCGCCCGGTCGGGCCGCATCGCGACCCATCCGCCGCGATCGATTCCACGGCGGTCGTCGCTGCGAACGCCTACGTCGGACCGCACGTAACGATCGGCCCCGGCAGTGAGATTGCCGACGATTGTGCATTGGAGGCCGGCGCCTATGTCGGTGCCGGGGTAAAGATCGGCGTCGGAAGTTGGCTGCACCCGCATGCGCGCGTCCTCGACCGCTGCGTTTTGGGAGCCGGGGTCGTGCTCTACCCAGGGGCAACCATCGGCAGCGAGGGTTTTGGATGGGCGTTCGTCGACGGCCGCCTGGAACGCATTCCACAGGTCGGCAACGTCGAGCTCGGCGACCGGGTCGAGATCGGAGCGAACAGTTGTGTCGATCGCGCGCAGACGGGAAGCACGCGTATCGGCGAAGGAACGAAGATCGATAATCTCGTGCAGATTGGGCACAATTGTCGGCTCGGCAAGCATAGTGCGTTCGCAGCGCTCGCCGGACTCGCAGGCTCAACCGTGGTCGGCGATTACGTGCGCGTCGGCGGGCAGACCGGATTCAAAGGACACATTACGGTCGGTTCGCGCGTCACGATCGGCGGGCAGAGCCAGATCTGGAGCGACGTTCCCGACGACGCATTTGTTTCCGGCGCTCCCGCGCGCGATCATCGCGACCGCCTTCGGTTGGAGGTTGCAATTAAAAACCTGCCCAAGTTGATGGCCCGTGTCGATGCACTCGAACGGGCGGCGCGCGAGCGCGACAAAGGCTAGGTCAATGCCGTGACTGAAAAAACCCTCGCTTCACCTTTTCATTTTTCCGGCGTCGCACTCCATACGGGCGCGCAGGTAGATGTCGAAGTTGCACCCGCCGCCGCAGGCGCAGGCATCGCCTTCGTGCGCGACGGGATAGTGATTCCCGCTCTGGCCGAAAACGTCGTCGAAACATCGCGCGCGACGGTACTCGGGATGAACGGTACGACGGTCTCGACGGTGGAGCACTTGCTCTCGGCGCTTCTCGGCATGCAGATCGGTAATGCGCGGATTGTGATATCGGGTCCGGAGGTACCGGTCGTCGACGGGAGCGCTCAGTGGTTTGTCGGGCAGATCGAGCGCGTCGGTGTCCGCGATCTCGGCGTGCGACGTGCCGTTGTATCGCTCGAGGAGCCGATCGTCGAACGCGACGGCGACCGACTGATTGTCGCGCTTCCCGCGAAACATTTTTCGCTGCGATGTATCGTCGATTTTCCGCACCCGGTCGGCTCGGAGTATCTTGCGTTGACGATCGATGAATCGACCTACGCACGCGAGGTCGCAGGGGCGCGCACCTTCGGCTACCTTCACGAAGTTGAAGCGCTCCGCGCGCGCGGGCTCGCCCAGGGTGGCTCGCTGGAAAACGCGGTCGTATTCGGCCCGGACGGTCCATTACAGACACTCCGCTGGTCGAACGAAGTCGTCCGCCATAAAATGCTTGATTTGATCGGCGATCTCGCCCTCGTCGGCGCTTGGCCGCAGTGTGAGATCGTTGCCGTGAAGAGCGGGCACGCGCTGCACGCTCGTATGTCGTCGCGCTTGCGCGAACGATTGCTCTCTCAGCCGCTCTCGGAGGTCTCTTCATCGTGAAAAACGAGATGGACATTCGGCAGATTCTCGAAATTTTGCCGCATCGCTTCCCGCTGCTCTTGATCGACCGCATCCTCGAACTCGAACCGATGGTGCGCGCGCGTGGCTACAAGAACGTCACGTTCAACGAGCCCGTTTTCACCGGACATTTTCCGAGCAATCCGTTGCTGCCCGGCGTCTATATGCTCGAGGCGATGGCGCAACTTGGTGGATGCGTGGTGATGGAGCCCGGCGAATTCGCTCGCAAAACGCCCTATCTCGCCGGAATCGACCATGCGAAATTTCGTCGTCCCGTCATACCCGGAGATCGTTTGATGATGGAGGTGCGCTTAACGCGTCATCGTCGAAACATCGGTTGGGTCGAAGCCGAGGCCAGCGTCGACGGCGAGTACGTCTGCTCCGCGGAGCTGATGTTCTCCATCGCTCCGGATCCCCGCGTTTACGGTGCCGAAGCATCGGTTCTAACGGCGTAGGATACCATGATCCACCCTACCGCTATCGTTCACCCCGAAGCGCGCGTCGGCCGAAGCGCAGAGATCGGTCCGTATTGCGTGGTCGGAAAGCATGTTTCCATCGGCGAGCGCACGCTGTTGCAAGCGCACGTCGTCATCAACGGTTGGACGACGATCGGCGACGATTGTACGATCTATCCGTTCACCACAATCGGAGCTGCATCGCAAGATCGTAAATATCACGGTGAACGCGCATACACGCGCATCGGGCACCGCACGACGATCCGCGAGTACGTCAGCATCCAACGCGCGACCGGGAGCGAGGAAGTGACGGCGGTCGGGGACGACTGTCTTTTACTGGCGTACGTCCATATCGCGCATAATTGCATCGTCGGAAATCATGTGACGATGAGTAACCTCGCGCAACTAGCAGGGCACGTCATCGTGCGCGATCATGTTACGATCGGCGGCATGGCCGGCATTCACCAATTTACACGCATCGGCGATTATGCGATGCTCGGTGGCGCAAGCAAAGTAACAAAAGATGTTCCGCCCTTTCTTTTGGTGGAGGGCAATCCGGCTGAGGTGTACGGGCTTAATAGCGTCGGGTTACGACGCGCGCAATTTTCCGTCGAAGATCGCAACGAGCTTCGGGCCTTCCACGATTTGCTCTATAAAGCGAATTTGAACGTTTCACAGGCCGTCGAAAAAATGAAAGAACGCGTTTCGACCGACGCTGGGCGCACCTTCGTTGCTTTCTTGGAGGAGCCGCCACACGATTCGAGTCGCGGCATCCTCAAATAAGAGGGGACGGTGATTTCACCGCGACGGATTTTTTTCTCGACCGGTGAGCCGTCGGGGGAGCTCGCTGCACTCGCGTTGGGTGAAGCGATGCGCGCAGCGGATCCCGCGCTGCGTTTTTCCGGAATCGGCGCCGAGGGAATGCGCGCTGCAGGCTGGGATCTCTATGCCGACCACACCGGCTGGGCGAGCCTCGGGCCGCTCGCCGCGATTCCGCGCATTCCGAAGTTGTTGCGCGAGATGTGGAAATGCGCGCGCGATCTCGCGGCCGCGCCGCCGGATCTCGTCGTGCTCATCGATTTCGGTGCCTTCAACGTGCGCTTGGCGAAAGAGCTGCGCGATAAATATCGTTACGTCGGGCCGATCCTCTATCTTTTTCCGCCGGGGGCGTGGCTCGACGATCCGGGGCCGGCGCGTGCGGTTGCGGCGCGGGCGCTTCCGCTCACCGGATTTGCGCACCAGGCGGAGTTCTATCGTTCGCTGCACCTGCCGATTGCGTTCTTCGGCCACCCGCTTGCGCCGCGCATCGCCGCGCGCCCGCAACGGGCTGCCCCGCCAAGCGACGGCGGCACGCTCGCGTTGCTGCCCGGGAGCCGAGGCGACGAAATCGCACGGCTCGCTCCCCCTTTACGTGAGGCGCTCGCGTTGGTTCGGCGTACTCGGCCACAGGTTCGGGCCCGTGTCGGTGCCGCCGACGCAACGGCGCGAACGATCCTCGAGCGCGTGTTCCGCGACGTCGCGGAGACTGAAATCTGCGATGGGTTGCAAGCGGCGATCCGCGATGTCGATGCCGCATGGGTCGCATCGGGTACCGCGGTTTTGGAGACGACGCTGAGCAACGTGCCGACGATCGCCCTTTATGCAATCACGCCGTTGCTCGCCGCGCATGCGCGTCGCCTCATGCGGCGTCCGTACATCACGTTACCGAATTTGATTCTTGACCGCGAAGCGATTCCGGAGTTGCTGCAAGAGCGAGCGACGCCGGCGGAGCTCGCCGCCGCGATGGAGCGCATTTTGCGCGCACCCGAGGAATGGTATCGTTCGGTCGGTGCTCTTCGCGACGCTCTCGGTCCCGCTGATGCACTCGATCGTTGCGCGTACTACGCCCTCACGGTTGCTAGGGCCCGATGATGCGCATCTATCATACCTCCGATATGCACGACCGACGCGGATTTGCGCCTCGGCTTGCTACATTGCGTGAGCGCGCACCCGGGCTGTTGCTCGACTGCGGCGATTCGCTGCGCGGCAGCCAAACGATCTACCGCCGCGACGAACCGATCATCGCCGAGATCGACGCGGCCGGATACGATTTGCAAGCAATGGGAAATCGCGAGTTCCACTATCTCTTCGGAGTGGTTCAAGCGCGCGCCGCGATGATGAAACACCCGCTTCTCTGCAGCAATCTCGTCGATACTAAGGGGCGCACTCTTCCCTTCCGCACCGAAATGGTGCTGCCGTTGGAGCGACCGACGCATTTTCTCGGGCTACTCGTCACGCAATACCCGGCGGGCAGCCCGTGGGAGCGCATTTTCGGTTGGCGGTTCCTCGACCCGATCGACGTCGTGCGGGCATACGCACAACGCCTTCCCGCCGGGGAGTCGCTCGTCGTCCTCTCGCATCTTGGGCTTGCGATGGATCGGCGTTTGGCCGCAGCGGTGGAAAGCATCGACCTGATCCTCGGCGGGCATAGCCACGACACGCTGTTTGCACCGGAGTACGTCGGCGAGGTGCCGATCGTCCATGCGGGGCCCTACGCGCGATATGTTTCGCAGACCGACCTCGAGTATGATGCGCGGTCGCAACGCCTTCGCGTGCGCAGTTTCGAGTTATTGCCGCTCGTCGGCGAGCCGGCATAATATGCGCGTATTACTCGTTAGCAATGGTAACGGCGAAGTAGCGATCGCGCAGCGCATTGCGATTGCGTTGCACGAACGCATACCGGGGCTGATCCTCGATCATCTTCCGCTCGTCGGCGCGCCGCAATCGACGGCGGAGGCGACCGTCGTCGGCCCGCACGCGGCGCTACCGAGCGGGGGATTGATTGCGATGTTCAACCTTCGCAATATTTTCAGCGATATCGCCGGAGGGCTCCTGGGGCTCACGATCCGTCAATTTCGTTTTTTGCGCGCGCAACGTGGGACGTACGATCTTGTAATCGCCGTCGGTGACACGTTCGCGCTCTTTATGGCGCTGCAGATGCGTACGCGCGCGATCTTCGTCGGGACGGCAAAGAGCGTGAGTGTCGCTCGATACGGCCCGATGGAGTTGCGAGCGATGCACGCCGCGGAGTACGTATTCGTGCGCGACCGTGCGACGGCGGAAGATTGTCGTGCGCGTGGGCTCGAGGCGGTCGATGCGGCCAACGCAATCGTCGATCTTCACGACCGCGATGCGATCGTCGATCTCCAACTTGCCGCCGAGGAAGAGCTCGTGCTGCTGCTGCCCGGCAGCCGCGAGGGCGCATACGAAGAAGCGAGCGCGCTTGCAGCGACATTCGCCGTGGCGCGTGGACGCGGCGCGAATATCGTCGGTGCGCTCTCGGTCGCACCACGCCTCGATGCGCAGCGATTTATCGCGCGGCTCGTCGCCGACGGGTGGCGCTATAGCGAAAGCGGTGCGGAACCGCATTTCGAGCGCGAGACGGCGCGAATACTGCTCTGGCGTGGAGGCGTCGGCGGGCTCCTCGCGCATGCCGCGCTCGTCTTTGGGCAGGCCGGCACGGCGAATGAATCCGCGGCAGCTGCGGGCATCGCGGTCGCTGCGATCGACGATGGACGCACGCGCGCGGAGCGGTGGTATCGCATGCGACAACGCGCGCTACTCGGCGAAGCAATGATGATGCTGCCGAGCGACGCAAACTCCGCGGGTGAGCAACTTGCGGCGCTGCTCGCCGATCGAGAGCGACGCAAGCGCATGGGTGATATCGGGCGCGAGCGGATGGGCGAACCCGGAGCGGCGCGGCGTATCGCAGAAAGGGCGGCGCGGTGTCTCGGACTTCAGTAAAGCGCGCGCTCGCGATCGTGGCGGCGGCGGCGTTTGCATGTCTGCCGCTCTTTCCGGCCCTTATTACGTTGACGCCGACACGCGTTCCGGGAGTCTCCATGATTCCGCTCGCCGCTGCGCCGGCAATCCTGGCAGTGGTCGGCGTGCTCGCCGTCATCGCCGGCTCGTTGCTGATGTTTTCGGAACGCGTCGAACAACCGATGCTGCCGGTGCTCACGATCTGGCTCGCCGCGGCGCTGTTGTCGGCGCTGCTCGGATTTGCCCCGCTCTACGGCCTCCTCTTCCTCGCGATTTTTTTACTGGGGATCCTTTGGCACGTCGGAATCAACGCGAGTTATGGCGATTCCGGCGCTCCGGCGATAATTTTCGGCGCGCTTTTGGGAGCGGCAACGCTTGCCTTCATCGTCGCGATTGCAGCGGTGTTGCTCCATCGGCCGGCGGCGATCTATGCCGCCCAACATGGGCGCGCGGTGGGGAGCTTTATTCTTCCGGGCGAACTCGCCGGCTACGTGCTAGTCATCGTTCCAATCGCTCTCGCCGTCGCCTCGCTCGCGCGCCAACCCTGGCTGCGCGCGCTTGCTGCATGCGCGGCGCTCTCCGGCGTTCTTGCGCTGGCGTTGAGCTTTTCGCGAACCGGGTGGGTCGCCGCTGGCTGTGCCGGCATCGCCTATCTCGTGATCGTCGTTCGCGACCGTCGCAAACAGATTCAAATCGGCGTTACCATCGCAGCCGTAACCGCTCTCGCCGTCGCACTCGCATTCAACGTGCATCACGACCCGAGCGAAAATTTCACGCGCCTCTCGATTTGGAAGACGGCGTTGGGAATGGTGCGTCGGTTTCCGCTCACGGGAACCGGGCCGTTTTCCTTCAGTCTGCTTTACGCACATCTCCGACTTCCTGACGGCGATGCGGTCGCCTACCACGCGCACGATATCTATCTCACGCTGCTCGCCGAAACGGGCATCGTCGGGTTACTGGCGATGCTTGCGGCATGGCTGCGCTTCGGCCGGGAGTGGGCCCGTCGCTTTGCCGTCGCCGATGCGCGCGCGCGCATTCTCTCCGGCGCAATCGTTGCCGGACTCATTGGGACGCTGGTGCAGGGGCTCATCGATACCTCGACGCTCGTGCTCTTCGGGCTTTGGCTACCGACGATGGCGCTTGCGTTGGCGAGCGCTCGTTACGGCTTGGGTGAATCCGCATGAAGCACGCGTCGCTTTTCCTCGGGCTGCTTGCACTCGCGGCGTGCTCCTCACCGCAACCGCCGCGCAATGCCCCGAGCCCGAGTCCTACGCCCTCGCCGGGTTTGCCCTCGCTGACCGTGCGAGCGGTCGGTAGCGCGAAACGACCGATTCGCATCGTCCAAATGCGCCGGAATAACACCCGCGAATACGAACTGCTCGCGCGGACGATTCACAGTTTAGGCGCGGCAAGCGATGCGCGCGTTGGGCTGACCGATGTCCGGGTCACGTTTACCGGCCGCGACGGCTCGACGCTCGAGGCGCGTTCTCCGCGCGCGATCGTCGACGAGCGCGACGGGTCGATCGAGCTGACCGGCGGAGTCCGCGCCGAGAACAAGGCCGGCGTACGCCTCACCTGTCGAACGTTGACCTATCGACGCGGCGCGCAATCGCTCCATGGGAGCGGTGACGTTCATCTCTACGGCGAACGCGGCATGGACGCGGTCGGCCGGACCGTTGATGCCGATATCGCGCTCTCCAAGGTGAGAATACAATGAACGACCGAAAGATCGAATTACGCGGCCTTGTGAAACGCTACGGCGATCGCACGGTCGTGGATAATGTGAGCGCCGACGTCGGCACCGGCGAAGTCGTCGGCTTGCTCGGCCCGAACGGCGCCGGCAAGACGACGACCTTTTACATGGTGGTCGGTTTGGTGAAGCCCGATAGCGGTACCGTCGTGCTCGATAACGAGAGCGCGGAAATCGACCTCACGCATGCGCCGATGTACCAGCGCGCGCGCAGCGGCATCGGCTACCTCGCCCAAGAAAACTCCATCTTTCGCAAGCTCTCGGTCGGCGACAACATTCGGCTCATCTGGCAGCAGCGTGGCGTGAGCTTCGAAGAGAGCGAGCGGCGCCTGATGCCCTTGCTAGAAGAGTTCGGGCTCCAGCGTTTCGTCGACGCACGCGGCGAATCACTCTCCGGCGGGGAGCGTCGCCGCGTCGAAATCGCGCGCGCGCTCGCCACCGATCCCGCATTTCTTTTGCTCGACGAGCCTTTTACCGGTATCGACCCGATCGCCGTCGCCGACATTCAAGTGATGATCCGCCAGCTTCGCGATCGCGGACTCGGCATTCTCATTACCGACCATCAGGTGCGCGAGACGCTCGCTATCGTCGACCGTGCGTACATTCTCAATAACGGCAAGATCGAAGTTGAGGGAAGCGCACAAGAAGTCCTCGATTCGCCGGTCGCACGAAAATTTTATCTCGGCGAAAGTTTTCGTCTGTGATTCGAACGCTTGCCTGCCGAACGATTCTCGACCGCTACGTCCTGCTCGAACTTGCCGGCCCATTTGGCTTTGGGTTATCGGCGTTCACGTTAATTTTCGCCGCGACGCAAATACTCGCCCTCGGTCGACTCGTCAGCAACGACCATGCGCCGTTGGGCGCGGCGATTGAAATCTTCATATGGCAGCTTCCCGGCATGGTGGTGCTGGTGATTCCGATGGCATTGCTTTTAGGGACCCTGCTCGCGATTCAACGGCTCTCCGCCGACAGTGAAATAACCGCGATGAAAGCCGGCGGAATATCCTTCGTGCGAATCGTGAGCGCGTTGTTGATGGCTGGGCTCGTCATCTCGTTGGTCGACTACATCATTCAGGAAAACGTCGTGCCTTTTGCGGCATCGCAGGTCAATTCGATTGAAGATCGTGCGATCAGCCATACCAGCGCGTTCAACCAAGATCTCACCGTGTCGGCCCCGCTCCCCGGAGGCGGCCGCCAAGTGACCATCGCAACGGGATACCAACCGCACTCGCAAGCACTGCTCAATGTCACGCTCGTGCAGTACGATGCGTCGAACGTTCCGGTGCAGATCGTATTTGCCAAACGCGCCGACTTTCAGGCGAATCGTTGGTTACTCAACGATGTTAGCGCCTATCGCTTCGACGCAAACGGCGTGACCATCTCCGAGCCGCATGTGGCTCAGCAAGAGATTGCCATCGGCGAACAACCTGCCGATATCGTCGAACGGCTAACGCACAACGATCCCGACGCCATGAGCCGACGGCAGATCGCGGATCTCATTCGTACCGGTCAGCTCTCCGGAAACGGCTTGCGGAAATATCTCGTGGCGTTCCACGAAAAATTGGCGCGACCGTTCGCTTGTTTCGTGTTTGTCCTCATGGCGATTCCCTTCGGCATTCGGGCGTTGCGCGGCGGGGGCGGAGGGGCGAGCCTCGGCTTCGGCCTCGCGGTTGCGATCGCGTTTATTTATTACGTCGTTCTCACGATCTTTTCGTATTTAGCGGAAAATTTTATTGCCATTGCTCCGCTGCTCGTATGGATGCCGAACGCGATTTTTACGACGATAGGCTTGCGACGGCTTCTGCGGATCGCGGCGGTCTGAAACGATGAATTTTCTCGACGATGTACGCGGGTCGTTGCTCATTCTCGGCATTGTTTTATTGGCCGGCGGCATCTCCTACGTCGGCGACAGGGTCGGTCACCAAGTTGGGCGCAAGCGCCTGACGCTTTTTAATATCCGGCCACGCTATACGTCGACGATCGTCGCCGTCGCCACCGGAATGCTCATCGCCCTGGCAGTCGTCAGCGTCGCACTGCTGGCATCGCGTGACGTACAAACGGCGTTCTTTAAATTGGCATCGGTCAATCGTGAAATCTCCACCTTGCAGCAGCGCGAACGCGAGCTCGGGAAGAAAGTCAATACCGGGCGCTTGGTGGTCGGCGTCGATAGTTTGATGACCGATTTCTACGCGACAATCCCGCAAGGTTCGAACGTTGCGCGCCGCAAAGAAATCATGCGTGCGTTTTTCGATGATACAGTGAAATTCGTGAACCAAACCTACGTGCCGTTCGGTTTGAAACCGGCACGCGTGCCGAAGGGTACGTACGAGCGCTTGAATGCAACCGCGAGCAGCCCGCAGCTTGGGTTCTTGAATGGCCGCGCGAACGTGCTGTTGATCGCCGTCGCGCATCGCAACCTCTTCGTGAACGATCGTATCGATCTGAGCCTCGATTCGGTTCCCGATACGTTGATCTACCCGGCAAAAACGCAGATCGTCGAGTTTAAGATTGATGCCGGGCGCAATGTGAACGTGAATTTAAGTATCCGACAACTCAGCAACGCGGTTGCGCAGGTGCTGCAAAACCGCGGTCTCTCCTCGGCGTTGGTCGCCAATATTACCCCGGTGAGCGTCTATCCGTCTCTGTCGAGCATGCAGGAGATGCTGAAGAACGGGAAAGGGAGCTATCTGCTCGTTGCTTGGGCGGCGACCGATATCTATCCGCATACCTACTTGCGCGAAGGGCAGATTCCGATCGTCGTCACCCTGTTACAGCCCGGTCAACGGTCGATTCCGTGACGGTGCTCGGCATCGATCCCGGCTCCCGAAAAGTCGGCGTGGCGGTCCTCACCGAGAGCGGTGAGGTGCCGTTCCGCGCGATTCTTCAACCCGACCGCTTACTCGAGGATCTCGCTCCGCTCATCGATCGCTATCGCGTTGAGGTCATCGCGGTCGGCGGTGGAACGCGCGGCAGCGAGATTCTGCATCGAGTCGCCGACTTCGGGCTTCCCTGCGAGCGGGTCGACGAAACGAGCACCACGCTCGATGCCCGAAAGCTCTATTTCGAGGCCTTTCCTCCGCGCGGCTGGCGCCGTTTGATCCCGCGCGGGATGCTCACGCCGCCGCGGCCAATCGACGACTTCGCCGCCGAGCTCATCGCCCGCCGCTTTCAGGGCACTCGTTGAAGGTGCCAAATCGGCGGGAGTAGCAACTTTCCGATGGGCTGCGACCGTTAACGATGTAAAGGTACGCTCGAACGACCGATAATAAGAGTCCACGGGCTGGTCGCGCCCGTTTCATCGGAGGCTTGCTAGAAGTGAAGGGCCGACAACGGATCTTCGCGGGGGCGCTCGCAGGGGCGCTCTGTTTTGCCTCTGCCTCGGCTCCGGTCGCGGCCCGAGGGCTGCACCTTGGCGCCGAGGTCTTTCACCTCACCGGCGCGGATGCCGTCCGGAGTCTCCCCGGCGCGTTGCGTGGCCTCAGCCTGCTGGCGAATCTCCCCGGAGGCGCCGCCGACGCTCCCAGCTCGCCCTCGATCGTCCCCGATCTGCTCACCGCGCTCTCGTTTGCCGTCGCTGCCCCGAAAATTCCCGACAGCGTTCAATTCGATGCCGTCGTTGCACCGGTGCGGCTGGTCAGCGTTGGGACAGCGCGCTTTCAAACGCCGCCTGCCGAGACCGTCGGTGAGGGCTTCGACCAGGCATCGCCCGCGCCGCTCCATTTCGACTTCGGCGATCCGTCACAGCGGCCGGCCTTCCGACAAGCAGCGCCGCGAACCACCATTCTGGGGCGTCTCTTAGGCGCGATCCGCAGAGTGAAGACGACCGTGCAGTTTCAAAACACGAAGCAATCGCACGGTGGCCTCTTGATGCCGTTGCCGCCGGCAAACGATCAGGTCCTCGGCGGAAGAACGAATATTTCATTCCGCACCGGCCGACGCACGGTGACGCTCGGGCTTTCGAGCCGTTTTGAACATCTCTCGCGTGGATTGATCTCCTCGGAGAACCCCTCGCCGATCCTCGATCCGGTGCTTGGATTCGATTCAACGAGTCGGCTCGTACTGCCGCCGGCCGCGTTTAACGACCTCACGCATTCGAGTATCGGCGCGAGCCTTGCGGTGCCGGTCTCGTCGCGATTCACCGTTGGGCTGGGCTACCGAAGCGGAACCCTCGTCGGCACATACGGCTCGTTATCGCCGACGACACTCTCGGGTACCGACAGCCGCTACTTCGGAAAATTAACGTACACGTTGCCGCATGCACCGGCGACGCTGACGTTTCAGGCGCGGCAATACCGTTTCAACGACAATCTGCAATTGACGCCGAACGAAACGCAATTACGCGCCGGCGTCGATCTTACGATTAAATTCTGATCGCGCGAACGTTGCTCGCCGTCGCTTTCGTCGCGGCAGCTTTGCTGGGGGTCGTGCAGGTCGGCTCCGACGCGCTCCTTTCCGGCGATGCTCGTCCGGCATCGCTGCCGCGCTTGCTGCCGCAGCGATGGGGCCTTAGCATCTATCGGGGGATTGACCGCATCGCCCCGGCCCCATTTATTGCGCGCGAACTCGGACTCGAAGCATTACGGCGCGGCGATGAAGCGAGCGCGGTAAAGTTCGGAGTGACGCTGC
This sequence comes from bacterium, assembly GCA_021790895.1. Lineage (GTDB taxonomy): Bacteria > Vulcanimicrobiota > Vulcanimicrobiia > Vulcanimicrobiales > Vulcanimicrobiaceae > JABEUX01. Next base: position 37,302 of record JAJYFM010000011.1, read on the forward strand.
CGGCCGGCGGAGCGCGCGATGCCTTATTCGCTGCGATCGAACGCGCGCGCGGTGCCGATGCGCTTGCGATCGAATACGAACTCGCGGGAGTCGATTTACCGCGCTTGCTGGCACGAATCAATGCGCTTGAGCGAATCCATCCGCGAGCTGCGTATGCCCTCGCGGATCGGTTGCATGCTCGTCTCGCAACGACGACGACGCATCCCGACGCACTGGCCAACATTTATTGGCGAAGTGGAATGATCGCAACGGCCGCCGTCTATCACGGGCATCGACCATCGCTTTGGAACCCGCGCGCACGCCGCGCCTTTCTCGCCGCCGCGCGTATGGCTCCGTATGACAACAACTACGCGCTCGGCGTCGCCGCCTATTATTATCGCGTCAACGACAACGCGCGCGCGAAACGATGGTATCGACGCGTCGTAACGATCAATCCCGCGAGTGCCGACGGCTGGTCGGGTTTGGGGAGCCTGGCGTTGCGCGCCGGCGAGATCGCCGCCGCGCGCCGATATCTCGCGACTGCGCGTCGCTACGATGCCGGGGCTGGGAGCGTTCGGACGCTCGCACGAAAACTCAGCGGGCGCGTGCGTCCGTGAGAGTCGCTTTCGACGCGCAGCCGACCATCGGCAGTGCAACCGGCATCGGCGAATACGCGCGCGAACTCGCACGAGCTCTCAGCACAACTCCCGGAATCGAGCTCGTTCCTTTAAGCGCTCCGAAAGTCGATCCATGGCGCTTCGATCGACGCGCGTACTGGGACCAGGTCTTGCTGCCGATCGCCGCGGCGCGCTCGAAGGCGAAGCTTTTGCACTGTACCTCGGGAACGATGCCGGCGATCGCCTCGCTGCCGATCGTGCTCACGCTACACGATGCGGCATGGCTGCGCGTGCAAGGACATACGCGCTTCTATTCACGGGCCTATTTCGGCACCCTCATGAAGCGACTATCGACGCACGCGCGCGCGATCATCACCGATTCGGAGTTTTCTGCTCGAGAAATCATCGAATTGCACCCCGGGATCGACGAACGCACCATGCACGTTATTCCACCCGGCGTCGCTGAAGAATTCGGCAAGCTGGAGCTTCGCACGAACGATCGTCCTTCGATTCTTGTCGTTGGAACGGTGGAAGCGCGCAAGAACCTCGAAGTGGTGATCCGCGCGCTCCCTGCATTACCCGGCGTTCGCACGATCTCCGTCGGGCCGAGTACGCCCTATCGCGACCATTGCGCCGCGATTGCGCGCGAACTCGGCGTCGAGGACCGACTTGAATTTCGTGGCTACGTCGAGCGCTCGGAGCTGTTCGACCTTTATGCCACCAGCACCGTACTCGCGATGCCGTCGCGTTACGAGGGTTTCGGCCTACCGCTCGCACAGGCGCGATGCGTCGGGCTTCCGGCGGTCTCCGCGCGCGGCTCTTCGCTCGATGAAATTGCGGGAGATATCGTGCCGCGTATCGACCCCGACGACGTCGCGGGTTGGCGCGATGCGCTGGCAGCGGTCTTTGCCGATCCCGAGCGCGCTCGTCGTCGTGCAGCGAGCGATCGCGCCGCCGCCGTCGAGCGTTTCTCGTGGCGCAGCGCGGCGGATGCGACCGCCGAGCTCTATCGAATCGCTTCGGTGTAAACCGGCGATCCCGGCGCGCCGGCCGGCACGCTACCGTCGTCGGGCGCAAGAATCAAACGCACCGGAAAGCTCGATCCGGCATCGGGAATCGTCGTGATGTGCAGACGCAGAAAACCGCGCGCTGGAACGACGTAACTACGCAGTTTATAGCGCGTGAAAGCGCGCACTTGATGCGACTGCACCAAAACGCGGTCGATCAAGTAGGTACCGGTTGCGCTACCGCCGCGCGGATTTTCGTAGAGTGCGATCGTCTGCGCCTGGTGCGTTGGATTGACGACGTTAATCTCGAAATTCTGCAGCACGCCGTAGTCGCCGGAGAGCGCCTGCCCGACGAGGTCGTTGGGAAGCGGCACTTGCCCAACCGCAAGTTCGAGATAGGGGTCTTCGACACTCCATTGGGTCGAGTAACTAAATTCCGGAATAGAATAGATGCCGCGTGCGTGCGCGTGATGCCCCTGCAAAAGCGTGTCGCTTTTGGGGAGAGAGCTTGGCGAATCGGTCGCTCGCTGCGCGAAGAGCAAGAGGTGAATCAATCCACCGTTGAGCACGCGCAATTGCAGAAGATCGCTAACGATCGAATCCGCCGGAAGATCTTGCACCGCAAGATTCACGCTGCCGTAGCCGGGAAGTTGAACGATCTTGCCTTCGTTGGTGACAAGATGCACCAGGAAGCGCTTCGTCGAGAGATGCCCGGCCTCCATTTCGTTGGGACTCGGGCCGCCGCGACCGTCGATAAATTGCAGCAGCGCCGGTTCGGGCGAGGTGTTGGTCGCGCGCAAGACGATGCGGCGCGCAATCGAATGCGGCGGGTTGTAATGGAAGTAGAGAAATCGCGAAGGCGCTTGCCGGTGGAGATCGGCGGTAAAGAGCACCCCGTCGGTCGTAAGACGTTCCGGGAAATCACTGACCATCAGCGATGACGGCGAGATGCGCGGGGCGGCGATATTTTCAACGGTGAGGTTGACGGTGGAATCAACCTCGATGTAATTGTTCCCCTGCAGCGTTACCGGAACGCTAAGATTGAGGACGTCGTCGACGCCGAGCGGCGTATCGATACCGATCTGCGAGCGGCTAAAGACGAGCTGCGCGCCGGGGCGCAGCGAGACGCTCGCGTCGATCGCATCGGCGACGCGTTTGAGCACGAACGAGGCGCTCGCCGGTTCGCCGGTAACGCGGACCAGTAAGGTATGCTGCGGCGTTCTTCCGGCCGGATAGGCAACGAGGATCGGCAACGTAGCGGAGATGCCGCGCATGTCGGTGAGCGTGATGCTTGTCGATCCCGGCGCGAGCCCGGAGATACTGAGCAGCTCGGTGTTGCTGTTATAGCTGACCGCAACGACCTGTGGGTTCCCCCCGGTGAGCGTTACGGCGCCCAACGTGTTGCCGACCGCGACTTGCACCGAGGCGCCGACCGGGACGAGCGCCGAGGCCGGCGCAAGCACGATCGGAACCGGCGTCGGCGTCGGCGTTGGGGTCGGCAGCGGTGTCGGCGAGGCGAGCGGTGTCGGCGAGGCGAGCGGTGTCGGCGAGGCGAGCGGCGTCGGCGAGGCGAGCGGCGTCGACGAGGCGAGCGGCGTCGGTGTGGGCGGGGAGATCGGCGCGACCTGCGGGTGCAGCGCAGCGATCCCAAGCGTCGCCGGGAGAAGGATGAGTGCGAGAAATGGTGGGCGGCGCATCGAGTGGATTAGGAGAGCGCGGCCGTCGCTCGTCGCACCGCGCTTGCCAGCAACGTCTTATATCCGACGCTGGGGAAGAGCACGGTGACGTAATCGCGCTCGGCGCGTTCGATCGTGCCGATGCCGAATTTCGGATGCTCGACGACTTCGGAGATTCCGTAACCGTCGCCTTGCAAGTTCGCGACTTTCGGAAGCGTCGCTGCGCGCAAGCAATTGTCGCACGCTCCGCAATTGTCGGTGGTGAAAATTTCGCCGAAATAGTTGAGGATGAAGCGTCGACGGCACGACGTCGCTTCGGCATATTGCAGCATCATCGCGAGCTTGCTTTGGTCGTACGAACGCTTTGTTTCGTAATTGGCGAGATTGAGAACGAGTTCGCGGTTCTTTCGCGCCGCCTCTGAGACCGTATAGGTGCTGCGTTCGACGGTATCGATATAACCAGCCTTGCGAAGCAAAGCGAGAATAACTTTGAGTTTCGTCAGCGGCAACTGCAGAATTTTGCGAAGATCGACCATCGCAACGCCGCTCTCTTGCGTGCCGAAGACCTCGATGGTGCCGAAGACGCGCTGGACGTCTTCGATATCAGGATATTTCCCGGTAAGAAAATAGGTCTGCACGCGTGTGTCGCTCATGCGATAGATGAGGATGCAGCGCGAGGGAAGGCCATCACGACCGGCGCGCCCCGCTTCTTGCGTGTATGCTTCGATAGAACCCGGGAGATCGTAGTGAATGACGAACCGAATATTGGGTTTATCGATGCCGAGACCGAAGGCATTTGTTGCAACGACCGCGCGAATTTTTTCGCCCATGAAGAGCTCGTGTACGCGCGTGCGATCTTCTTTGTGAAGCTTCGAATGATAGACCTCGGCGGGCATGCCGAGGCGTTCGGTGAGAAATTCGCAAACCGCGAGTGCGTTTTTAATCGTCGCGGTGTAGATGATGCCGGTACCTTCGATCGCATGTTCGCCGGTAAAGAGCCGTTCGATCGTTTTGAATTTATCGGGCTCTTTTTCGGCCTTCCGTGCTTCGTAAATGAGATTTGGCCGGTCGAAGCCGCGCACGATCGGTTGCACGTTCTCGATGCCGAGTTGGTGCAGGATATCTTCGCGGACGGCGGGGGTTGCCGTAGCGGTGAGCGCGAGGATCGGCGGGCGCCCCAGCTTGCGAACGACCGACCCGAGTGCGAGGTAGGCGGGGCGGAAATCGTGCCCCCACTGGCTGATGCAGTGCGCTTCGTCGACGACAAAAAGCGGCACGCGCACCGATTGTAAAACTTTTATAAACCGTTCATCTTCGAGCTTCTCGGGCGTCGTGTAGACGATTTTGATCTCGCCTGCGGCGATGCGGCGCATGGCGCGCGCTTCTTGTTCTTCCGAAAGCGTCGAGTTAATGGCGACGACAGCGGTGATGCCGCGCGCCTTAAGCATGTCGAGTTGATCTTTCATCAACGCGATGAGCGGGCTGACGACAACGGTCGTGCCTTCGAGGATCAAGGCGGGAAGCTGATACGTCAGACTTTTGCCGCCGCCGGTGGCAAGAATCGCGAGCGTATCATTTCCGGCGAGGACGCGCTGAACGACCGCTTCCTGACCTTGGAAGAAGTTCTCAAAGCCAAACCATTTGTGCAGGGCGACCTGCAGATTCACGCGGCGGGTTCCTCTCCTCGAACAGGGATTCAGCCCTCGTCGCTTAGCGATGTGGGCCCGAAACAGCCTTCTCCGCTCCCTTTAATTACCCAGGCGAGCGTGGCACGTTTCCTTCGTATTATACCCCATGCAGGCGAGAAGATACAGGGCCGCAAAGCCAAGTTTAATGTCTCTTTATCGTAGGTGGAGGCCGAAGAGCTTCTCGGAGCTTGTCGGTCAGGACTCCGTCGTCAGAACCCTTCGCAGCGCGGTCGAAGGCGGGAAGGTGGCGCACGCTTATCTCTTCTCGGGGCCGCGCGGCAGCGGTAAAACCTCGGCGGCGAAAATCTTTGCTCGCTGCATGAATTGCGAGCACGGCCCAACTGCGGAGCCCGATAATACCTGCGCCGCATGCGTTGCGATGCTCGACGGCACCGCGCTCGATGTGCTCGAGATCGATGCGGCGAGCAATCGTGGAATCGATGAAATCCGTTCGCTGCGCGATGCAGTGAAATTTCCGCCGTCGGTGATGCGGAAGAAAATTTATATCATCGATGAAGCGCATATGCTTACCAAAGAGGGCGCGAATGCGTTTTTGAAAACGCTCGAGGAGCCGCCCGACCACGCGCTCTTCATTCTCGCAACCACCGAACCCGAGCGCTTACCGATAACGATTCTTTCGCGCTGTCAGCGCTATACGTTTCGGCGCATCGCGATCCCGGTTATGATCGAACGCATGCGCGAGATCGCCGCTGCGGAAAACATCGTCGTCGAAGAGAGCGCGCTCGCTGCGATCGCCTACCGCGCCGACGGCGGCCTGCGCGATGCGCTGACGATGCTCGAACAGGCGGCGGCGTACGGCGATGGGCGCGTCGACGGCGCGGCAATCGAGTCGGCCTTCGGCTCGAACGGCCGCGAGATGGCGCTGCGCCTGCGCGACGATGTGTTGCGCCGCGATGCCGGTGCGATGTTGCGCACCATTGAAGAGGCAAGCGACGCGGGGATCGAGCCGGCAACGCTGCTGCGCGCGCTGCTCGGTGCGATGCGAAATCTGTTGGTCGCGCGGATCGACCCGGCGTTGCTCGCGCGCGACAGCGCGCCGGAGGATGCCGAAGAAGCGACCGCTCGCGCCCAGGATATCGATAGCCTAACGGTGCTCCCGCTGCTCCGCGTCCTCACCGACGCCGCGACGTTGGCGCGCGGTGGTGACGCTCGGTTGGAGCTGGAGGCGGCATTGCTGCGCTTCGTTCTCGCCGGAGAGGCGAGCACGACGGCACCGGCACGCGCCGGTTCGGCGCCGCCGCGGCAGGCGCCGTCTGCGCCGCGAACCGCTGCTGCGCCGCGCACGGCCGCCGCGCCGCGCA